>DATEPX010000193.1:0-121046 GCA_035272945.1 Terriglobales bacterium
AAAGGAAACCCGCTAGATGCCCCTTCCATGTCGCCCGCCCTGCCAATCCCGATCGCTTTACTAAAAGTTCGCCACCGTCGACAATAGTTGGTTCGCCCTGCGGCGTGCCGTTGTACTGTAAGCTCTGAGCATGTGGTACACCCAGAAGAAGCAGGGCAACAGGAGCGCTCATGCAAGCTACCGGAGAACTCATCCGCTTGTTGAACTACGTCGATGATATAGCTGCTACGCTACGCCGTATTACTTCCACCATTCCGACCTTAACTCCGGAAGAGCGCAAGCGTTTAGCCGAATACATGCACAAGTCCGATCCCAATTTCATTGTCGTGCTCGAAAGCCTGGAAAAGGGAGGCCAGTAGTGGCGGAAGTCAGAACGGTGGCGGTCATCGGCGCCGGCATCATGGGGCGCGGCATTGCCCATGCCGCCTCTCTCGGTGGCTATCGCACCATTCTTGAAGACCTGCTTCCCAATGCGCTGCGTCGCGCCGAGACTGAGATTCGCTCCCATCTCGATAAGGCCGTCGAACTGGGCAAGGTCACTCCGGCCGATGCCGACGCGGCATTCTCTCGCATCGAGTACGCCCGCACAGTGGAGGAGGCGGCGCGCCAGGCGGACCTGGTCCTTGAAGCGGTGCCCGAAGAGATGGAGTCGAAGATCGAAATCTTCACCCTGCTGGACAAGATCTGCCGTCCGACTACTGTCCTGGCATCGAACACATCATCGCTCAGCATCACGGAGATCGCGTCAGTCACCTATCGTGCCAAGAAGATCCTGGGCATGCACTTTTTCAATCCCGTACACAAGATGAAGCTGCTGGAAATAGTCCGGGCGCTCGAGACCGATGACGACACCCTGGCCACTGCGGTTGAAGTAGGCAAGCGCATGGGCAAGGAAGTGGTCGTGATCAAGGAATCGCCGGGATTCATCACCAGCCGCATCAACGCCTTGATCGGCAACGAGGCCTTCCACATGCTGCAGGAGGGAATTGCCTCCGCGGCCGATATCGACAAGGCGCTCAAGCTAGGGCTGAATCATCCTATGGGGCCGTTCGAACTGGTCGACCTGGTGGGGCTGGATACGCGGTTGCACATTCTCGAATATCTCCACAAGACACTGGGTGAGAAATTCCGCCCCGCGCCGCTCCTGGTGCAGCACGTCAAAGCGGGACGCCTGGGGCGGAAGGCGGGACGCGGTGTCTTCGAATACCCGGAAGCCGCCGCCAAAGCATCGGCAGAGCAAATGACGATTGCCGGCCAGAAAGCCTGATCTTCCCTCTACACCTTGCTTCGGCCGAATTTCAAGCCACCCAACCGCGCCACCGACTCGACATTCACGCCTTTGCTGGCAACCAGCACGTGGAACGTTTCACCCATTCCAGCCGGGGTGACCAGGTGCTTGAGTTGGAGTGCTACCTTGGCTCGCTCCTGGGGCAAACGGCATTCTTCGAAGGCATCAGCAAACTGGTTAGCTTCCCCAATGCCCATCAGGAACTGCGATTGGCTGAGCAGCTCTTGTGCTTGCATTCCGCATTCGTCGGCGGCAGCCGCCAAAGCGGTGAAGTTCACATGTGCAGTAATATCCTGCTCCCCCGGAGCTTCGTAGGGATTTGGGCTAGCGGAATGCTGGCGGTAGGTCATCACTGTTCCGCGATGGCGTCCTCGAAGCTGTTCGTCGCGCCTGTAGCCGTAATCGATCGCGATCACGAACCCGCGTTCGAGTGACTGGGCAACTTCCCCCATGCATTGCCGAGCAGGCAAGGGAACCTCCACGCGCTCGCCTGGTTCCGGATGGACGCTGTAGCGGTCCAGAAATTCGAGTTCTTCATCCGAAGCTGGCACCCATTTCTCCACGAATTGTCCATTGCGGAGATCAATTCTGAGTTCACCTTTGCTCCCCACGACTTCCACCGGAAGCGCGTCAAAAAACTCATTGGCAAAGACAATGGTTGGATTTGAAACCGGGGAGGGCACGATTTCATAGGCTGGGGAAGTTTGATCTTGGGTGGCGCAGGGCTTTCGCGCTGCAATCAGCGCCTTATTTTCTTCAGCGGCTTTAGCCGCCGAGAAACTTGAACTCAGCGATGCCTTGCCTGACTGCAAATGCATGCTCAACGTCTCCTGCAGCCGTTCCCGCAATGCAGGAGAATTTTCGGCCAGTGTGTAGTGCAAGGCTCCGAAAAATTCAGGAAACTTCTTTTGAGTCCAGTCCAATACATCATGTGCGAACAACCCTCGTCCCGGTCCCAGCTCCAGAATCCCGATCCGCCCAGGCGAGCCCAGCGCACGCCACATCTCGTCAAACTGCCGAGCCAGCAAGCGGCCAAAAACCGCATGCACATCGCTGGAGGTATAGAAGTCTCCCGCCTTGCCAAACTGCCCAGCATGACGCGCGTAATAGCCTAATTCAGGCTCGTATAGGCACAGGTCCATGTAGCGAGAGAACGGAATCGGCCCATGCTTTCCGATTTCCTGTTGGATTCGTTCGCGCAGAGTCACAGGCCTTCCCGCTGGCGCTCGGTGCGGTCCTGGGGCGTGCGTGTGAACATCTCAATCAGGTAGTCATGCAGGCAGTCGTAGAGCTGACGCTGGAAGGTCCACTCGAATTGCGGATGATCGAGGTCGCGCGGGTGCAAATCAAAATAGTAAGTGTGTACCGGAATGTCAGGATTCTTGAACTTGATGATGACCTCAACGCCATCACCCTTGGCCCGCGCATGGAAAGCCAGCAGCGGATGTTCGTAGAGGCGTAATTGGTCGAGCACGCGTTCGAGGCCGTTATGGTTCCCCATTTCTTAGTGATTGTAAACGGAGCCGTGGGTGCGTGTGGGCCCGCAATGGAGTACAACGAAGAAGTAGAGGTTCACCGTACGTTCCTGTGGAAACCACCTATACCAGCCTTCGGCAGAATCTCGCGGATGTCCTGGATCGAGTTGCCGCCGATCAGGAAATCGTTATTGTCAGGCGGCGTAGAGCTAAGGATGTCGCGATGATTGCGGCTGACGAACTGGCGGGGCTGCTGGAAACCGCCCACCTATTGCGCTCTCCCCGGAACGCACAGCGCCTTCTCACGGCCTTGCGACGGGCTACGCGCGGCAGGCTCCAGCGGCCTATCTCCCGCGCAGTTGGTTGACGGATTTGCGCAAACCCGAAGCCCTGAAGTTTGTACTGGCTGGGTGTTGGTCTAGAAGAATCACACAGGAGCACCGCCTGGTTTACCGCGTCAGCGGCATCAAAATCGACTTCCTACAGGCGCGCTACTATTACTAACTGGTCGCCTACTCGTACCTCAAGGCTTCAATCGGATCCAAGCGCGCCGCCTTGATGGCCGGTAACATCCCGCTCACAATACCCACGAAGCTGAGAATTGCTGTGGACGTCAGGAGCGTGCCCAGGTTGATGGCCAAGTGAATGTCTCCTTCATCGGCGTTCTCGATAAACGCGCTCCACAGGGTCAGCGACCCCACGGACCAGGAAACGATGTAGGCCAGAACTACCCCCGCCAGGCCACCGATAAACGTAATCACCAGAGCCTCGGCCAGGAACTGGAACAGGATCTGCCATCGGCGCGCGCCGAGAGCTTTCTCCACTCCAATCTCGCGGGTGCGTTGCGTCACCGATACCAGCATGATATTCATCAGCCCCACGCCGCCAATCCCGAGCGTGAGCATACCGATGAAGCCCAGCAGGATCTTGATTCCGATCGTGATAGCGTCCAAATCGGCCAGATCTTTCACCGCGTCAAATACAAACACCGCGCGTTCATCTTTCGGATTGAAGTTGTGGTGAAAGGCCAGCGAATCCCGTACTGCCTTGGCCACCTTGCTGTGGTCCCCTTCGTAATCGAGCGTGATTGCGTCAAGATAATAGGTGTTCTTGATATCGCTCATCGCGCTATACGGCACATAGACCATCGCATTCATGTTGTCGTCGCCGTTGGAAAGCATGTGCTTGATGACGCCAATAACCTGATAGGAAATGCCCTCAATGCGCACGGTTTCGCCCAGCGCGTTTTGTCCAGAGAACAATTTCTTTTTCACGTCGGCACCCAGCACGGCGACGCGGCTGTGGGTGAAGTCTTCCTGCTCTCCAAAGAAACTGCCTTCCCCGATTTCGACATGGCGGATCTGCTGGTAGCAGGAGTATGTCCCCCGGATGTTGTAGTGGTTGCTGCGCGTCCCGTAGGCCACCAGACTCTGTTTGTTCACTTCAGGCGACATGCGCTTGATCATGGGAACTTCTGCGCGGAGGAAATCCAGATCCTCACGACTGAGGCGAATTTGTGTGCCCGCCTTGCTGCCGCCTGCCTGCAGAGAAGTTCTCCCGGGGAAAATTGCCACCAGGTTGCCGCCAAAGGTCTTGAAGGCCACCATCAATGCGTTCTGAAAACCGGTCCCATACGCCAGCAGAAGTACGACGGTGGCAATGCCCCACGCCATGCCCAACATGGTGAGCAGCGAGCGGCGCTGGTTGTAGCGCAGCGACTGGTAGGCCTGTTTGCCGAGATCCGTAAACATGGTTACTCCTGCCGCAGTGCTTCCACAGGTGGCAGCAGCGCCGCCTTCCGGGCCGGGTAAAGCCCCGCAACAATGCCGGCAACTGCCAATGACAAAATTGCTGCTACGGCCGAAGAGGGGACAATTCGCGGCGTGTCAAATCCTTCAGGAGCCGGCAATTGCGCGAGTAAAGTCACAAACGCAACCGAGATAGCCAGACCAATGCCGCCACTGAATGCAGTCAAGAACGCACCTTCGACAAAAAACTGTGTCAGAATGTTGCGGTACGTCGCACCTAATGCTTTTCGCAGCCCAATCTCTTTGGTTCGCTCGGTGACCGATACGAGCATGATGTTGATGATACCGATTGCCCCCAGCGCCAAGGTCACGATGCCTACCACCCCCAAGAACCAGTCCATCGCGTTAAAGATTTTGCCTACGCGAATCGATTCCTCGATCGTGTCCCAATCCTGAAAGGCATCCTCGGTCTTCGGGTCAAAGCCATGGCGGTGGCCAAGGATCTCGTGCATCTCGCGCTTGGCCGCGAGATGTTGTTCCTTGGTCAGAGGACGGTAGTTGATGAATGAGATCGCGTTTTCGGCATTTTGTGCTTTCAGCGGAAACAGCATGCGCATGGTCTCAATAGGCACAAAAATTCGGCCATTGGTCCCGTTGTTCCCTTCCTTGCCGATCTTCTGGATGACCCCAATCACCTCAAAGTTCATCCCATTCAGCAGGATGGAATTGCCCACGGCAGGCCGTCCGGGAAATGTGTTCTTGACGAGTTCCCAGCCCACGACCGCCACCCGGCGGTGCTCCGAGTTATCTTCGTCATTGAACCAGCGCCCGGGACTGACCGGCACGGTGCGAATCCGGTCGTAATCCGGTGCCACCCCAAAGACCTGCCCGTTAGTGCTGCCATAATCGCTGACTGCGCGGATGTCCTCGCGGTTCAATACCGGCGAGATCGCCCGTAGAAATTTGGCTTGATTGCGAATGGCCAAGTAGTCGTCGTAGGTAAAGTTGTAAGGACGCCCTGATTGAAGGCTGCCCTCCACAGCCGGGATCCGGCCCGGAAAGGCGAACATGATGTCCTGACCGAGATTGGCGAGTTGCTTATCCTGTCCGCTGCGGAAGCCCTCGCCGAGCCCGATCAGCAGAAGTAGGGAGCCTACGCCCCAGGCAATCCCGAACATGGTGAGAAACGAACGCAGCTTGTGCGCCCACAGGGTAGACAGGGATTGCTTCACGATGTCGAGGAATGTTCGCATAGCGCGGCGTAACCGGCGGACAACCGTGGCGGTCTAGGGGCAGGCGAGCCTGCGCCTTCCCCCCGATAGGTAATACGCGGCTAACCTGAGCCAGGTTCCACGTTTTTCTGGGCGAAGCGCCAATTACCTTCGGTAGTAGTGCCGAAACTAGGAAACAAGGGCGGAGCTCTGTGCTCCGCCCGTTACCCCGAAGGTTGTGGGTGCGGGTCTTTGACCTGCGCGGGACGGGTCCGAGACCCGCCCCCACACAGCTCTTCACAGGACGCGTATTACTGCGGCTGCTGGTTTTTGACCGGAGGCGCGCCCGGCGCAGGAGTCTTAAAGCTCATAATCTTATGGCCCTCGACTTCCGCTCCACCCGTGCCCTCAGTTTGGCCGGTTTCCACGCGGAAGTAGTAGGTCGTATTGGGCTTCAGGTCCTTGAGCTCAACCCGGTGGGTCAGGCCGCCCTGTCCCCAGGGAGACTCACCCAGCTGCGTCAGGTTGTTAGGATCGGTTCCGTATGTCACGCGGCTGCTGCCCTTGACGTTCGTAGTCCAGGCGACCTTAGCCGAGTTGCTCGTTACTTCCTCGAGCACCGGCCCATTGGTGATTTCTACTTTGCCGTTTTCCTCGCCACCAGCGGGGCCTTCTTGAGCCACTTGAGCGCGCTGGTTGTGAATGGTGGGCTGTCCTGGAGCTGGCGTCTTGAAGCTCATCACACCCTGGCTCTCCGCTTCCGGGCCCGACTGCCCACGAGCCGATTCGACCTGGAAATAATACGTCGTGCTGGGCTGCAGCTTCTTGAGCTGAACCCGGTGGTTGTTGCCCGTGGCGTATGGCGATTCCGCGAGCTGCGTGAGGTTGTTGGCATCTGTCCCATACCACACGCGGCTGCTCGACGGCTGGTTCGTCGACCATGCGATCATGGCCGAATTGCTGTCCACAGTCTCGATGAGCGGACCGTTGGTGATCTGAACTCCCTGCCCGGACGGACTGGCCTGAGCCGTCATGCTGGATGAGAGGGCCAGGCCCACACCCAGTAGGAGCAGGAGTGCAATTAGACGTTCTTTCATAAACACACCCCTCCCAGTTGAATTTGCTTCTTTCTTAGATTGCAGTTGCCCTAGACAGTTGTCTGGTGAAACGTTCAGCTGGGAGAAATCTTGAGGGTTGAATCGAGCAGCTTTGGCCCTGTGGCCGTCTCACCGAACACTTCGGGCGTCATCTTCTCTGCTAACCAGCTCTCCAGGGTGACGTCTAAGTTGCCATGCCGCCACCCATCGGTTGGCCCGCATGGCCCCTGCTCAAACCCAATCCGCAAGGAGGTTTCCATGAATAGGCATCACGTCCTCGCTTCGCTTCTAGGTCTCGTGATTGCTGCCGCTTTCTGTCAGGCGCAGTCCTTCGTTTTGGATCTTCCGCGGTCCAGCCAGCACGCGCTGATTAGCCAGCGCGTCGGGATCACCGACATCACCATCAACTACCATCGTCCGCTCGTGAACGGAAGAAAGGTCTGGGGCGGCCTTGTCCCCTACGGCCAGGTTTGGCGGGCAGGGGCTAACGAAAATACGACCATCACGTTCACCGATCCCGTGACCATCGAAGGCAAGCCACTCGACAAGGGCAGCTACGGACTGCACATGATCCCGGGAGAATCGGAATGGACAGTGATCTTCTCGAAGAATTCAACTTCTTGGGGAAGCTTCACCTACAACCAGGCAGAAGACGCCTTGCGAGTAACCGTAAAACCGCAGGCGACCGATCTCCATGAAGCTCTGACCTACGACTTTGCCCAGGTCAAGCCCGATTCCAGTGTGGTCACGCTGGCCTGGGAAAGGATCGCAGTGCCTTTCACTGTGGGCGTGAACACGAAAGAACTGGTGGCCGAGAACCTCCACAGGCAGCTTAGAGGACTGGCTCAGTACTCTTGGGACGGATGGGATGACGCCGCGCACTACCTGCTCGACAGTAACGTCCACCTCGACGAGGCACTTCAGTACGAAGACAAGTCCATTCAAAACGAAGAACGATTCGAGAACCTTGTAACCAAGTCTCTCATTCTCGATGCGCTCGGCCGCAAGGAAGACGCCAGTACTGTCCGCGACAAGGCGCTTGCGAAGGCAATGCCGCTGCAACTGCACATTTATGCCCGACAGCTGCAGGCACAGAAGAAGCAGGACGAGGCGTTTGCGATTTTCCGGTCGAATTACAAGAAGTATCCCAACGAGTGGTTTGTACACACCGGAATGGCTCGCGTTTACTCCGCGCAGGGCGATTTCGAAAACGCGGCAAAAGAAATGGAAACCGCGCTAGCCAGTGCCCCCGATCAGCAGAAGTCCTACGTGGATGGTCTGGTCAGGCGGTTGCAGGCGAAAGAAGATATCAATAAGTAGAAAAGATTGGGTGGGGACGAATAGATTTCAAAGATTTCAAAGATAAAGATTGTGCGGGGACCCGTCTCGGACCCGCCTCCACACCAGCATTTTGATCTAGAGTATCTAGGCCAGAGCCGGATTCTTGGTATCCGGATTTACTCCCAGATCTGCAAAGGCTTTGCGAGCCACTTTCTTATCGATCTTGCCGTCACGCGCCAGGCGCGATAGCGCGGCACACGCGATAGACTCGGCGTTCACTTCGAAGAAGCGACGCAGGTACTCGCGGTTGTCGCTGCGGCCGAAGCCGTCCGTGCCGAGGGCAAGCATGCGGCCAGGTATCCAGGGCGCTAGTTGGTCGGCAACGATCTTCATGTAATCGGTGGCAGCAATGATTGGTCCTGGTACGTTTTCCAGTCTCGCCTGGATGTAAGGCCGCCTTGCCGGTTGATCCGGATGCAGGCGGTTCCAGCGGTCCACTTCCAGAGCTTCGCGCCGCAATTCACTGTAGCTGGTCACACTCCAAACCCCAGCGGCGACGCCGTACCGGTCGGCGAGAATTTCCTGCGCGCGCACTGCTTCATTCAGAATGGGCCCGCTACCGAACAGTTGTACCTGCTCCGGTCCCTTGCTTGCGGCGCGGAAGCGATAGATGCCCTTCAGAATGCCTTCCTGTGCACCCTCGGGCATGGGCGGCATAGCATAGTTCTCGTTGTACAGCGTCAAATAATAGAACCGGTCTTCGCCCAACTGATACATGCGACGAACGCCGTCCTGTACGATGAGGGCGATCTCATAGGCATAGGCTGGATCGTAGGCTGTGCAGGTTGGAACTGTCGTAGCCAGAACCAGGCTATGGCCGTCCTGGTGTTGCAATCCTTCACCCGCCAGGGTGGTGCGTCCGGCGGTGGCGCCCATGAGGAAGCCTTTGCCGCGGGCATCGGCAAAGGCCCAGATCAGGTCCTGCACGCGTTGGAAGCCGAACATCGAATAGAAAGTGTAGAAAGGGATCATCTCCACGCCGAAGTTCGAATATGCCGTGCCCGCAGCGGTGAACGAAGCCGTCGACCCCGCCTCAGTGATCCCTTCTTCCAGAATCTGCCCGTCCTTTTGCTCCTTGTAGTAGAGGAACATGTCAGAGTCGTGCGGCTTGTAGAGCTGTCCCTTGGCAGCGTAGATGCCGAATTGCCGGAACAGCGACTCCATGCCGAACGTGCGTGCCTCGTCGGGAATGATAGGCACGATGTGCTTGCCAATCTGCGGATGCTTCATCAGCATGGTGAGCAGGCGGACAAAAGCCATTGTGCTCGAAGGATGCGGCGCCTTGGAGGCCTCGAAAAACGGCTTGAAGAACTTGTTCTCTGGAGCCGAAATGCGGCTCACATGCGGCCGCCGCTCCGGCATGTATCCGCCCAACTCCCGGCGACGTTCGTGCAGGTACTTCATCTCCGGACTGTCGTCCGGCGGACGATAGAATTTCAACTCCTTGGCATCATCTTCTGGCAGCTGAATGTCGAAATATTCCCGGAATAGCTCGACCGAGCCTTCATTCAGCTGTTTCTGTTGATGGGTTGGATTGCGCGATTGGATGTCTGGGACACCATAGCCCTTGATCGTCTTAGCGAGAATTACCGTGGGGCGGCCCTTGAGATCCATTGCCCGCCGGTAGGCGTTATAAACCTTCACGGGATCGTGGCCGCCGCGGCGCAAGTTCCAGATCTCCTCGTCGCTCATGTCGGCGACGAGTTGCAGCGTTTCGGGATACTTGCCGAAAAACTCGCTGCGCACGAACGCGCCGCTCTTGGCTTTAAACGACTGGTACTCGCCGTCGACGCACTCTCCCATGAGCTTGACCAGCATGCCGGCCTTATCACGTTCCAGCAGCGGGTCCCAGTTGGAGCCCCAAAGCACCTTGATGACGTTCCACCCAGCGCCATGGAAAGAGGCTTCCAACTCCTGAATGATGCTGCCATTGCCACGCACCGGACCGTCGAGCCGCTGCAGGTTGCAGTTGACCACGAAAATCAGGTTGTCGAGTTCCTCGCGCGATGCCAACGTGATTGAACCCAGGGATTCGGGCTCATCCATCTCGCCGTCGCCCAGAAACGCCCAAATCTTGCGCCCGGTGATCGGAATCAGACTGCGATTCTCCAAATAGCGCATAAAACGCGCGGTGTAGATGGCGGTGATGGGCGAAAGCCCCATCGAAACCGAGGGATGAGTCCAGAAATTCGGCATCAACCACGGATGTGGATAAGACGACAACCCCGGGTGATCGCGCAATTCGTGGCGAAAGTTCAAAAGGTGCTCCTCGGTCAGGCGTCCTTCCAGAAAGGCGCGGGCATAGATGCCGGGCGCGGAGTGCCCCTGGAAAAAGACAATGTCCCCCGGTTGATCGCCATAGCTGGCATTCAGGAAATGGTTGAATGCGACCTCGATCAGGGTGGCGATTGAGGCATAGCTGGCGATGTGGCCTCCGATGCCGTGGTCCAGCTTGTTCTGACGGCTGACCATGGCCAGAGCGTTCCACCGAGTCAGGCTCTTGATGGTGCGCTCCAGCGCACGATCGCCTGGAAAGGGAACCTCCTCCGATTTCGGAATGGTGTTGACGTACGGCGTATTGTGGCGGATAGGAAGCTTAACTCCCAGCGACTTGGCATGCTCGGCCAGGCGGGCCAGCATCTTCGCGCCATGTTCCGGCCCTTCTTCTTCCACGATCTGCTCGAATGCTTCCAGCCACTCGGCAGTTTCCTGCGTATCTATCCGCGTACGCTCATCCAACTTCTGCTGCATGAATATCCTTCAGGTGAAATATCGATTCAATGGTGCGTAAAGCAGAGCTGGAACACCAAACCCCAATCTTTCCTTCTAATTATAGTCGAGACCGCTCGGATTCCTCGATTGCAGCGTGTGTTCCAAGGTTTGGCGACACTCTGGCTTTATGGATTAGATGATCGTCGGCAAGTCATGGAAGCAGCTGAAACGGGAGAAGGTTCAATTCCGCCAAAAGCTGATGATCATCCCGCCCAGCACAATGAGCGATCCACCCAACAGCACAGGAGCCGTAGGCGGCTGCTTGAATCTAACCTTGGCGACGATCTGAGTAACCAGGAAGAAGAGAACCACATAGACACCCACGAGCTTTCCGAATTCCCAGCGGGGTGCATTGACGGCCAACCCGTAGCAAGCGAGGGCAAGTGCCCCACCTGCCAGCCAGATCGCGCGGACCATCCCGGACGACCGGTACAGGCCCGACTGGAAGCACGAGTCACCCAGGGCTTCAAGAAGGGCTGCAACGGAGAGGACAACAAGTGCGCCGCTGCGGTAGGCAACAATCTGGTTCAGGAGTTCTCTCATTGGGTCGCTATTGTATCTGCTCGGTAGAGATGAGGCTTGCCGCGTCTGCTGCTTGGCTGACCATTTCATTTGTAGCGCCGCCATCCCGGCGGCGGTCGCGCGCTCGTCCCGCCTGCGCCTCGGGCCCACAGGATGCCGGAGCTAGGCCACCACCCGTGGGGCGCTCTTCCGGTTCTAGCCACCATAAAAAAAATCGATTGGACGACTCTGGGAGTGAGCATTAATTTGCCTAGTGGATGTGTTTGGTTGTCGCTCAAGTAGGATTTTCAGTCTGCTTCCATCGCTTTGACGGAATCGCATGAAGCTTGCGGGTTTTCTACTCCTTTTGGCGGGATGGTTGATTGTCCTGTCCACCCTGGCGCTGCTCCATTCGGCTTCGGCGCAAACCATATTTTTGCTGGCGGGAATCGCTGTCGAGTGCTTGGGTCTGGCCTTGGTGGTTCGTGCTCATCTGGTCCTGAGTGAGGCGAGAGAGTGACGTCGCTTGGCTTCTCCGAGAGCTCAGCGGCCTTCTGCTTTCTCCTGATACTCCTTGTCCCCTTGGCGGGCGCAGGTCTCACTCTGATCAACACGGGACTCGGAAGATCGCGGAGCGCGGCCCACGCCATGGTGGCTTCGCTCGGTGTGATTGGGGTTGCAGCCATCGTGTATGTCGCTTGGGGATTCTCTTTGGAGGGAGTTGCGGGGCGTCCGGCTCACGTCATCTTGGGCGGTGGGAAACCCTGGAACTGGATCGCCAGCGAACCGCTCTGTCTTCGCGGGGTGCAGTTCGACGGCTCGCCTGTCTCGCTCAGCGTGTTGCTTCAAATCTTCGCCGTGGGTCTGGCGGCTCTAGTTCCGCTAAGTGCCGGAGCCGACCGCTGGCGTTTGGGCGCAAGTTGCGCGTCCACAGTTTTGCTGGCCGGCATCACCTATCCGCTTTTTGGGCACTGGGTCTGGGGTGGAGGATGGCTGGCACAGCTGGGCGTGAATTACGGGTTGGCGCACGGCTTCGTAGATGGCGGTGGCGCGAGTTGCATTCAGGTGGTTGGGGGGCTGACGGCGTTGTCGATCGCCTGGCTGGTGGGCCCGCGACGCGGAAAGTATTCGCACGACGGGATGCCTGCCGCGATCCCGGGACACAACGTTGTCTTCGTTCTTTTCGGCTGCCTGCTGGCGTGGCTGGGATGGATCGCGCTGAATTCCGCGGGAGCAATCCTGTTTGCTGAGGTCGAACCCGGGCGAGCGGCGCTGGTCGCCATCAATACCACGCTCTTTGCGGCATCGGCGGCGCTGACAGCGGCTGTCATCACGCGAAGCCGTTTCGGGCGGCCGGATGCGTCTCTCAGCGCCAACGGCTGGATGGCCGGGCTAGTCGCCAGCAGCGCCCCTGCCGCTTTTGTCAAGCCGGCGGCCTCGATCGTAATCGGGGCGATCGCGGGAGGCATTACGATCCTGGCCATCGAGGCGTTCGAATCCTGGCTGGCGGTGGACGATCCCGGGGGCGCGATTTCAGTACATGCTGTCTCGGGGATTTGGGGTCTGCTCGCGGTTGCCCTGTTTGCCGATTTCGGCGACAAAAGTGGCAACTCCGGACAGTGGCTTGCCCAGTTGGTGGGCATTGCCACTCTGCTCGGTTTTGTGTTGCCGCTCACCTATAGTCTGAACTGGACGCTCAATCGGTTTTACCCGCAGCGCGTGGATTTAGAAGGCGAGCGGCAGGGAATGGATCTGCATGAACTAGGAGCGGGGGCCTATCCGGAGTTCGTGGTGCACAGCGACGAGTTTATTCAAAGATAAGGGCGGAAATGCGGCTGAGTTGGTAAGCGGGCGGCGCTTTTTGTCTGATTGCCCCGGCATTTCTTATTTACCGCCGAGATCGCGGAGCACGCAGAGAAAAAATAATCAGTTGTGTCGCGCGACCCAGAGCAGAAGCGCGAAGATGACTACCGGGATCAGCGCCAGCATCACATAAAACAAAATTCTTCGAGGCCACGGCGTACGCCGCCGTTTCCAGTCGCGCAGTTCGGGTCGATCGGCCACACCGACTTGATCCTGATGTTCGAGGTCCCAGGCGAACTCTTTGGCGCTGGCATAGCGGTTCTTGGGGTTCCGCTCCAGAGCACGATAGATGATTTCCTGCAGCTGAGGAGACATTGTGGGATCGACTTCTCGCGGCGGAACCGGATTATTCAAAAGCCGGTCGTTCATGATCACAAATGGATTCGGTCCATAAAACGGCACTTTGCCGGTCAGCATTTCATAAAGCATGATGCCTGTTGCGTAGAGGTCACTGCGCGCGTCACCACGCTTGCCTTTGACTTGCTCCGGAGAGATGTAATCGGGCGTGCCCATGGTTTGGGAGAGCTTGGCGAAGGTGATCCGGCGGGAGGAGGCATTGGACGCAATGCCGAAGTCGATGAGCTTGATATTGTCATTGCCGTCCACCATGATGTTTTCCGGTTTCAGGTCACGGTGCACGACGCCGTGAGCGTGGATGTAATCGAGTACGTCCAGAATGCGCAAGGTGATGCGCAAGGCTCGCTCCGGCGCGAGTTTCTTTTCCCCATCGAGGATCTTGCGCAGCAGGCGGCCATCCACCCACTCCATGACCATGTAGACCTGGCTGCGGTCTTGGTCGGCGAAGACTTTCATGACGCCGGGATGGTCCATGGTTTTGCCGATCTCTTCTTCGCGGCGGAAACGATCGAAAAGGGCAGGATCACTCTCCACTTCAGGGTGGGGGATCTTGATGGCGACCTCGCGCCCTGTGGTCAGGTCGGTGCCGCGAAAAATGGAGGCCATTCCGCTGCGAGCGGCCAGAGTGTGAATCTTGTAGTGATCGAGTTGCTCGCCGGGATGGACTAAGGTCATCGTGAATAGTGAGTTTTCAGGATTGAATCCATCACGCCAAAGGATAGCAGGGAGCACGTAAAGAAATCGTAAAAGAAGCTCTTGGCTCCCAGCCTCTAGCTTCTAGCCCTGAATTGCAGTCGAAGCCACGTCTCCACGGAATGTATGGGAATTTCCCGCGGTAGGAGACGCCGCTTGCGGCGTCTCAGAGTCATAAACGGTGAAATCGAATCAGACGAAAAGTACCAGCAGTCGGAAGGACCTGAGGCCGAGAGCCGAGAGTCAAGAGCCAAGAGCCTTTCTTATCGAAGCTTATAGGGCCTGCCGCGATACATTCCCATGCGTTCGACGCTGCGGATACGGATCAACTGCACGCTGACATTGTCGCCGCCGTCCCGCTCGTTCGCGCTCGCCACCAGTTCTCGTGCCGCCGTCTTCAACTCAATCCCATGGCTGACGATAGGGGCGAGTTCCGTGCCGGGTAGCGCACCGTGCAAGCCGTCGGAGCAAAGCAGCAGGACGTCGCCGGGCAATAATTGAACTTCGCTGCTTTCCACATTGACGAAAAGGTCAGCGCCAAGTGAGCGGCTGAGCACATGCTTGGTTGACACTTCGGCGGCCTCTTGTGCGGAAAGAACTCCCAAGCTGAGTTGCTCATTGGCGACGGTGTGATCGCGGGTGATGAGTTTGGCGTGTCCGCTGCGAATGAGGTAGCAACGCGAATCTCCCACATGCGCGACAGCGGCGCGGTCGAAACGCAACGCGCAGGCGACGAGAGTAGAGGCCATTCCTGAGCCACGAGGGCCTGCTGCCAACCCGGTTTCGTAGACCTGAGTATTGGCTGACTGGACCAGCCGAGGCAGCAACGCGCTGTGGGGTTCCCCGGGAGTGGCTTGGCGGAACCCGGCGAGGACACTTTCGACAGCGACGCGGGAGGCGACCTCCCCCTGGCGGTGTCCTCCCACGCCGTCGGCCAGGGCAAACAGCCAGCCGTGCGAGCGGACTTGTCGTGCCGTCGCAGGCGCTACGTGTCCCACGTAGTCTTCGTTCTGCTCGCGTACGCGTCCGCGGTCGGAAAGCTGCGCGAACTCCACATCCAACATAGAAGTATGCAGCGCCGGGTAGGCACTCCCGACGCTGCGTCCGCCGTCCCTCAGCGGTTCACGACGGTTCATGGAAATTATGCCTCTCTCGTGCGAAGAACCGGGCAGTCATGGGCCTGCCCGGCTCCCGCATACTGCGCCCTGCGGTTACGACACCGCTGTGGCGCGAGTCTCGATCAGCGTGGTACGCCCCATGCTCCTGCTGGCGCGGACAAAATAGATGCCTCCATAGATGCCCCAGACCAGCGCGATTCCCAAAGCGAGCAGAGGCTCCATTTTTGTGCCGTAGCCCATAAACGGTCCGACGAGATAGAAACCCATGCAGGCCAGGTTGGCGACTAATCCGAGGACCGGAATGACTAAGTGACGCAGCAGTTTGAATTTCGGGTGCCGGTGATAAGCAACCAGACAGATTACGCAGCTCAGGCCATAAAGGAGGAACGTTCCGAAGTTCGACGCCAGAGTGATGGTGAGCAGCGAGTTCGGCATTGCCGCCATCTTGTCGTGAGTCGTGTATCCGAAACTCGACCAGAAGCCATGCGGCAGGGCCTGAATCGCGGCATCAGCGGGAGCTCCGGCATCGCCGAAGGCCATTGCTACGCCGATGCAACCGACCACTGCGGAAATCGCGGCCAAGGTCCAGATCGCGCGATGCGGCGTCAGGCTCTTGGAGTGCAGCATCCCGAAATGCTCGGGCACCTCGCGGTCCTTGCCCATCGCGTAGGTAACGCGCGCGCCGGTGTTCATGCACGAAAGCGTAGTTCCGATCAGCGCCAGGAAGACGGTAAAAGCCTCGGACAACATGAAGATTCGTCCGCGCCCTGGTCCAAAGAGAGCATCGCCCACCATGATCATCATGTCGCCAATGGGCGCGGCCGACCCTGACGCGCTTTGCATCGTGTACCCGCTATTCAGGAAATAATTTGCGGCGAAGTACTCAAACAAGTAACAGATCAACCCCTGAACCAGGAGTGAGACGATCACCGCGATGGGAACGTCGCGTTTGGCATTTTTGGCCTCGCCTCCCATGGCCGTCACCGACTCAAAGCCAACCAGGATCAGGATGGCGACCGTCGCTTGGATAAAGACCCAGCCCCAGTTGTGCGCGCGAATTACCGAGGTTCCGGTCGGATGGGTGAGAAAAGCCCCATTCGAGTCGGAAGCCGGATAGCTGATGCGATAAGGCACTGGCTTGCCGCTCGCGTCCAGCTTCGGTTGCGGGACGCCGGCGGTGTCGCGCACGATAGTCCCTGTCTCTTTGCCATCAACTAAGGTTTTTTGGGTTGCGAATTCGTAGCTGTAGGCTGCGCCGGAACTCGAATCGAATTGGTAGGCAATCGTCCCCGGCGGATGGTTCATGCGGTAGCCCAGAGCCAACACCGAGAACAGGACCAGGGCGGCAATCTGGATCACGTTGATGGCGATGCTCACCGCCGTCGAGCCATTTACACCTCGATTGGCGATGTAGGCCACAACGAAGGAGAAGAAGATGGCGACCAGCATCATGAAGGCGACGCCAGGATTGGAGGCGTTCATGAAGTTAGGCCAGAGCGTGCCTACGAGGTAGCCGCACAGGATCCCCATGACCCCGACCATCACGCCCGGGTAGATCCAGTAATAAAGATGGGAAGCCCAACCCACGATGAATTTCGAGAGCCGCGCGTAGCGCCACGCCTTATCGTGGTTGAGAAACGATTGTTCGGCGAAATAATAGGAGCTTCCGGTGCCGGGATAGAGTTTCGCCAGCTCCGCGTAGCACACTGCCGTCGCCAGGCAAAGCAGCAGGGCGACGAGGATGCCCATCCACATGGCGGGCCCGGTCACGCCGGTTGTGGCCTGGATGTAGAAGGTGAGCCAAAGGAAGGCGCCGGGCGCGATGAGCGCCATGGCGTTCATCGTCAGGCCAGTTAAGCCTAGGGTTGGTTTCATCTCTGGGGCGCTATTGGCCATGTCTTGTCTCCTTGTTTCCTCCGCAAGATGAGTTACTCGATTCCGAACCTCGGTAGAACTCCGCTGCCACTTGGAGCAGTAGGGTCATTGCGCCAAGCGTCAGCAAGATCGCAGCCATCGGACGAGTTGCAAACGTAAGCCACCCCGCCAGCAACCCTGTCAGTGCGATCAGAAACATTGCAATTGCTAAGGGAGTGGATGCGGCGGAAGCCCTGGTCAAAGGGGCGAATGGTTCGCTTGCCCCCGCCGCCTTTCCACATGAAAGCAGCTCCCAAGCGGCTGCTGACGAACGTCTTTGTAAGCCGGTCAGCATTCCTACTTGGCCTCCCGGCTGTCGAACATGAAGACGAATCCCGCCGTGGCGGTGTTCTGTGTCATGACCGGAGTGGTGCCTTTCAGGAATGAAGGCTGGTTCGACATGTCTCGCCGGAACTCAAAACGCGTCAGGATGTGATGGGCAAGCAGGTGTTCGTAGGTTTCGGTGAACTCGTGAAGATGTTGGGGAGTCGGATTCAGGAAGCCGCCAGTGGTCACGCCGTACTTGTCGTCGTAATACTCGTAACGGGTGGCAAGTGCATTCGTGGCGTTGAGGAGATAGCGCACATAACCAGCGGCACCCGTCCAGTACACCGGCTTAAGCACGGTCGGGATGCGATCGCCACGGGCATAGTCGTAATTGACCATGAAGGACAAGCGTCCGGTCGGCGAGTAAGTAACGACCGTGTCGGACAACTGGCGCCAATTGCTGTTGATGTCAGTCTGTTCCGGGCCTGCCATGTAGTTTTGCGCGATCCCGAACTTCTTATTCGGGTTCCAGGCGAAGGTCGCGCCGTAGGTCTTTCCCGTGTTGTTGTCCACCACGTCATTCCAGCCGTTCACGAGGTAGCCGGTGACCGCATATTTGTCGTTGAACGTATATTTCGCGCGCATGCCGAAGTGATAGAAGGGAATCGCGTAGGTGAAGAGCAACCCTCGCGAGTAGTTCCAGTTGTCCTTGGTTTCGATCACTTCAGCGCCATGGGGCGTGACAAATTTGCCGACATCCACCTGCAGGCCTTTGCCGACTGGCGCCAGATAGGAGAAGTAGGCTTCTTTCAGGTATTGGCCAAAGCCCAACCCGCCGGGGTCGGTGCCGTTGACCACGTTCATGGCCTGGCCAAAACCAAGCGCAATGTGGTACCCGGTCCTGCTGTTATTGGCGTCGGGCTGCTTATCAGCGACCAACTCCACCAGGTTCAAGCCGAACTGATTCGTAGAAAGGTCGAAAGCACGAAGCATGTTGTTTCGTGAGGCCGGATTGTTGAAGTTTTGCCCGTAATAGGTATCGACAAACCCGCTCAGCGTGGTGGGGCCGAGCAAGCCGGCCAGGGACGGTCCGGCGGGAGTAACGGTCGCAGAACCGGACGTCGGTGCAAGATTATTTTGTGGCGGCGTCGGCGTTGGCGTTGAACTTGCGGTGGTTGCTGACGCGCCGCCTTGTTTTATAGCTGCCAATTCGCTGCGCAATTCATTGATCTGTCTTTCCAGTTCCTGCACCCGCTGTGACATATCCGGCGAAGAAGTCTGGGCTGCACCGGCCTGCCCCTGAGCGCGGCATAACGGCGCCACCACGAACGCCAGGCACAGGCTGAATATCGCGACGCTCATCCAGAAAACAACCTTCATCGTGACTGCTCGCTTTCTTCCCCTCGGTCGCGCTCTCCCGCTGCGCGATCCGTGACCAGTGAGCGCACAGTACGAACGTTTTTGTGAACAGTCCAATAGATAGTTCTTCTCGCAGTCATCAAAAATATTTTGAAAAGTTATTTCTATGGAGAACATAAATGTCATTTATGGCTAGCAGACGGATGGGGGGACCATCGGTGGACGACTCACTCCGTTTATCTGCGAAAAATGGGCACAAATTTAGAGGTTTGGCAAACGGGAAGCCGGTCACTCCGCCAGAGCCCAGTCGCTAAAATTTCGGGATCACCAGAAGGGAAGTGCTGTAATTGCGATTGGTGCAATCAGGAAAAATGCTGGTAGAAAATTGCCAGAATCACCTCGGCCAACCCCGAGACGTCGATCGCCTCGAGACCTGCGACCGGTTGAGCGGAGTTTTGAATGCACCCAGGCGAACGAGTTCCGGACTTAGGAAGTGGGCGCGTCTTTTCGCTCCTGTGCAGCTGGGATTAACACTCTCAAGTATCTGACCGGACAGAAGGGCACAGCGTTTTGGGGGACATCCCGCCGAATTCCATATTGCATCCCAACACTGGCGAAGCGGGTCCCTACAATCCGCCACCTGGGAGCACACTATGAATGACAAGCGCACGTTAGCGACTGGAGTGGTAGCCATTCTACTGACCTGGCTCGTGGCAGTGCCTGGCTGGTCAGCTACGCCAACGTCAAATCCCGAACTGCCCGACCCAGGTTCTGTTGCCGGCATCAGCAAGCAGCAGCAAGAACAACTCGGCCTGAAAGCCATGGGCGAGGTTTACCAGCAAGTTCCCGTATTGCCCGATTCCAGTCCTGTAACGAAGTACGTGCAGGAGCTGGGAAACAAGCTGGTGTCGGTTATTCCGCAAGATAAGTCGTGGCCGTATCAGTTCCACGTCATTCCGGAGAAGGACATCAATGCCTTTGCGCTGCCCGGCGGGCCGATTTTCATCAACATCGGTACGATTACAGCGGCGGATAACGAAGCCGAACTCGCCGGCGTCATGGCGCACGAGATGTCGCACGTGTACATGCAGCACTCGGTGAAACAGGCCTCCGAGGAATCCATCGCCCAGGTGGTGCTGGGTGTTCTCGGGGGAGTGCTGCCGGGAGGTACGGCTGGCAATCTGGCCCGCCTAGGCATACAGATCGGCGCGGGCACTATGTTTTTGAAGTATTCTCGTGCGGACGAAGCCCAGGCCGACGCGGTCGGCGCAATGATCATGTACAAGGCCGGCTACAACCCGCGATCGATGGCCGAGTTTTTCCAGAAGCTCGAAAAGCAAGGCGGCGGTGGTCCACAATTTCTCAGCGACCATCCCAATCCCGGAAACCGCGTGGCTGCAGTCGAAAAGGAGATTGCGAACTGGCCACCTAAGAATTTTGAGTCCGACAGCCCGACCTTTGCCGGCGGCAAGCAGCAGGCAAATGGCGTGAAGACCTATACCACACAGGAGATTCAGGCAGGCGCGAAACAAGGAGTCTGGGCGCAGCAAAATCGCAAGAATGGCGCCATTCCCCCCAATGTTCCTACTCCTTCGGCCAGCACGGGAGCGAGTGGCAGCGGTGACGCCAGCCTGGGCAATGTGAGCTGGGATCAGGTGAGGCCCAGCGGCAACTTCAAACAGTTGCAGAGCGACGCATTGAACATTTCTTATCCCGACAACTGGCAAGCGGGCAACGACCAGAGCTCGGGTGGGATCACGATCGCGCCTCCGGCCGCGGTGGGACAAGGCGCCGTTGCCTACGGTGTTGTGATCGGCGGTGGCCAGGATCGGAATGCCAATTCGCTCGACCAGGCGACCCAAGATCTGGTTCAGAATCTAGAGCAGTCCAATCCCGGCCTGCAGACGTCAGGAAATCCGCAGCCTATCAACGTTAACGGCATGGAAGGCCGGTCGGTGACTCTCAAGGGAAACTCGCCTATTGAAAAGAATGGGAAACCACAGCCGGAGCGGGATTGGCTGGTAACTGTGCCACGTTCTCAGGGAGGACTGATCTATCTCGTATTCATCGCTCCCGAGAATGACTTCAGCAAATTGCGTTCGACTTATGAGAAGACGCTGAACAGCCTGCAAGTGAAATAACTACTAGCGCGGTCAGCAGCACCTGGTTTTCCGCACCTCCAGGATTTTCCTCGCATCCAACCCTGCAGAAACTACAATGCTCGTGTAGGAGACGCACTGCTGCGCGCGCAAATCAAACTCGGACGCATCGCCGGGATCACGATTGGCCTGCACTACAGCTGGTTCATCATCGCCGTACTGATCACCTTGAGCCTCCGTGAGCAGTTTCATGGTGTAAGCCCTGAATGGAGTCTCGCTGTTGTCTGGTCTGCGGCCTTAATCACGAGTCTACTTTTCTTTGTAGCGCTTTTGCTGCACGAGTTAGCTCACTCCATCCTGGCCAGGGCGCGAGGCTTGCGGGTACGGGCCATCACGTTATTTGCGTTAGGTGGTGTCTCGCAGATCGAGTCGGAAGCTTCCGACGCAAAATCGGAGTTCTGGATTGCTTTCGTCGGTCCTCTAACCAGTTTCGTTCTCGGCCTGATTTGCTTCGGCATCGCCAGTCTTGCCGGCTGGTCCCCAGGCTCGAAGGCGGGGACGCCTGTTTCGGCTGTGTTCTACTGGCTTGGCTACATCAATACCGCGCTGGCTGCTTTTAACATGATTCCCGGATATCCCCTGGACGGTGGCCGGGTCTTGCGCGCAGTGACCTGGTGGATCACCGGCAACGCCGATCGTTCCACACGGATCGCGGCGCAGGTGGGGCAGGTTGTAGCACTTCTATTCATTATTTCGGGATTAATACAATTCTTCAGCGGCAAGGGCTTTGGCGCTCTGTGGATCGCCTTTATTGGCTGGTTCCTGCTGGATGCGTCACGCAGCAGCTACATTCAGGTAGAACTCATGTCCGGCCTGCGAGATCGTCGAGTTGCCGATATCATGGAGCGGGATTGTGGGACAGTAGAGTCTCACCTTAGTCTGCAGGATTTCGTCGACGAGTACATGTTACGCAGCGGCCGCCGATGTTTCGTGGTCATCCAAAACAACTATCTGGTCGGGCTGATTACACCCAACGAAGTGAAGCAGGAGCCGCGCGACCAGTGGGCTCAGACCAGTGTGCAAAGCGTAATGCGTCCCTTGCGGGATCTCAAGGTGGTGACTCCCGACACTCCGGCCCTGCAGGCTTTGGAGTTGATGACTCGCGAAGATATCAACCAGTTGCCGGTGGTCTCGAATGGCCACCTGGAAGGCGTCTTCTCGCGGGGACAGGTATTACGCTTTCTGCAGACTCACTCTGAGCTTCACGGGCATTAATTTTATTTGGCGTGCTCTACTCGTCGCACATGGGGCGGGTGGGTATTCGAATGCGCCCAGCCATTGTCGCTGCCATCAAGAAGATTCCGCGCGGCAAGGTGTCCACTTACGGCGCCATTGCCCGGGCCGCGGGATACCCAGGCGCGGCTCGCCAGGTCGTTCGAACATTGCGGTCGTCTTTCGGACTGCCTTGGCATCGCGTTGTGGGTGCTGGCGGTCGAATCAAGCTGCGCGGTGATTCAGCGATTGAGCAGCGATTGCGCCTGGAATCAGAAGGTGTGATATTTCGCGGACGCCGTGTGGACATGAAACGCCACGAGTTCCGCTTTATAAAGCGCAGAGCGAAGCGCCCGGCCAACCACCGACGACCAAAAACCAACGACCAACGACCAAAGACGAAGGACTAGGTCTTGAACTTCTCGTCAATTTCTACCTGATACCCCGCGACAAGCCGGTTGGTCTCATTGGCCATTCCTACGACCGCCATCAATTCTTTGAACATGGCATCGGTCATGCCCGCTTTGCGCGCACCTGCGGTATGCGAGGCAATGCAGTAGTTGCATTGGTTACTGACACTCACGGCCAGATAAACCATTTCTTTCGTGAGCGGATCGAGCGCCCCCGGCGCCATGATCTGCTTGATGTCTTCCCATGTGCGCTTCAGCGTGACTGGATCGTGAGCGATGGCCTTCCAAAAATTGTTGATCCAGTCGGTCTGGCGCGTGGTCATGATCTCGTCGTAAATGGCGCGCACTTCCGGGCTAGCGTCTTTGTATTCGATGAGTCCCAAGGTTGCCATAATCGCTCCGAACGGGAAGTCTGCGCAGGCGCGCAGCCCACGAACATAACATCTTCACGACAGTTCGTGTTCCCGAGGCTGTGTTAAATTCATGGTATCGAGATTTCTCGAGATCAAGCGGTGGCTTATCTGGAGCGCTGGATGGGGAAGGGAACTGTCCTAGGGTTACAGTTCGCGGGCCGTGGCGGCACCGCAACCTCATCCATGCTGGCGCAAATCACTGAGGTCTCTGCCCGGATTGTGCTCAGGAACGACTCCAGTGTTCTCCAATTTTCGCTGCGCAAGGCGCGCTTCGAGTACGGGCCGGTTACCGTGTTGCGGATGCCGGCGCGAGAAGGCCTCGCCCAGGTGGACGGACTGCATGTCTGGTTGGAATCAGGCCATTGGCTTTTTATCTGTGATATTCAGGGCCAGGGACAGAAATGGCTTGAATTTGCGACGAACTCGCTGCAACAGAACAAAGCAGGTGGGTCGCTCGAATCGCAGCCCGAGGCAGTCACTTCGCGAGGATAGCCGTCCCTAATCGTGTTCGCGCCTTCGCGGCCACCAAGGATATGCGTCGATAAGAACAGGACCAATCAGAAAGGCGAGACAAAGTAGCACGACGAGCAGACCGATAATAAGACGCGCGAGCATTGAATCCGAGAGGCTCGGTAGCAATCTCCAGTACGTGGTAGAGACGCCGCTTGCGGCGTCTCGTTCCAGCGGAGACCGGCAAGCCACGTCTCTACCGAAGAACTCAGGTTTTGGAACCCGGCAATTCGCCGGCTAACCATTTCCCCAATTCCGCCGCAGGGCAACGCATGCCCACATAGAAGTGGCCGAACAGAGCGTAGACGGCGCTGACCTCGTCGAAGCGCATCTCGTAAATCAGCTTCTTGAACACCAGGGGCTCGTCGGCAAACAAGGTGACACCCCACTCCCAGTCGTCAAATCCGATCGAGCCAGAGATGATCTGCTTCACCTCGCCCGCATAGCGGCGACCGACCAGGCCGTGCTCGTTCATTTGACGCTGGCGTTCTTCGATAGGCAGCGTGTACCAGTTCTTGTCCTCGCCGCGCCGGCGATCCATGGGATAAAAGCAGATGTAGCGGTTCGGCGGCATGGCCGGGAAGAGCCTCGGATGCATGGCTTCCTTCTGCCGCTCTAATGTGTTGTTGATTTCGCGCTTCCATTCGTCCGAATGTGGTTCAATGCCGCGATCCATGAGTGCTTTGTAAGTCTTAATGGTGGACTCGTAGAGACCCAGTTCGATGATCGACAAATAGGAAGTGGTCGGCTCCCATAAGTCATTGATCTTCAGCCGCGCCAGCTCGAGTTCGGCCTGGTTAAGCGCGTCGAATGACTCACGGAAGTGAACCAGCATCAGGTCGCCCTTGTGTCCCAGGAGCGAGTAGAGCGCCGACTGTCCCTTGGGGTTCTGCTCCATTTTGGCCAGAACGGCGCCGGCTTCCTGAACCAGGTCGCGCCGCTCGGCGTCGCTGAGTTCGCGCCAGTCAGACCAGCGGAATTTCATCATTTGGTGAAGGATGCTGTAGCCTTCAATCGTCAACGGCACAGCCGGCATTTCTGCGGCAACGGCTTCTGGACTCGTGGTGCGAGTGGACATGAACCCAAACCCCTTAAAGAATTAGTGTTGGCTGCCATTGTATCCGGACTTGCGTAACCCGCCGAGTCCAGGAAGGAAGCGGCTCTAAAACCCGTGTTGTTGGTTTTGACCATAGTCTTTGACCATGGTAAAATCCAGGAATGGAAGAAATGGCAATCTCGAAATTCAAAGCCACCTGCCTGGCGGTCCTGGAACGGGTACGTAAGACCAAGAAGCCGATCCTGGTGACCCGTTTCGGTGAACCGATTGCGGAGGTGGTTCCTCCCTCCTCACGCGCCCGCCCTGCGAATTGGATGGGTTCGATGGCCGACAGCATGGACATTGTCGGCGACATCGTGGCGCCCTCCACCGATGAAAGCGATTGGGAGGCACTCCCGGATTGAAGCTGCTCCTGGATACACACATCTGGTTGTGGAGCTTCCGTGATCCCGCCCGGCTCACGCGCCGCGTGATCCGCGAGCTGCAAAAGCCCGAAAATGAACTGTGGCTTTCATCGATCAGCATCTGGGAGTTCCTGATTTTGTGTGAGAAAGGCCGCATCATCCTGAAAAAAGAAGATCCCCATGAACTAGTGGCACGAATGATGGACGTCAGCCCGCTCTTGGAAGCACCGATTACGCATGAAGTCGCGCTCGAGACCAGTCGCATTCAGCCAGGACACAAAGACCCTCGAGACCGACTTCTTCTTGCCACCGCCCGCGTATTCGATCTTACTCTTGTTACTGCCGATGAACGCCTGCTTACCGCTCCGAATATTCGGGTTCTAGCCAACCGCTAAGCTCCTGCTATAGCCGGTTTCAAGCATCCTTCCCCGGGGGTACGGCTTCAGCGTGTGCGTGAGAATCAATTTCCGCGCTGGAGGAGTGGACAGAAGCGGCCCAGAAACAACCCCGAAGGGGTGTCGCGAAAACCGCCCAGCACCTCGGCGCCGGGATCAAGTGGAAAATTGGAACAAGTCCCGGTGGGACGACAGACGTTCTCACGCACCCAATTCAGTCGTGCCGCACAGGACCCAAAAAACAGCGGGCTTTAGGCCTTGCGATGACTTCCCTCCTTCCCGGCGGAAGATGCTTTTGAAACCCGTTCTACTTCTCTCCAGTCTTCATCACCACAGGCGTGAAGTACAGATCTTGGTAATCGAAGCTGAAGTCGGCCAAGGGAGAGACCGGCAGCATGGTGAAGTGGTCGATGGTGCCATCGGATTTCAAAGCAAAGGTGACGAACGCATCTTCAATCGTGCGATCCCGCCAGTGCGCTTTGAAAGTATCGTATTGCCAGTGTTCCAGGACACCGACGGCCTTCGGCGTGGGATCCAGGGTAAAAACCAGCTTGTTGTTTTCCACGCGGACGGTCGCCGGACCGTACCAGGCATCGCTATAGGTGCCGGCGTACTTCTCGATGGGCAACGACGGCGTGGAGTTGGCAGCCCGCGAACTCGCCTGCTGTTTCATTACCTCGGCGGCGTGCTGCTCCCTCTTGCTTTCCGCTTCTTTATAGGCAGCGATCCAGTCGGTCGGCGGCAGGTTCAAGTAGTGATCAACAATGTGATAGCCGATCGCCGAGAAGGCTCCGCCTTCCTCGGCATTGGTCAGAACCACGATTCCAAGGTTCTCCTCTGGGACAAGTCGAACCAGGGAAACGAAACCCGCGACTCCGCCCGTATGGCCCACGATCTTAAGGCCGTGATAGTCACTCATCGACCATCCCAGACCATAGTCGTCGAAGTGCGGTTTCAGAGCCGCCAACGGCGGGGGTGGAGTGCTGATGGGGAGAATGGTTTGCGGGGACCACATTTCCTCCGATTGCCTCTCGCTGAACAACCGGCCGTCGCGATCCAGAAATTTTCCACGATTGAGCTGCAGTGTCACCCATTTCGCCATGTCGGCTGCACTGGAGTTGATGGAACCTGCCGGCGCGGCATTGTCCAACGGTACAAAGTCAATCGCCTGGAGCATGCCAGGAAGCTTGGAATGCGGCCATGCATAGTTATCACCCTGCCTCCATGACGCATTGCTCAGGTTGGTGTCGTGCATCCCAAGAGGAGTGAGGATCCGTTCTCGAACGTAGTCTTCCCACGATTTGCCCGTAACTGCCTCGATGACCCCTCCGGCCGCGATGTACATCAGGTTGTCATAGGCAAACTTGCTGCGAAAGCTGGAGGCCGGCTTCATGAAGCGTAGCTTATAGACAATCTCCTTACGTGTGTACGTGGTGTGTGGCCAGAACAGAAGATCGCCTTCGCCCAATCCCATGCCACTGCGATGGGTGACGAGGTCGCGGATGGTCATTTCGTGGGCGACGTATGGGTCATACATTTGAAACCCCGGCAGCCGCTCATAGACCGGGTCATCCCACGATATTCTGCCCTCGTCTACCAGAGTCGCCAAAGCTGCTGTCGTGAAGGCTTTGGTATTGGAGCCGATGCCGAATAGTGTGTGCGGGTCGACGGGGGTGGATTCGCCCAGTTTGCGGACTCCATAACCTTTGGCCAGCACCACCTCACCGTCCTTGACAATGGCGATGGACAAGCCGGGTACGCCGAACGTCTTCATGGTGCGAGCAACATAGGCGTCGAGGTCCGGGGGTGGAGCGCTCTGAGCGATCAGGAAAGCGGAAGAGAGAAGAATGAAGACAGCATTGCGCCGACAGGAGCGATGGTTCATGGCGTCTCTCCCGAGAACACGAACCGGAGATTAAAGCAGATGATGTCAGGGTTGGCCAGAAAAAGCGCGATTTCGGTTACAGAAAACAGCTCAACCGACGAGAACAGAACTTGAAGAAATGTGTAGGGTTACGAATCAGTTCTTGCGCTGGCCGTCCCAGTCCCGGGATTTTGACTGGGCGCGCGTCGCGTCGACCAGTACGCGGCGCAAACGATAGCGGCTTTCGAGGTCGATATTGACGATCTCAAAGCCGAGCTCATTGACGCGCGTACGGCGCAGCAGAACCTGAGCACGGATTTTGCGTATGCCGACCGTAATCTCGAGATTGGCTTCCGAACCGATGCGCAGGTTGTCTTCTTTCGTGCCCATGCCGCCACCCAGGCTGAGCTCGCGCACGGTCAGGCCTGACCTGCCCCAGGAACTGCTCAGAGTGCCGCTCAGACTCTTGTTCAGAACAAACCGTTCGTATCGCCGCTGCCGTACCCAGGCGCAAGTCGGGGAAGCGTCCAAGGGCGCAATCGCGATTTCGCCGGCATCGAGCTCATTGTCGGTAACGACCTGACTCGTGTAGCGCGGATCGGTTTTGGCCAGCGCTTGGGCGGCCGCGAGGCGCATTTCGCGATGATGCACCCACTTCCACATCTTCTTTGCTTCCACGATGTTGCGCAGAACCGGTACGGCATCCGGGTCACGCAAACGACCTAAGGACTCGACCGCTTTCAATTGCAATAACGGCGAGCGTGACTGCGATTCTCCCGGTTCCGCAAGGACAATCAGAGATGGCGAGGCGCTTTTATCGCCACTCATGCCTATTTCATCGACGGCCTGCGGCAGCACCAGAGCATCGAGAATCTCCAGCAACTCCAGCAGGCTACGGCCGCGATCCACGGCCGCGCCAAAAGCAATCTGGCGGACCACGACATCGTGATAGAACCGATTCCATTCCTTCAAGCGCATGGGCAGCAGTTCGAGCAAGGAAGCGACATCAAGACGGCTCATCAGGCCTATGACCGCGGCAGCCTGCCGCGGTTGTCCCGTCCGCAATGCTTCCCGCATCTGCCGCAGCCCCACCGAACCCAGTTCCTCGACCAACTCGACAAGACAGTCACATTCGTCACGCTGCATACAGCGGAAGAAGCGGTCGGCGAGGTGCTCGACGGAGGCTTGCGAAGTGCGCCGCAATATTTGCAGAAGTTCCGGCGAGATTTCGGTCAGATGCATGGCTTCGTCGATGAACTCCGGCAGGCGGTTCTCGACCCCTATGCGCGGCTGCAAGTCTTTGGCAAGCAGGGGACGGCTCTTGCCGACCATCTCCATAGAGACCAGCACCTGGTCGATGGCTTCAAACTGCTTGCGGTTATTGGCTTCCTGGCTCAGACGGACAAAGGCGGCACCCAGCAGACTCTGGAGTTCCGTGTCCGGCTCTTTGCTCAGAACATCGCCGACCTGTTTGATTGCCGCCGCCATCAAGCCGCCGCCCAGGCTGGCGTACAGGTCTGCCAATTGACTCATACCGATGGCTGTTTTGCGCCGGTTCTCCTGATCTTTAGCACTCAGGCAACCAAAATAATTGCGAAGAATCTTGTCGACGGATTCTTTGTCTCCCCGCTCCATCAGCTGTTCCAGGAACTGACGGATGTTGCGGGGAGGAACGCAGGCCGCCTCGTTGGACGTTAAAACACTCTTCTTGCCGGCTTCCGGGACCTCGGCCCAGAACATACGGTCGAGAATGTCGGCGTGCGACTCCACCAGAATGCCAGCCTTGCTCATTTTGTCTTCCTGAATACGGAGGATCTGCCGCAAGGTCCCCATTTGCCGGCTCATGTGCTCCAGCATCTGGTGAACCGCGTTGACCTTCACTTCGCCTTTCTGATAGCGCTCCAGGGCAAAGCGAATGGCCATATGCTCGGCCGCCTTCATCAGCAGCGGGGCCTTCCGATCGTCTTCCTCAGAAACCGTGGAGGCAAGGGTCTCCAGAAGTTGCTGAAGATTGACCTTCGTATTCGGGCTGGCTTCACTGAATTCCTTTTGCAGCGCTTCTGGGCTGGCATTGGGATCCTGAGTGACTTGCCCAAAATGCGTGAGGAGGCGAATGGCTTGGGTGACTTCCTCTTCTTGCAGTGGAACCGTAGTTCCGCCCGAGCTAGCTACGCCTTCCTGAGCTGTTGCCGCACCCGTGCCGCTGCCTGGTCCAATGGGAGCAGATCCCAGCGGAGCTCCTGATGGGGCGCCACCAGCTTTCGCTCCTTCTGCAGCGGCGATCAGTTGCAACAGTTTCTGGGGATCGTTCAGCCACTGTTTGAACTCAGGTCCAAGTGTCTGGGCTGCGATTTGGGCTGCCACGTTAATTTCGCCGGTGCTGGGATCGGCAGCCACGAATTTCACTTCGTTGATCTTGATACTGGATTGCTTGCTGTCACCCAGGGAATCTTTGATCTGCTGGGCCACGTCCTGAGCCTTCGATCCGGCAATGGCGAATGCTTTTACCAGGCGTGTGAAATCCTCCACTGTGACTTTGGCGGAAAAATGGATGCTGGCCAGGCCGGCAGCGGTCAGAAGTTGGGCGAAGCTGCGCTCGGCTTGACCGGTGTCCAGCGGGATACCATCCAGCAGCAGCTTAGAGCCGGAAACGCCGAGCAGGAACCCGCTCTCGCCAGCGGAGGGCAGTCCGTTCTGCAACTCTTTCCAGGCAGTGGCGAATTGCCCCGCGGTGCGTTTGTGGTCAAACCCATACAAACGGACGTACTTCACCAGGATGTTCAGACTGTGGACAAATGCCCGCGCGGACTCGCTGCGAACTGAATTGGCGCCGGTGCTCGGAATAACACTTCTCCTGCTACGTGCTTATGGCGTAAGGCTATAGCGGAATCATGGACTGACGCACGTTACGGAGGTAACGGGGTCGAAGGGCGCTTTTTTGGACGCCTCCACCCTGAACCGTGCCGCCGAATCGCCTGCAAACGGTTTGAAAAGCTTTATTCGAAGATCTCAGGATCTAGTTCCGAGAAGAATGCCTTGTGCAACCGGCCTACTACCTCGGGTACCAGGTCTTCCTCGATTACGAAAGTCAGATTAATCTCCGACGCGCCCTGGGAAATCATGCGGATATTCACGTCCGGCAGGATGCTGAAAACCCGGGCAGCAATGCCGGGTGTCTCGCGTAGATTCTCCCCAACCAGGCAGACAATCGCTTTGCGGCCTTCGTACTTTACGTCTGCCAGCTTCGCCAGATCGGCAGCCAGTGCGGGAATCGATTGGTTGGAGTCCACCGTAAGCGAAACGCTGACCTCGGAGGTAGAAACCACGTCCACCGCGACCCGGTGCCGCTCGAAGGCGTCGAAAATATTCTTGAGGAAACCGTACGCCATCAGCATGCGCGTGGCGGTGAGATCGATGATCGTGATGCGCTTCTTGGCCGCGATGGCTTTAAACACGTTGCGGCAATGGGGAGCGCGCGCCGTGATGCGCGTCCCGTCACACTGGGGATTGCGCGAATTCAGAATGTAGACAGGAATGTTCTTCTGGATAGCAGGCAGCAGGGTGGCCGGATGCAGCACCTTGGCTCCGAAATAAGCCAGTTCGGCTGCTTCGTCGAAGCTGATGGACTTGATGCGGCGTGCCTCGGGGCAAGTGTTGGGGTCGGTGGTCATCATGCCATCCACGTCGGTCCAGATCTCGATGCGCTCTGCGCCCAGTCCGGCTCCGACAATGGCCGCCGAAAAGTCAGAACCGCCGCGGCCGATGGTGGTGGTGGTTCCCGACCGCGTGGCTCCGATGAAGCCTCCCATCACCGGCACTCGCCCGCCCTCGATCAGCGGCCTGACATTCGATTTCAGCCGTTCATTCGTGTCGTCAAAATGAGGGACGGCGCGTGTGTGGATGTTGTCCGTAACGATGCATTCACGGGAGTCGACGAGCGTGGAATGGATGCCGCGTGCAGAGAACGCCGCAGTCACGATCTTGCTGGACAGCAATTCGCCGTAAGCGGCGACATGGTCGGTCGTGCGCGGCGTCAGCTCTCCGACTGCAGCAATGCCGCGCAGCAGTTCATCAAGGGTGTCGAACTCGGATTCAAGTTCGCTGTGAAATTGTGTAAAAACACCGGTGCCGAGCAGTTCCCCGGCGGTATTGTAGTGGCGTTCGCGCAGGCTACGCGCGAGCTTCAGGGCCGTTTCACGATCGCCAGCGCCGGCGGCGCGCGCTGTAGCCAGCAGTTGGTCGGTGACTTTGGCCATGGCACTGACCACGACTACTGGTTTTTGCGGTAAACGGCCTTTGACGATCGTTGCAGCGCGGTCAATGGACTTGGCATCCTCGACGGAGGTGCCACCGAATTTCATGACCAGCATGTCGGGATTGCCTCGGGCGAGAAGCGCGAACGATTACCAGCGCAGGCGAGAAAAGGCTGCACCCAAGCGCAAAAACCGAGCTTCCTCGCTTCGCTTGACGGAATGACAAGGTGAAGCTGAGCAGTCAATCGAGATACCCTTGCGCTTTGAGCAGTTCGGCATTGAGCAGGGCGGCGCCCGCGGCCCCGCGAATCGTGTTATGCGAGAGCACGGTGAATTTCCAATCGAGCACGCTGCACGGGCGTAAACGTCCGACGGTTGCGGTCATGCCGGCCCCGCAATCCGCGTCAAACCTCGGCTGTGGGCGATCGGCGGCATTGAGATAAACAACCGGCCGTTCCGGCGCGCTGGGCAGCTTTAGTTCCTGTGGCACACTGCGAAACTCGTTCCACGCTGTAATGATATCCGCGGGCTGTGGCTTCTTGGTTAGCTTCACGGAAACCGATTCCGTATGCCCGTCTTCCACCGCTACCCGATTACATTGCGCACTCATCCCGAAAGTCGCCGGTTTTATGCCTGCTCCGTTTAATTGCCCAAGTAGCTTAAGCGTCTCCTCCTCCATTTTTTCTTCTTCTTTCGCGATGTAAGGAATGACGTTGCCGAGAATGTCCAGGGAAGCGACTCCCGGATAGCCGGCGCCGCTGACGGCCTGCATGGTAACGGCCATCACCGTTTCCAGCCCAAACCGCTGATGCAAGGGAGCCAGGGCCAAGACTAGACCAATGGCGGAACAGTTCGGATTGGTTACGGCGAAGCCGCCGGATTTCCGCCGCCAGGCCTGGCATTCGATCAGTTTCACGTGCTGGGCATTGACCTCGGGAATCACCAGCGGCACGTCAGGCTTCATGCGCAGGGCGCTCGAATTAGAGATGACCGCGCAGCCCGCTTCGGCAAAACGTGGCTCGAGTTCACTAGCGGCGGCTGCGTCAAGCGCGGCAAAAATCACCTTGGGGGCGCCGTCAGGGGTCGCCGGCGAAACCGCCATCCTGGCAACGCGCTCGGGCAATCCGGTTTTCATGCGCCAGCGCGCGGCTTGCGCATAGGGGCGACCCTCGGAACGCTCCGACGCCGCCAGCCAGGCCACTTCGAACCAGGGATGGTGCTCCAGCATTTGAATGAAACGCTGGCCGACGATGCCGGTAGCGCCGAGGATTCCTACAGCAGTTTTCTGGTGCATAGGCTGAACTCTGGATTTTACAACAGGAATTGCCGGTAGCTGCCAGGCTCGCCGCTGGGCAGGGATTCATGACCGCGGAAGCGCGCTGCCAGTCTCAACCCCTGGGCGGGAACTCGCCACTGCCAAAGGCGTATTCATTCAAGGGGCCGAAACGCTTCTTCTCGGAATAGAGCTGCCATCGCTGCCAGACAATGCGCAGGCTGGCCATGATCGGGATCGAAAGATAGACTCCCAGCACGCCGGCAATCTCACCACCCGCGAGCACCCCGAAGATCGCTGCCAGCGGATGCAGTTCCATCTTTTCACCCATGACGCGAGGGGAAATCACATAGTCCTGCACTAGACGCCACGCTCCCAGGAAAAGCCCCAGGAGGAGCCAGTGCTTGTAAGTCATCAATACGGCAACGCCAACAATCAGCAGCGCTGCCACCAATGGACCGACCACTGGAATGAATTCCATCACGCCGCCCGCTGTCCCTAGAACCAACGCGTAGGGCACACCCATGATTCCGAGCAGGCTAGTGTAAAAGACCAGAGACAGCGCGGCCAACGTCAATTGCGCCCGGATGAAATGGGCCAGCATCTGGTTCAAGTCGGCGATAACGCCCTCCATGAACTCGCGTTTCGGCCTACTGTGAACAAACGACAGAAAGGCAGTACTGAAGGCGCGCCCATCTTTGAGAAAGAACGCGGCGAGGATGGGAATAAGAACCAGAAGCCAGGCGTTCTGGGCGACCTCGGCCACGCGCAAGCCAACGCGCTGCGCAACGTTTTTGATCTGAGCACTATGGTTAGTCAGATATTCCTTGAGCTGTTGCTTGGTGTTAAGCGTCCAACCGCGCTCCATGCCGACCTCTTCCACGATCTCTCCCGAACTCACTTTTCCCACCAGGGTGGGCATGGACTGGCCCAGCTTGGCTCCTTCATGACCGATCCTCGGACCTACGAAGGAAAAGAAGATACCGACTAGAACCAAAAGCAGGAGGTAAATAATGGCAATAGCCCGGCCCCGCCCTTTGACTAATTTCTCAAGGCTAGCGACGAGAGGATCAACCAGGTAGGCGAAGAAGATGGCAAACAGAAACGCGATCAGGGTATGGCGTGCCGTATAGAGGAAGCCAATGCCCAGGGCGAACAGCAGCGCGGTGAACAAAGCACGCGCGGTCCGAGTATCAATCAGGACCAAAGGCCGTCCTCCTCACTATGCCATCCATCTTAGTCCCGGACGACTTCGGTTTTTTCGCTGGGAATCGAAATCTTTACGATTTTGTAGCGGTCCTGATCGTCCAGCCACAAGGCCCATTCCCCGCCTTCAAACTTCAGAGTGAAACGAGGCAACTCGCGTTCCGCGCCCTTAATCTGCACCTTTTCCCTACCGACTGGCTCCAGGCTGACGCGCATGGACAAACGATCCTGAGGGACGACGGCTCCGAAAGACGTTGCGCCTGAGGTGCACTGCAGCGGTTTACCCGGGTCAGACTTGCAGTTTTGGGCCAGGTAGCGCCAGGCCAGCAGCTCGCGATGAATGAAGAAATTGTTGTCCAGTACTACCGTGGAAGTCGGGAGCAGAAAGGGCTGTTCAGTAGGCTTCTCGCCGGGGTTGGCAGTCACGCGTTCGGTCAGAAACTGATCGTTGGGCACCAGTTCGAGTTCTGTCTTGTTTGGACTGAGTTCGTGCCATTCGTAGCGGATTAGTTCCCCGGCGGGCGTCAACTGCATCTGGGAAGTCTGAGTAGCCTTAGTCCCGCCCCCCTGTTCCCGCAACTGGGAATTGATGACGCTGCCGCTGGTGGTTTGCACGATGGTGAAGCTTTCGTCGGCAACGCGCTGCCCATTCACGTAAACCACGAATGTACCGGAATCAATCGTCTGGCCGGCCGGTTCTTTGCTGGCCTGAACCGTAACGGCCGCTCCGACGAGTAGCGAACCCATGCCCAACAGCACTGCGCTCCTCAACCTCACCTCACTTCTCCTTCCGCTGGCAAGTAAGTCCTAGCTGCACCCTAATCTCGTCCGCAATCGTTTCCGCATCTTCGCCGCTGGTTTCGATGCGCAGGGCTGCCTTCATGTAAAGCGGCCTTCGGCTTTCATACAATTGCCGGAATTGGTTCAGGTTCTGGGCTAAGGGCCGGTGTTTTTCCAACCGGCACCGTTCCCAGAGCTCTTCCGCCGGAGCATCCAGGAAAACCGCAGGCACTCCGGAAGCTTTCAGCAGGCGAAAGTTTTCCGCCTGCACGAAGGCGCCTCCACCGAGGGCCGCAACCGCGGGGGAAGCTTTCATCTCCCTTAGCAACTCTAGCAGCGCTTCGTGTTCGCCACGCCGAAAACCGGATTCCCCAAGGTTACGAAAGATTTCCGTGATGGAGCAGCCCTGCCGGACCTCGATACGGGCGTCGAGGTCCACGAAATTCCACCCCAGGCGCTGGCTCAAAACCTGGCCGACGCTGGTCTTGCCGGAACCCATGAAGCCGACAAGGAAGAGGCCGTTAATCGGTTTCTTGGAGTGACGGGTGGACGTGTGGGTCATGGTGACGACGAATCCAGCATCTCAAGCCACATGCCTCCCGTGTGGCGTGCGACCAGGCCGAACGCTGAAAAACAGCCAGAATCGTACCCAGGACGTCTTCAGTCTATGGGTGAGAGCCAGTTTCCGCAGTGGAGAGCTGGATAGGAATACCAAAAAAACCCCAGCGGGGTGTCGCGAAACTAGCCCAGCGCTCGAGTGCTGGGTCCCATGGGGAAATCGGAACCAGTCCCGTAGGGCCGACAGAAGTTTTCTCACCACTGAATCCGGTCCTAATTTTCAGTCTTCTCAGCGTTTCTTGAGGCGGATTTTACCACTCAACGTTCGGAGCAGGACGGACGAAGCGGCCTTGCCGGCCGTACCTCCAAAAGAACGTCCCTTTTCCGGAACGAAGGTGAGGTGGTGCTTGGGTTGGAGCGGGAAATCGTTCTGGACATCGCCGCGCATGGATTTGGCTATCACATCGAACGAGGCATCAGCCGGGATAATGGCTTCGATGTCGCCGGTGTGGCTGGTCAGCTTATACTCGCCCCCGGTGCCGAAATCGCCCACATATTGAATTTTGCCGCGGGTAGAAGTAACTGCTACCAGGGGACCGCTAACCGAGTTCAGCACGACTTCGCCGCTTACTGAGCTGATCTCGACATGGCCGTTGTGGATGTTGGTCAGGGTAACCGGCCCCGTCAAGCTGTTGACGTGGACATGCGAATCGCTCACGTCGTGAACTTCCATCGTGGCGGTATCGCCTTCGAGGGTCAGATCGCCATGTAGTTGCTCAGCCCGCAGAGGCCCGTTGGTCGAGTGGATGGAAACGCTGGCGTCAGCGGGCACCAGGACCTCGTATTCCACGCGCGCATTGTCCGGGCTTGCTCCCGGGAGAAGGTGTGATTTCAACTCCACCCGGTCACCGATTTTGCTGTCATCGATCTCCACCTTGTTGGACTGGAGAATAGCGGTGACAATCACCTGGTTTCCGTTGGAAGGTTTTACGGAAACGGGGCCAAACTGATTGTTAATGGTGACGCTAGCCCCGGGGCCGACCGTGTACTTGAATTCTTTCCGCTCGCTGGCTGTGGCGACGACCACGCAGGTGACTAAGATGACCGTCACTTTCCCGACGCGCTGCCTGGTTACCATAAACCTTTCTCCTGCCTTGACGGTGAGTATCCGCGTGCGCTGGCCTCAATTATTGGGTGCGGTCCATCGCCAGTTCGTAAACCATCGCTTTTTGCTGATAAGCGTCCATGAGGAAGTGCCGGGCTTCGTCGTTATTTGGATTCCGAGCCAAACTGTCGTTCGCGTCTCGGATGAAAGCATTAACGTCCTTTAAATTGTTTTCGTAGGTAGTTCGCATCGCCGGCGATAACTGCGCCAGGATCTGTTGATCATCGTCAGCCGACGTTGCGGGCTCAGTGGCCCCGCGAGTGGTAGCCGCAGCTTCTTTGGCACCTTGCATGGGCTGGGCTGAGCGGTTCTGCTGTATGAGAAGGCCGAAACCAACCACGACCAGGGCAGCTATTGCGACTAACCAGGCGGGAGCCCAACGCCTTCGCGGGGGAACTAGAACACCCCCCGCTTGCCGGGGGGTGCGTACCAGTCCTTCCGCTTCGAGAGCACGTTGAATGTTGGCCCATACCCGCGGGCTGGGCTCGTCCGCCGCGCACAAGACTTTGGCGCCAGTCGAAATGGCCCGCAAGTCTGCCACCAGATCCGAACAAAGGGCGCATGCCTTCAGGTGGGCGGCATGCTCACCGGCAGCCTCTCCATCAATCATGTCAGGAAGCTTATTTTGGAAATCAGTGCACGTCATCGATCCTCTCTCCCCGATACCGCAACTTGTACCGCTTCTGCTCCTTACGGCTTGTTGACCTTTGCGGTTCTGCTCGTCTTCAGGAGCTCACGCAATTTCATGCGGGCTTTGTGCAACTGCGACTTGCTATTGCCGATCGAACAACCCACGATTTCGGCAATCTCGTTGTGCTCGTAGCCTTCTACATCATGGAGCACAAAAATCGTACGATAACCGGGCGGCAGGCTGCCTACCGCCTTTTGCATCTGCAGCCGGTCAATCGAACCCGCCAGGACCGGATCCTGCCCTCCCAATTCCTTCTTAGGCGTCTCCTCCTCGGTCTCGACGGTCTCCTCGATGGGAACCACCTGCAGACCCTTCCTGCGGAGACGCATGAGGACAACGTTCACCGCCATCCTATGCAGCCAGGTGGAAAAGGCTGACTCCCCGCGAAACGTTCCAATTTTGCGGAACAATTGCAGGAACGCTTCCTGAGTCAGGTCCTCAGCGTCGGCGGTGTTGGTCGTCATACGCAGACACAGCGAGTAGACGCGCCGCTTATGGAGGTTATACAAAACCTCAAAAGCCTCGGCATCCCCTGACTTGGCCCGGTCAATTGCCTCTGCTTCGGAAAGCTGGTCGCCCTGTTTTTTGCTTGCGCCGGCCAAATTGCCTTTCCTGGCCGCACTTAATCGGATGCGGCTAAGTAGCTTTTTGTTGTACGGCTTGCAGGTCGCTTTAGGTCGTGTCCGAGGACACTTTGGAGCTACCGTTAACATGAACAACACACGTCTCTTAGCTCAGTCCCAAGCCGCTGAACCCGGCAAGCTTGCCGTTTCCTCTTAGCAGCCTAAAGGGCCTGCGCGGCCCCGTCAACATCGCCTCGGCTAGGCCGCCGAAGTCGCCGTCGTTGTCGTTATAGTCTCTAACCCGTGACCCTGGGGTCCAGTTTCGCGAATCCGAAGCAGGATGGCTAAGGTCAATCCAACAAAACCCAGAATCGAGAAGATCCACATGCCGAGAGCATAGCCGTTGGGATTCTGGAGCCCTGCGCCAGCATAGTCATTGGCCTTGCCGATGAGGAGATTAAGAATGAAGAATCCAATTTGCTGGATTAGCGTCATGAGAGCGTAGGCGGTACCCAGGCGAGACTGCTCGACAATGTAGGCTACGGAAGGCCACATCACGGCCGGGATCAATGAAAACGCGATGCCCATCATCGTGACCGGCACCCACAGCGACACGTTGCTGTACGCCATGAGGAGATAAACGGGCATAAGCAGGATGGAACCCAACATCATGAACAGCGCACGTTTCCCGACCCTGTCCGACAATAAGCCGAACAGAGGCGTAACAATCATGGCGGAGAGTGGAAGCAAGCTGTTAAAGAACCCTGCTCTCTCGTGAGCCAGAATCCGCGCGGCCTCTGAGGCCATCGCTCCGCCATTTTGAGCGAGCAGCTTATTCGTGAAGAAGTCGATGGCGAAGGTACGGAACGGGAAGATAGCAGAATAAAACGTGAAGCACAGACCGACCACGTACCAGTACGACCGGTCGAAGCGCAGAATGCCGCGCATCTCCAGTTTGTCAACTTCGCCGGCTTCACCCAATTGGTATTGCTGTTCCGCCCTGCTCTCCAGTATCCAGTAAACGATCGCGCATAGCAGGCTGAGAACTCCTGCCCCAACTGCAATCAGAAGCGGCCCTCGCCAACTAGGCGGGCCTGCCGCGCCCTGCGGATAAAAAGTCGAATGTGCCCAGGTGGGAGAATTATCAGCAGCCACCGACGCCAGACGCGCGATTGTAAGGTTGACTCCAAAGGCAAAACTTAGCTCCTTGCCTCTGAACCACTTGGCCAGGGCCGTGGTGACCGCCACAATCATCGATTCCGCGCCGAGCCCCAGCACCGTGCGCCCCGCTACCATCATGGAAAAATTTCCCTTGGCGGCGGTCGCCACGGCGCCCACAAGGCACAGGACAGCAAAGATCAGTAGCGCCTTTTTCGTCCCCATCTTGTCGATGATGATTCCGCCAATCAGAAGCGTGAGCACCGCCGCCACGCTGTAACTGGAGTTCAACCAGCCAAAGAGCGTGCCGGAAAATCCCAGGTGCTCAATAAAGATCCTCTCCAGCGGGTTGATGCTGTCGTAGATGTAGTAATTGCCGCCCATCGCCAGGCTGAGAAAGACGAGCGCAATCCAGCGATAGGCGCGTGAGGGCTCAGGACGCACGGATTCAGGCATCAGTGGCTTCTAGGGTTTCGAGGTGCGAAGGGAAGAAGATAGCAGATTGGCAGGGGAGCGACTAGCTTGTTAGCAGCTTGTTAGCTTGCTAGGGATGTCGTCATCCTGAACCGGCATCAGCCGGCGAGAGATCTCGCGTGCAGAGTCTCATGCCCCGCGCACGCGAGATCCTTCCCAGCCTGAAGGCTGCGCAGGATGACGCCATAAAATCGGAGTGACTAAGACGAGCGCCGAACGCCTACTGAATCTTTCCCGCCTTGCCGTCGTACTTGAATTCGCCGTTCTTCTGGTTCTGCCGCTCGACGTCTTGATTGGTATACGTGCGCGTGGCCTTTTTCGCGCCTCTTGCGCTTGCCATCGCTTCTGTCGCGCTGGCGGTTTCCGATGGAGCGAAATAGCGCCACGCCGGCCGCTCGCCTTCACGTTTCATCACTTCAACTTCGCGCTCCACGTGAACTGTCCTCGCGATCGGTAATCCGATGCGGACAGCGGGGCCGAGTTTGGGAGTTGTGCCTCCGGCGTACCACACCGGCTGGGTGTACACGGAATTAGGCGATGCGTAGCTCTGAGAGAGCGTGGAATTGGTGGCGCCGGCAACCAATCCGCCGGTGGCATTGCTTGCTCCTGCCGGTGCCGTGGAGACCGTGTCCAGCGAAATCATCGGCGTGGTAACCAGCGGGAGGTACGGCCCGCAACCATAGGGACAATAGCCCGCAATACCTCTAGCTGGGGCCTGCCCCCAGGCCACAGCCGAAAGCAGGAGAATCGAACACAGAACTGTGAATAGACGCATACCGCCCTCCTAGGATGGCCTACCTTGATTGCCGACAGAGCAGCCAGAGTGCCAGTCCGTCCGCCTCCGTCGAAGACCGGGTTTTGACCGGGAATTAGCCGTTATTCTTGGGTATTGCCGCGGGTTCACGGCAGCAAATTCCGTTTCTTGTGCAAATCGTTGCGCAAAACGTGCAGCCTTTGACAGTGAAAGCGTCCGCTTCGGATGGCGCGGAAGATCGTTTCTGCGCCAAAATAAGCTGGGTCGTGGGGGGATGCTTGTTATGAGGAAAGCCAGAATCATCCTCGCGCTCGCCGTGGTCGCACTATTCGTAAGCGCGTGCTGGCAAATCGCCTCCTGCGTGTTGGCCAACGTTGAGTTGCAGATGATATGCGAGACCTGTCCGCCCAGCTGGGGCCGCGAATCGGCTTGAACCCGCCCAGCCGGGAAGAAGACCTTCAGAGCGCTGTCATTCGCAAAGCCAGAGAACATGGAATTGAACTTGAACCAAAGCAGGTGGTGGTACAACGGAGCGGCGACCCGAATGCGCCCAACCTTTATCTTCGAGCCCAATATGACGCGCGCGTGAATCTGCTTGGATATTCTTTTGCCCTACACTTCACGCCATCGAGCAGGAACAAAGGCCTCTAGCTGCCGTCCAGTGCCAGGAACTCAGGTAGAGACGGGGCTTGCCCCGTCTGAGCGTGCTTACCAAGCCTGATTCACATCAACGCACGTCTCCACAGGCCGCGGAAAGAGTCGGGTGGCGCAAGCGCTCCATTTCATGAGCGGCTTCAGCGGGCGAGTCTGGGCGCGGTCGATGCATCAATCGTACCAGCTCTAATTCCCGACGTAACGCGCGTATAAACTCCGCGCGACCGCAGTGTCGCTGGTTCCCTTGATGATTGCGCGCCCGTCGGGGAACAGGGTCATTTCGTAGGGTTCGTGCCAGAACTTCAGCACGAAGTCATTGTGACGTACTGCGCCATGAGGCGTCAGGCGTTTGCTCATCTCACCGAAGTCGATCGGCCGATGGCGCTCGTGAATCTGCACCGAGTTTCTGCCGCAGAGGGTGATGTGAGGACGGCCTCCGCCCGCCAGGTGAGTGAAATCGCGTTCGTCGCAGGCACGACAACCTTCGCGCGGCTTCGAGGCTGAGACCTCCGCTCGATCGTTCAGCCATACGTCGAAGGACAGCAAAGTCCGCCGAATTCTGTCCTGGGCACCGACCAGAAACTTGAGCGCCTCGGACGCCGCAATCGACGCGACCAGGTTGACGGCTGAATTCAGAATACCCGCCGTCTCGCAGGTCTCGAAGGTGCCGTGAGGTGGATCCGGAAAAACGCAGGCCAGGCAAGCTGTCTGGCCGGGTATGATGTTTAGTGTTACTCCGTAGCTGCCTACTGCGGCCGCGTAGATCCAGGGCAGCGAGTTCTTCACGCAATAGTCATTGATGAGGTAACGGGTTTCGAAATTGTCGGTTCCATCGAGAACCAGCTGCACGCCTGAGAGCAGCTGGCCAACGTTTTCGGGGGTTAAGTCGGCAACTTGCGGCTCCACGACAATTTGCGAATTGAACGCGGCAATCTTGCGGGCAGCGGCGATCGCCTTGGGCAGAGATTCGGTGGCATCGGCTTCGTCAAACAATGACTGGCGCTGCAAGTTGCTCGGTTCTACATAATCCCGATCAATAATGCGCAAGGTGCCTGCTCCGGCCCGCGCCAGCAGGGAAGCGACCGCCGACCCTGTCGCGCCGCACCCGACCACGGCGGCGTGCGCGCTCCCCAGCCGTTTTTGGCCCTCGGGGCCTATTTCCCGAAACAGTACCTGTCGCGAATATCTATCGTCGAGTTCCAAACCCATCACCTGAGGAAAGGTCCGTAACCGATTATTATAAGGGTCAGTTCTGGAACGACTAGCAGAGAGCGAAATACAACATTGGCCCGAGAGCTACTCATCGAACCTGGTAAGGGTCAACGCAGGCCCACAAGCCTGTCGCGAGGAGAATTGTTGCGGTTAACGGGCACGCTGGTCAGAAGCGCGTTGGGGTGGACGTTCGCGTCGGTTAGCGTTGGCGCCGTATTGGCTCTTCTCCTCAGCGCCGCATCAGCTCAGGAGCAGCCCGAGGAACAGACATTTCCGATGGTGAGCGCCCTCGCCGATTATCAGGGCCTGCCGGTTCGCGACATTGTATTTCGCGGAATCGAGTCCAAGGATGAACGAGAACTGCTGCAGTTGGTTGCCCTAAGGCTTGGTGAGCCTCTGGAACGCGGAAAACTCCGCGAGAGCATTCAAGCGCTGTATGCCACGGGCCGCTTCGCTGACATTCAAGTAGAGGCCGAGCGCACCCCGGATCGCCAGGTGGCAGTCGTTTTCCTCACCAGTCCTAATTATTTCGTTGGCGAAATCACAGTAGACGGAGCCCCCCCACACCCCACCGACACCCAAATCATCAACGCCAGCAAGCTGCAGCTGGGCGAGCTGTTCACGCGCGAGAAGATGGATCGCGCCCTCCTGCGAATCCGCGAGTTAATGGAGGAGAACGGATACTACCGCTCGCAAATTTCCGACGAAGAGCAACCCAATCCCAAGACCCAGGAAGTTGCCATTCGATTCAAAGTCTCAGTTGGCGAACGAGCCCATGTGGGTAGCGTGACCATCACTGGAAAGCCGGCGTATTCACCTCAGGAAATTCGGGAAATTGCCAACTTCTATCCTGGCGATACGGTTTCCGCCGACCGTCTGACCAATGCCTTGCAACGCTTGCGCAAGAAGTATCAGAAGAAGAATCGCCTCTTGGCGCAGGTCTCGGTCAGCCACGTGTATCGTCCCGAAAAGAATTCAGTAGATTACACCATCGATATCGATCCCGGTCCCGTGGTCGAGGTGGCGGTGGAAGGATTTCATCTTCGACGCGGCCTGATCAAGAAGTACGTACCGGTTTACGAGGAGAACGCACTCGACGACGATTTGCTCAACGAGGGACGCCGCAACTTGCTGGATTATCTGCAAACCCGCGGGTTTTTCGAGTCCAAGGTGGCCATCAAGAGAGAGGCGGCGGAAGCTAATCATGACCGTCTTCGTGTGATCTACGTGATTGACCCTGGTCCGCGCCATAGACTGGCAAAAATAGCGATTGAAATTCACACGCTTTCGCCCACGGGAACCAAGTACTTTGATGAACAGGACCTCCGTTCCCGCATGCAGGTGCAGCCGGCAGGCCGCCGCCTGCTCTCTCATGGCCGATACAGCCAATCGTTGCTGGCTAGCGATGTGCGCGGGCTGGAGGCGCTGTATCGAGCGCAAGGCTTTGCCCAGGTCAAAATCACGAGCAAGCTCACTGATAACTACGGAGGGGCGCCCAACCAACTCGCCATTCAATTGCTGGTCGAGGAAGGTCCACAGATGCTAGTCGGGGCTCTCCGCATCGTTGGTAACCAGAGCCGCTCTGAGGACGAGCTGCGCAGCTTGATTTACACCCAGGAAGGGCAGCCCTTCTCCGACTATTACATTTCCAACGACCGCGACTCCATCCTGAACGATTACTTTAACCATGGCTTTCCCGACGCCGGTTTCGAAGCGTCCGCCACGCCCATACCAGGGCAGCCTTACCGGATGGATGTCACCTTCACCATTCATGAGGGCGACCAGATTTTTGTCGACCAGGTGCTGCTGTCCGGACTGTATTACACCCGCCCCTACATCGTCGAGCGCCAACTGCAGGTCCATCCCGGCGATCCGGTTAGCCAGATCGATATGCTCGATACCCAGCGCCGGCTCTATGACCTGAGCATTTTCAATCAGGTGGATACGGCCATACAAAATCCAGACGGAAGGGAGCGGGAGAAAAAGATACTGGTCAATGTCCGCGAGGCCAAGCGCTACACCTTCAATTACGGTCTCGGCTTGGAGTTTCAGACCGGCCAGCCCACCGGGGCTGCAACTCCCACGGGACGAACCGGCGTGAGTCCTCGCGTTTCCTTTGAAGTGACTCGCCTGAACTTTCGTGGCCGCAACCACACCATTACCTTCAAGTCTCACGTGGGCCGTCTGCAGCAGCGTGCCCTGATCAGCTATGATGCGCCCCGCTGGTTCAACAGCGACAACCTGCGACTGACCTTCACGACCTTTTACGACAACACGCTTGACGTCACCACGTTCACCTCTCGGCGCCTCGAAGAGTCCGTGCAGGCCGAGCAGAGACTCAGCAAGGCCAGCACCATGTTCTACCGCTTCCAATACCGGCGGGTGCAAGCAGCCAATTTCGCTTCCAACTTCAGTCCTAACCAGGTCCCGCTGCTGTCGCAGCCGACACGCGTAGGTATGCCGGGATTCAGCTATATCCGTAATCGCCGCGACAGCGACCTGGAAAGTACTCAGGGGAGCTACAACACCGTGGACGGGGGTGTGGCGGCAGGCTTCTTCGGCTCAGAAGCCAATTTCAGCCGCTTGCTGCTTCAGAATTCGACCTATCATCGAATTAAAAAGCGGTTCGTATTTGCCCGTTCCCTGCGCATCGGATTAGAGAACCCGTTCGGCAACACTCGCAATCTGCCCCCGGGCCAGGCATGTGTGGATCCCGCGGCAAAGAGTTGTCCGGGAACTGCGGTAATTCCTCTGCCCGAGCGTTTCTATTCTGGTGGCGGCAACTCTCATCGCGGTTTTGGGTTAAACCAGGCGGGTCCGCGTGATCCCCAATCGGGCTATCCGGTGGGAGGCAGCGCTCTGTTCTTAAACAACCTGGAACTGCGTTTCCCGCCGCTCACGTTGCCCTACCTTCAGGACAACCTGAGCTTTGCCGTTTTTCACGACGCCGGGAATGTCTTTAGTACCGGTAATGACATGCTGCACAGCCTGTTACGATGGCATCAAAAGGATCCCCAACTCTGTATGCAAGAAAGTACCTATAAGCAATGTGACTTTAATTACATTTCCCACGCCATCGGGGTTGGAGTACGCTACAAGACGCCCATCGGGCCGATCCGATTTGATTTCGGCTATAACCTGAATCCACCCTCCTTCCCCAGTTTTCAGGGGACGGCGACGAATCAGGTGTTTGCTCCGAAACAGGCGAGTCCTTTCAACGTCTACTTCAGTATTGGACAGACATTTTGATGCTTAACAAATGGCTCCGTTTCGGACTGGTCATTCTGGTCACCACGGCGTGCGCCCACGCGGGCAACATCATTGACCGCATCGTGGCCACGGTAAACGGACACATCCTCCTGCAAAGCGACTGGGACGAAGCGGTCTCCTACGAAGCGCTCGTAAACGCGCGCGCTCTCGGCCCGATCGCGGTGGAGGACCGCAAGGCTGCCCTGGACCGCCTGATTGACCAGGAGCTGATCCGCCAGCAAGTTCACCCCACTGATTTCCAGCAGCCTTCTGTGGCCGACATTGATCGGCGAGTCGATGAGATCCGCAAGCAGCACCCCGAAGCCGTTGATGAGATCACCTGGAAGGCCGCCCTGCAACTCTATGGTCTCTCTGAGAGCGAACTGCGCGACAAGGTCGAATCGGAACTTGAGCAGATGCGCATGGTCGATGCGCACCTTCGCCCCAGCGTGCAGGTCGATACCCCCAGCGTGCAAGCGTACTATCGCGACAAACTGCTGCCCGAGCTGCGCGCCTCGGGAGCGAAGGAAGTTCCGCTCGTGGATGTGGCTCCCAAAATTAAAGAACTGCTGGCTCAGCAAAGGATGAACGATCTTCTGATCACGTGGCTGCGCAGCCTGCGTGCCGAGAGCAGCATTCGCACTGCCTTTGAGTCATTGCCCACAGGAGGCGGAGGACTTGAGTGAACCGCAGGATAGCCCGCGCCCCCGGAAGTTGGGGAAAATCCTGCTGGCCGTCGGCGCTGCCCCTCTAGTAGCCGTACTCGTTGTCACCTGGTACGTCCACACCAGTTCTTTCCAAAACATGGTGCATCGCCGCCTGGTTTCGGCTTTGGAACAGATGACCGGCGGCCGAGTGGAGCTGGGAAAGTTTATCGTCGTTCCATTTCGTTTCCGGGTGGAAGCTCACGATCTGACGATCCACGGCAGGGAAGCTGCTGGCGACGTTCCCTACGCGCACGTGGACACCCTGGTTGCGAACATCAAGATCATTTCCGTTTTTGAGCGCGAGTTCGGCTTTCACTCGCTCATGCTGGATCACCCGGTAGTTCACATCATCATTTATCCCGACGGAACTACCAACCAGCCCACGCCCCAGGTGAAGGCAAAAGAACCAGTCGATCAACTCTTCTCCTTGGCAATTGGACGCTTCGAGGTGCTCCGCGGCGAGTTGTTGTGGCAGGAGGACCGGCTGCCCATGGAGTTTACGGCGGAGGACTTCTCCACCGGACTGAATTATTCTCTACTGCATCGCCGCTATGAAAGCGCAGTGCGCATTGGCAAAGTGGAAGCCAAGTTTGGCGATTTCCGCCCCTTCATTTCGAAGCTCCAGGGACAATTCCAGCTGGGACAAAATCGTATCGAGGTGAGCTCGCTGGAGTGGTCCTCAGGACGCTCACATCTCGAGGCTTCGGGGCGGATCGATGACTTGCGCCAGCCAAAATTCGATGGAACGTACAACGCCCGCATTGATCTCGCTGAACTCGCCTCGGTGACCCGCACACCGGAACTCCGTGGCGGAACCTTTGAGCTGGCTGGGAAAGGGCACTACTCTGCGCGGGACTTCCTGACCTCAGGCAAGATGCTGGTCCGGGATTTTGAGTGGCATGACAAGCACGTTGACCTTCGCAATGCCAGCCTGGCTACTCAGTACGATGCCAGCCCGGCCCACCTCAAGCTCTCCAACCTGCAGGCACATCTGCTGGGCGGCAGCGCAGTCGGGGATGCCGACCTGGTGAACTGGCTGAATTCGCCTCCGCCAAATACCAAGACCAAGACGCGTGTGGCCGCTGACGAGAGAGGAACGGTTAACCTGCGCATCAGGGATATTTCCGTCCCCGCACTGGCGGCTGCTTTAGCAACCAAGAGACTCCCGCTCAACCGGCTCAAATTCGTGGGTTCCGGCGGTGGAACGATCGCAGCGCGATGGAGGGGGTCACCACAAAATACAGAGGCTGCTTTCGCTTTCGAGGTCGCGCCCCCAGAAAAGCTGTCCAGCGGAGAGATTCCAATCACTGCCCGGACCGCCGGTGTTTATCGCCAACCGGCAGAAGACTTGGAGATTTCCCAGTTCAACATTGCCACTCGCGCGACCCAGTTCCGCGCCGCCGGCAAGCTGTCTTCCTCATCCAGCGTCCGGCTTTCGGCGACGACAACGGATTTACGCGAATGGCAGCCCATCCTGAATGCTTTTGGCGGACCTCAGATTCCAGTCGCCCTGAAGGGGCGAGCCAGCTTCAATGGCACTGCCATGGGCAAGCTCTCTGACTTCATGTTGTCGGGGCGTTTGCAGATGAACGATTTCGACACCTTGCTTCCAGCTTCCGAGCAGGTTCCGGAACGTCAGGTTCACTGGGATTCCCTCGCGGCGGATGTTCGTGCATCGCCGCATGCCATTTCCGCTCGCAATGGAATGTTGATTCGCCATCCAGCCTCGATTGGGTTCGATCTGAGCGCAGTCCTCGAGGACGGCCAGTTAACCGAGACCGGCCCCGTCACTGCCTACATTCATGTGCGCGACGCCGAATTGGCGGAAGTTCAGTTCCTCCTCGGCTACAACTATCCCCTGAGCGGCCGTCTGGAGCTCTCTCTGAACGCCTCCGGTACCAGACGCAATCCCCATGGCGATGGCCAGCTTCAGCTTACTAACGCGAGCCTATACGGCCAGCTGCTCTCGCGTTTTACTTCTGACCTGCGTTTCGGCGGTGGCGAAACCGAGCTCAATAATATTGTCCTCACCTATCGTGACTCGCGACTTACAGGAGGCGCGGCCTATAGTCCGGACAAGCGTGCGTTCCATTTCAATCTCAGTGGCACGAACTTTGATTTGCTGCGCTTCCCCGAGTTCCAGAAAGCACCGATGACGGTCGAAGGCCGGATGGATTTCACTGCGCAGGGCAGCGGCACACTGGACGAACCCATTATCAACGCGCAGGTTCGACTGCGCGATCTCGCGTTCGACAAAGAACGCGCCGGTAACTTCACCGTGGACGCAGTGACTCGCGGCGCTGACTTACAGCTAACGGGACGCTCCAGCTTCGAGAAGGGGCAGTTGGCGATTGACGGAAACGTTCATTTGCGCAACGACTGGCCAGCCGACCTTGCGCTGCGCTTCGAAAACCTCGACATCGATTCCTTGCTGCGCATCTATCTCCACAACGAAGTTACCGGACACTCTTCCGTGGCAGGTGGTCTCGAGTTGCGCGGCCCCCTGCGGGATACTCGCAGGTTGGGCGCGGTCGGCGACTTCAACCAGGTTTCTCTTAACATCGCGAACCTCAGTTTGAGCAATCAAGGACCCGTTCGCTTCCGCATCGACAATCAAGCCCTTACACTCGATCAATTGCGCCTGCGGGGGGAAGGCACAGATATTACGGCTCACGGAAAGATTCAACTCGGCGGTGAACACGAACTCGACCTGCGCGCCGACGGCCAGCTGAATCTGAAACTGATCGAAAACCTGAGTCCCGACCTGACTGCCGGAGGTATGGTTTCGGTTGCAGTCAACGTGGGCGGCACCTTATCGGAGCCAGCATTCCAGGGAAAACTCGAAGTTGCCAACGGCAGCATCTCTTCCGCCGATCTACCCAACGGACTGAGCAACCTGAAAGGTGTGCTGCTCTTCAATCAAAACCGTCTGCAGATTCAATCCCTCACTGCCAATGTCGGGGGCGGGACGGTAAACTTGGGCGGGTTTATTACCTATAGCCCACGCTTGAACCTGGATATCACGATTCACGGCCAGGACGTGCGCCTGCGTCCGGCGGGCATCAGCGCCACTACCAATGCCGATCTCCGCCTTACCGGAACTGCGACCGATGCCCTACTGTCCGGAGATATGGTGGTCATGAAGTTGAGTCTAGCCCCGGATTTCGACTTCGCACGCTATCTGGAAAAGAGCAAGCAGACCACCACGACTCTGGAGCAGGCCAATTCGATCCTGAACAAGGTGCGGCTCGACGTGCATGTCGTTACCACGCCAGAGTTGCAGATGCAGTCCACGCTGGCCAAGCTCTCGGGGGATGCTGATCTTCATCTGCGGGGAACCGCTACACGGCCGACAGTTCTCGGGCGCGTGGACATCGTCGAGGGAGACGTCTACTTCAGCGGGACCAAGTACCGTCTGGAGCGCGGTGAAGTCACTTTTCGTGGGCCGGTCGGCATTCAGCCCATCCTCGATTTGCAAGCAAGCACCCGTGTTCGCGACTACGACATCACCTTGGGGGTAAACGGCACGCCCGATAAGCTCAACTTCACCTATCGCTCCGAACCGCCCCTGCCCACCGCCGACATCATGGCGCTTCTGGCGCTGGGGCGCACGCAGAGCGAATCCGCGGCCCTGGCCGGTTCTTCGCAGGCTGCCTTCAGCCAGGAAACCTCCAACGCCATTTTGAGCCAGGCCCTCAACGCCACCTTGAGTAACCGTGCCCAGCGCCTGTTTGGGATCAGCCGAATCAAGGTTGATCCCCAGGGTCTCAATACGGAAACCACTCCTACCCGCACGGCGCCAGCTGTGACCATCGAGCAACAGGTCTCGAACGATCTCACGCTGACCTACAGCACAGAAGTCTCGCAGACGTCGCAGCAGATCATCCAGGCGGAATACAACCTCACCCACAGTATTTCCATCCGTGCCGTGCGCGACCAGAATGGTGTCGTCAGCTTTGATGTTCGGCTGCGTCAGAGGAGAAAATAGAGTTCAGGGCGGTCGATAACACTCGTGCCGCCATCTTATCGGCTGGATGCAGGTCGCAAGCCGAACGTGTCCGCTGAAACACAATCCGACATTTACGCCTTCGCGCGAGAACGCATGGTGGCGACGCAGCTGCGGGGACGAGGCATTCGTGACGAAAATGTGCTCGCTGCCATGGGTCGAGTTCCACGACACGAGTTCGTGCCCTATGAGTTTCGCTCACAAGCCTACGATGATCATCCGATCCCGATCGGCCAGTCGCAAACCATCTCGCAACCCTACATGGTTGCCATCATGCTCGAGTATCTCGCTCTGCAGCCTTCCCTCCAGGTTCTCGAAATCGGCACCGGGTCGGGATATCAGACCGCACTGCTGGCGGAAATAGCTGGCAAGGTCTACAGCATTGAGCGCCACGCGAGCTTGGCAGAGTCTGCGAAAGAGACTCTCACACGCCTCGGTTACTTCAATGCCGTGGTGATGACCGGGGACGGAACCGAAGGACTTCCTGAGGCGTCGCCGTTCGGTGCCATTATTGTTGCAGCTGCCGCGCCGGAAGTTCCTCCGGCATTATTTGAACAGCTGGGGGAAGGTGGGCGACTTGTGATCCCGGTCGGTGGGTACGAAAGCCAGGAGTTGCAACTCATACGCAAAGAGCATGGGCAGCGATTGATGGACAGATTGGAAGGCTGTCGTTTCGTTCCTCTGCTAGGTGGAGTAGTTCTCACCGAAGAGTAAACCGTTTGCGCCTGCGACCTGCGACCCGAGACCTGACACCTGACACGTGACACCTCGACCCCTTACAATCTTTTCGTGAGCATCCTGGATAATTTGCGAGTCACGCTGGGGATGATCAAGTGGGAGCACTCGATCTTTGCGCTACCCTTCGCTCTCTGCGGAGCCATCCTCGCGGCCCACGGATTGCCTTCCTGGCATCAACTTACCTGGATCATCGTTGCCATGGTGTCGGCACGCTCGGCTGCCATGGCGTTCAATCGTCTAGCCGACGCCGCGATGGATGCAGCCAACCCGCGCACCCAAGCGCGGGCCTTGCCTGCGGGACGATTGACCCGGGGATTCGTTTCGACCTTCGTGATCGTGTCTTGCGCCATTTTTGTGCTGGCCGCGTCTCAGCTGAATCACATGACACTGGCTCTGTCGCCGGTCGCGCTTGCCATCGTGCTCTTCTACTCTTACACAAAGCGATTCACGAGTTGGTCGCACCTGGTGTTGGGATTAGCTCTCGGCATCGCACCCACTGCCGCCTGGATCGGGGTGCGGGACTCGCTCGACCTTCGAATCTTGCTGCTCACGGCTGCGGTCACCTTTTGGGTCGGCGGGTTCGACGTGCTCTACAGTTGCCAAGACCACGAGTTTGATCAGCGCAACGGCCTCTATTCCATCCCGTGCTATATCGGAATTCCAGCTGCGCTGTGGGTTGCGCGCCTGTTTCATATATTCATGCTGCTGTTGCTGATCAGCTGGGTGATTGCTTTTGCATTAGGAAAGCTGGCAGTGCTGGGGGTTGTAGTCGTGGCCCTGTTGCTCACTTACGAACACACGCTGGTCTCGGCGCACGACCTCAGCAAGCTGAATGCCGCATTCTTCGCCATGAATGGCGTCATCTCGGTGTTATTTTTTTTCTTCATTGCCGGTGACGTGCTGCTCGGAAAGCTCTATCCGTGAACCAAAGCGGCAAGGTGCCTGCCTTCACCGGAAACGGCAGCCGAATGGCTGATTTCATCCCGCGCCGCTTCGGCAAAACAAATCTCCAGCACAGAATCAAGGTTCGTGAGTTCGAGTAACTCCTGGACATGGCGGCTGGGATTCATAAGCTTCAGTCTGGTTCCCACCACGCGCGTCCAGCCGGCGAGGAAGGCGAGCAGGCCCATCCCGGCGCCATCCAGCATTTGCACGTTGGCTAGGTCCACGACGACGATCTTGCTGTCCTGATGGCACAGCACCGCCGCCTTCAACGACGCCACTTCTTCTCCCGCCACGATTCGTCCCGCGCAACGCAGTACGAGCCCTTCACCGTTATTTTCAATCTTGATGGTCAACATGACATTCACCCCGACTGGGAGCCTCTCCTTATCTACGACCTGAGCCTTCCAGGAGTTCCGTTTAGTGAATAGACGAGGGATTTCACTTGCGGTAAGCGACGGTCGAGCTCTTACCCCCTCCCCAGCTCGTTATTGAGAAATCAAAGGCTTAGAGAGAAGTTCTTGCAAATCAAAGTTTCTAAAAGATTTAGCTCAAAAATAACCGTAATTCGGCTTACGGCTTCGCGGGCGCCCTCGCACGCGAACACGTCCCCACCGCAGAGAAAAGTCCACGGACCTAAGCCATATCGTTTGGCTTTTAGACCCTAATCCTTTGGAACGTTTGGTTTGCAAGATTCGTTTCTAAAACTTTGATTCCCGGCAAAGACCGGGGGGAGGGGTGTCTGACCCCTCATAAGCCTTATAGCTCGGCGACCTGGCAAGCCGAGTCTTTAGCTGCCCAAGAGAGTCCGCTGACAGATTTTCCGGTCCTCGTTAACTCGAATAAACGGAAGGACATGGGTGCAGCGTATCTGATCCTGTCGGCAAACCTTGTTTTGTTACTATGCTGACGACTCCGAGGACCATTCATGCGAACTTTGTACGTCATCGTGATGCTGTGTCTCTGTTTTGTGACCGTTGCCGACGCCCAACCACCCCGCCAATTGAACCTTATGCCGATGCCATCCGACCTGCAGCTTGGAACCGGGCAAATGTCCATTGATCAGTCTTTCTCAGTCGCGCTTACCGGCTACAAAGAGGCGCGTCTGGAACGTGCGGTTCATAGGCTCATAGCGAATATTTGTGGCCGTACCGGAATGCCACTCAAGGCGCAGATTGTAGATGGCGAGAACGGTTCTCTGGTCATTTACACCGACCAGGCCAGTAAGGAGATCCAGGAACCTGGCGAGGATGAGTCGTACACACTGGAAGTGACTTCCTCAGGCGCAAAACTTTCTGCACTCAACCCCCTGGGGACGCTTCATGGCCTGCAGACTTTTCTGCAGCTCATCGAGGCAGCGCCCAGGGGCTTTTCTGTGCCGGCAGTCACGATTCATGACACCCCGCGTTTCGTCTGGCGAGGCCTGATGATTGATGTCAGCCGCCACTTCATCCCGCCGGATGTGATCCGGCGCAACCTTGACGGCATGGCTGCCGTGAAGATGAACGTCTTTCACTGGCACCTGTCCGATAACCAGGGCTTCCGGGTGGAAAGCAAGAAGTTTCCCAAGCTGCAAGAAATGGGTTCCGACGGTCTTTATTACACGCAAGACGAGGTGCACGATCTGATCGCCTATGCCCGGGATCGCGGGATTCGCGTGGTTCCCGAGTTTGATGTGCCCGGGCACAGCACCGCCTGGTTCGTCGGCTATCCCGAAATGGCGAGTGAACCCGGTCCCTATCAGATCGAGCGCCACTGGGGCATCTTCGATCCCGCCATCGATCCCAGCCAGGAAGAAAGCTACGGGTTTCTCGACCAGCTAATCGAAGAGATGGCCCAGCTTTTCCCCGACCCGTATTTTCATATCGGCGGTGATGAGGTCAACGGTAAGCAGTGGGATGCCAATCCGCGAATCCAGACCTTCATGCGCTCCAACGGCATCAAGAACAACCGAGACCTCCAGGCTTATTTCACGACTCGCGTGCAGAAGATCGTGAGCAAGCACAACAAAATCATGGTTGGCTGGGACGAGATTTTGACTCCCGGCATTTCGAAGGACATTGTCATTCAATCCTGGCGCGGACCGGATTCGCTGGCCGCGGCGGCGCGCCAGGGTTATCAGGGGCTGCTCTCCAACGGTTACTACATCGATCTGATGTGGCCGGCATCGCGGCATTATACGGTTGATCCCATGGGCGGTAAGGGAACAGAGCTTAACCCGGCGGAAAAGCAACGCATTCTGGGCGGGGAAGCCACGATGTGGTCAGAGTTTGTGTCGCCGGAGAATATTGATTCGCGTATCTGGCCGCGCACGGCGGCGATTGCAGAGCGGCTCTGGTCCCGCGAGAGCGTCGGAGACGTGGAGTCGATGTACGAGCGGCTCGACCAAATCAGCTGGCGCCTGGACTTCCTCGGGCTAACCCACAATTCCAGTTATATTCCCATGTTGCAGCGCATCGCCAACATGGAGGATGTCACAGCCTTGCGCGCGCTGGCCGATGTAGTCGAGCCGGTAAAGGACTATAACCGGGAGAAACTCGCCAGCGTCGAGCCCCGCAGCACGGACCCGTTAAACCGCCTGGTGGACGCGGTTCGTCCGGAAAGCGAGACAGGACGCCTGTTCTCGAACAGTGTCAATGCATTTGTGGCCGGCCGATGCCGAGATCTGAACAACAAAACTCAAATTCGCAGGACATTAACCATGTGGCGTGACAATCAAGCGAAGCTGCAGCCCGCTATGGACAAGTCGTCATTGTTAGGAGAAGTTGCTTCCCTGTCGCGCAACCTGCTGCTCCTGAGCGCCACAGGTCTCAGCGCATTGGAGTATCTGGACAATAAAACGCGTGTGCCGGATAGGTGGAAGATAGATCAATTGGCCATCATCGAAAATGCCAGCAAGCCCGGCTCAGCCCAATTGCTGCTCATGATCACTGCGCCTTTGGAGAAGCTCATTGACGCGGTTTCGCATGGAGGCGCCTGCCAGGCTGGGAAATGAACAAACCCGCGCTTCGAATTCGATGCCAGCTATCGGAACCTGCGGATCAGTAAGGTGTGCCGATCGGACCGATACAGGCCGAGCATGTAGATCGTGGGCTTTCCCGTAGTCGAAAACAGTATCTGGCGAATACGCAGCAGGGGCGCCCCGCGAGACACGTCGAGAAGTTCCGCGCTCTTGGGATCAGCCGTGGTGGCGTCAATTTCTTCATCCGCGTGAGCCAGGACCACCGCGTAATCCTGCTGCAAAGTAGAAAATAATGAACCGCGTTCCAGTCCTGCGCGGGTCAAACCCGGAAACTCCTCTGCCGAGAGATAGGCTGTTTCCAGGGCAAATGGCTCATCGGCCGCCTGCCGGATCCGTTCGATCCGGATCAAACGGCTAGCTGAGGGCAAGGCCAGGCGGGCTGCGATATCCGGCTTGTCATCAATGACGCTACTGGACAAGATTCGGGAGCAGGCTGACAGGCCGCGACTCGCCATTTGCTCGGTGAAACTCATCAGCTTGTTGAAGTGGATCTTGGGAGGGGCAACAAAAGTGCCAGCTCCACGGCGCCGCTCCACCAGGCCTTCTCTTTCAAGAGCTGCCAGGGCATGGCGTGCCGTCATCAGGCTTACGCCGTGAATCTTGGCCAACTCGCGCTCGGAGCTGACCGAGTCGCCCGGCTTGAGTTGACCAGCTTCGATTCGCTTCAGGATCGCGCCCTGAATTTTTCGATATGCGGGCGTTCCGTTGCGGCGGCCTTGCGCCATGTATGTTTCCCTCGTGAGAGATGCGAAAAACAACTTCTTCGCGGTCCGGGAGACCCCTCTGTAAATGTGCTATAGAGCATAATACACTCTCTTTATCAGGTCAGAATGATTCCGAGCGTCATGTTTATTGACAGATTCATTCTGGACGTGGGAGGCAGCTATATAGCTTTCGAAGGGTTTGGGTGACGGCTTAAGAATTGCCGAAATCAGGCCGGACTCTCTGACATTGGCTGTCAAGGCAGCCAAAGCAGAATCAAATATGAGAACTGGAATCCCTTTCCCTATCGTTTTAAAGGTACAAATGGACGGGACGGGAGTGCCGGTGGTGAAAAAGGAAACCCTGGAGCGGTCGGGCAAGAACGAAGGGCAACCCGCTCACACGCGAGAGGCCAAGCTGGGCTATGTGTTTACCCAAACAGGTTGGGACCCGGAAGGCTACGAATGCGGTTTCGATCCAGAACAGTTCGCCGAACTCCCTGACAGGTACTGTGGGGACGCAATCGGACCGAAATCGAGAATTTCGGGTACTCGCTGAGGATAACCTTCTAACGCCGTCCCAACCCGATGTCGAAAACGTCCCGTCGGCAGTCACGCTAGCGGGACGTTTTTGCTCTCAGCCGTGGAGACACTCATGCTATATGTCGTTGGTGTCCCCCATCTATTCCAACAAGGTGCGGCTCGGTCCAAATGCACGAGGGTTTTGTGTGTGTGCACCGAACCAGCTCGGGAAGCGGCATGCGGTTTCCTTCGGAGAAGAAAAGTCGTCAATGTTAAAATCACTTATCCTTGTGTACTTGTCGAGATCCCGGGTTGTCCTGATCTGTTTTCTAATTCTCAGTTTGACGCCCCAGGTGTTGACGGCGCAGGCTCAGGGGCCCCAGCGTGTTCCAGTGCCGGTGCAACCGCCTGTAAAGCGAACTCCGGCGGGCAAGAAAGACCGGAGCGAGTTACCGCCAGTCCCGACTTTCAAAGACATTGCCAAGGAAGTTGGGCTTACCGTTTCGCACATAGCTGCTCCTGAAGCGCATTACGTGATTGATTCAACGAGCGGCGGCGTCGGCCTATTTGATTGCGACAACGATGAACGGCTGGACGTTGTCTTGGTGAATGGATCGACCGTAGAACGATTGCGCCAGGGCGGCGACCCCATGGTTACTCTTTATCACCAAGAGCCAAATGGCGCCTTCAAAGACGTCACCAAGGATGCCGGCCTGACCAGGCTGGGCTGGGGCATGGGCGTTGCTGTCGCTGACTACGACAACGATGGCAAGCTTGATCTGTTTGTGACCGGCTACAACGGCAACGTGCTATACCACAATCTGGGCAATTGCAAATTTGAGGACGTCACTGAGAGGGCTGGAGTCCGGGGTGGAGGGTTCAGCACCGGCGCAGCGTGGGGCGATTACGATCGCGATGGCAATGTGGACTTGTTCGTTGCCCGCTATTTGCACCTAGACATGAATAACCTCCCGCAATTCGGCAGCAACAAATTCTGCCGGTTCAAAGGCCTCCTGGTGCAATGCGGCCCCTGGGGACTCGAAGGTGAATCCGACTTTCTCTACCGTAATCGTGGTGACGGCACCTTTGAAGAGGTTTCAATAAAAGCGGGAGTGCACGATGACATCGGCTATTATGGCCTCGGCGTGATATGGACCGATTACGACAACGATGGCTGGCCCGATCTGCTCGTTGCCAACGACTCCGTGCCCAACTATCTCTATCACAACAATCACGACGGTACGTTTAGCGACATCGGCCTGCTATCGGGCGTCGCACTGAGCGGTGAAGGCCTGGAACTTGGGAACATGGGAGTGGATTTCGGCGATTTCGACCACAGTGGCCGATTGAGTTTTTTGGTTACCCACTTCGAAGAGCAGCCCAATTCGCTGTATCTCAACATGGGCGCCAAAGGATTCGATGATGTGAGCTGGACTTCCGGAGTTGCCCAGCCCAGTTATCCGTACGTTGGCTGGGGTACGGCTTTCTTTGACATGGATAATGACACATGGCTGGACCTTCTTGTGGCCAACGGCCACGTGTATCCGCAGATTGACACTCTGGCGACCGGTCCCCGATATCGGGAACCGGTCCTTCTACATCGCAATGATCGGGACCGCACCTTCGATGAGGTCTCCAAGGAATCCGGACTCGCGGCTCTCCCTCTTCATTCCCGGCGGGGCGCCGCTTTCGGCGACGTCTTCAACGACGGAAACATCGATGTCCTTCTCTTAAACGTCGGTGAACCGCCGTCTTTGCTTAAGAACATGAACAGCAACGGCTATCACCGCGTTCTGTTCAAGCTCATCGGCACAAGAAGCAACCGCGCCGCGATTGGTGCCCGGGTAACCGTCCGTGCCAGCGGTATCCAGCAAGTCAGCGAGGTGCGCGGTGGAAGCAGCTACCTGTCACAGAACGACTTGCGCCTGCACTTCGGTCTGGGCGCCGCCGTCAAGATGGAGTCGGTCGAGATTCGCTGGCCGAATGGCAATGTTGAGTCGCTCCGGGATGTTGCTAGTGACCATATTTATACCGTCGTGGAGCAGAAAGGGATTCAGGACAGGAAGCCGCTACCCCCACTGCCTCCGCAACATGGTGCCCCGAAAACCAGTCATTGAACGGACGCAACTTCTGCGACGCCGTCACCGGCCCTCAGCGAATCCGGGGACGATCCCATGCCTTCGGGTTTCTAAGCGAGCTATGTTGTTGAATTACTTCTTGGGACGTGTCCCGACAAGCTTCAGGGTGGCCGTTGCGCTGGCAGCCTCGTTTCTTCCAGTCAGTCGAGCAGCCGATTAATCCTGCCAGGGCCCTGGAAGCGGAGTTTGAGGCGGCCAAGGCGTCTTTGGCCGCGGGGGATCTTACCTCAGCGCAAGGCCGTTATGTTGACACGATAGCGCTCGGTTTGCGCCAGCTCGCGCAACTTTCTCTGTCCTTGGAACCGACCGATCAGGCCGCCGCTGATCTGGTGGATAACTCTGAAGACAAGCTGCGTGAGGTCAGCCGGGGATACTATTTGCGCGGGCAAAATCTGCGGCGGCTGGGCCGCGAGGAGGAGGCCAGGAAAGCTCTGGCGCTCGCAGCCGATACGAGAAACGAAATTCAAATATGACGTGAAGCAGATTTTCGATGAGAAGAAGAGCCAGCAAGACGATGCTGAGAGTCGCGTTTCTGCCCGCGTCGCCAATCTGCTTGAGGCAGGCTCCGCTGAGGAAAAGCAAGGAACGCAGACAATGGTCCAGCAAGGATTACCCGCGCCTCCGGTGACAAAGCAGCCGGCAACGACGAAAGCAACGGAATCAGCCAAACAATACCGTTCCTTTGTCGGAGAGATCCTTGGCAGTTCCTATAACGACCTGGGCGTGATGCGCGCCAAAGAGGCGAAATTTTCCGAAGCCGCGGAGCTTTTTAAGCAGGCTGCCGCGTGGAAGCCTGATCTCCCCGGCTTGGACCGCAACTGGGGATTGGCCAGCTTCCGGGCCGAGCTTTCCGTGGAAGCTGTTCCTCCGCTCGAGCGCCAACTCACAGCGCATCCGGACGACTCGTTCATCCGCCACCTTCTGGGCCTCAGCTATTCCAGGTTGGAGAACTATAGGAAGGTGGTTGAGGTTCTCCACCCCTTTCTGGAACATCCGCCCGACGATCCTGGCCGGTGATTCTCGTCACCGCATGGGGTTAGTCAGCGGCGATATAGTACGTAACGTACCATTCCGCAAACCGGCCGACACGATGTATGCCGGTAACGGGCATCAAAATTTTGATCCCCGTTGATCTTGCCGGTTTTGGTACCTCATCCGTGCCCGACCACAACATTTCGCTCTTAGCTTACGCGCTGCTCGGACTCCTGCAACAGGAGCCCCGGTCAGGGTATGACCTGCGCAAAATCTTCTCCGCGACGCCGCTCACCTCGTTCAGCGACAGCCCGGGGTCGATCTATCCTGCTCTCGAGCGCCTGGAGCGACAGGGGCTCATCCGCAGCCGGGTGGAGGAAAGGTCGGGATTGCGGCGAAGGCGTCTGTTCCGCCTGACGACTGCGGGGGTAAACGAGCTGAAGGGCTGGCAGTCACGGCCCCTGATTCGCGACGACGTGATCCGCGGCGTGTAGGAACTGATGCTGCGCTTCGCGTTCATGGACGAATCGCTCGGGCCGGAACACTCGCTGCGATTCCTCACCGCTCTCAAGCGCGAATTGAAGGATTACATTCCGATTCTGCGGGCCTATTTGGAAAATCATGGCGGTGACATGCCGCTCTCCGGGCGTCTTGCCCTGGAAAGCGGAGTCTTGAGCTATGAAAGCTGGTTGCGATGGGCGCGGGACGCAATCGCAAACTATGAAAAGCGAAAGGGGAGGAGCAGATCATGAGACTCCGAGTTGCTCTTTATTGCTTGCTGGGCGGAGTAGTGTTGTTAGGTCCCGCCTTGGAGGTTGGTCACCTGTTGTGGTGGTATCTGGCGGGAGTGATATTGGCGGCGTCATTCGTGCCGGTCGCTCTCTTTGGGCCACGCACCGTGCGAGGGCAGTTCGGGATCATCTTTCCCATTCTGTTCATCGTCACGGTCCTCACCACCTGGTCGGAGGCTTTGGTTTTCGTCAAGCTGCCCTTGATCCAGGAGCACCCGATGCGGAACTTGTTCAGTGAGACTGCCTTCTACCTGGTCGTGGCAATTGTTCTGGCCGTTCTCTCCCGTGCGTTGAAGCTGACAGAGGATTCGCTCAGCACTGTCCCTCGGCATTCTTTGGCTAAGACCGCGGCGATTCTCGTGATTTGCGCGGCCGCGTACATGGTCTACTACCTTGTCTTTGGCGCGATAGCCTACCAATGGTTCACCAAGGTTTACTATCCGGATGCGGCCGCCCTCGCGGGGCGCCTTGGCCCGTGGTTCTGGGGAATCCAGTTTGCCCGCGGCTTGCTGATGACACTGGCGGTAGTTCCCCTGGTGTATAGGTTGCGAATGGGGCGGCTCGAGACGGCAATCTGCACCGGCATGCTGGTCTGGGTTGCGGGCGGACTCGCGCCTCTAATCGTGCCCAATGCACTGATGGGAACTGCTCAACGGTTCATTCATATCGTCGAGATCTTCACGCAGAACTTCGCCCTGGGGCTTACCGCGGGGTTGCTCCTGAGACCGAAGTCAGACGCGACTGAGGACTCCAGGCATTTATCTACTGCCGCGTGATGGGGGTCCAAATCCTAGTGCTGCGCCTTCCTAGCGCTTCGCTCGGCTGCGACCTCGTGGCCCGAGGGACGCGTCATTTCCATGGCCCAGATTGCGGCCGGACGCATGTACATCGAGGCCCGGTAGTTGCCGCTCACGTCCCATGCTTCCGGTGTGCGGAACCAATATCCTTTCTTCTCGTAGGTAACGTTGTAAATTCCCCATGCCGTGCGATAGGCTTCGTCTTTCATTCCGTCGCTGAGCATCAGGGCAGCCAATGCGAAAGTAGTTCCACCCCACACTTCCTCGACCTGCTGGTTATGCTCACGTTGAACGATGCGGCCATCGGCAGCTATCCCGTTCACCGCCCCCATCTCACCGTTGGCGAACTTCATCACGTTGAAGGCGAAGATTTTTTTCAGCGCTTTGAGCTGCATCTCGCGCGGAACCAGGTCTCCCAGACCGGTCATGCTGGCGTACCATTGGCCGGCCAACTGATCGGCCTGAACGTTGTCCTTGTATTCGCTGGCCGTATCGTAGAGAAAGTATTCTCCGTTCCAGAGCTTCTTAATGTAGCTGGCCTGTCCTTTTTCGAATTCCGCCTGATAGTTCTTGGCTGCCTGCTCTTGTCCAAGGGCGTGCGCAATTTCTTCCGCTGCCCGCAGCGAGGCCAGCCATAAGCCGCCGCAGTAGGCGCTCTCGCCCCGCACTACCCATTCATCGTAAGTTTGATCCGGGTAGCCGTCGTTCTCCGGGATTCCATCTCCGTTGCGGTCGTACTGCTGCAGATGTTCGATGGCCTGCTCGACGGCGGGCCAGGTGTATTTCAGGAATCGCGCATCTTTTCTCCCGGTGAGCACATAATCGCGCCATACCATCAGCACAAACTTGCTGTTGAGGTCTTTCCAGTCATTGGTGTTCTGCCAACTGAACTGATTAGGAACCGCGAACGCGTCTTCCTGCGGCACGCCAAGATCATGCGGCACGGCTCCCTTGGCTTTTCGCACGCGGAATTCTGGTTTACCGGTCTCGAGCGACTTCCAAACCCAGAGGTACTTGCCGGTCAAATCTTCCGGCACGGTGTCGGCAAACTGGCGCAGAACCTGCTTGTCGAGGTCGGGCCAGAATTTTGCAACCGGCATCGAGCCGTAAAACAGCACGTCGAGAGTGGCGTAATACGGGTAGTCGTAGCACTCCATGAAGGCAAACGTATCGGGGGTCTTGGCTGCAGCAGCCACCGGTTTCCCCCAGAACGAACCACCATCGGCCACGATGTACACCTCGTTAAAAAGCATGCCACGATACCAGAGCGGCTTCGTTTCATCATTGATGTAAGGTGCTTGCCAGGCATCAATGGCGTCGCTCCAGCGAACTGCGGCGGCCAGAGCATCCTGCCCGATTTTCCAGGCATTGGTTCCGCTCGTGCCATAAAAATCCGTGTAGCGTCGATACCATTTGCGTCCGGAGCCAAATTCAACTACAGGGAGATCCCACGCGATCACCATGGGGATCACTCGCTTCTCACCCGGTTTTAGCGTGAATCGCACGGCGATGGCGCCGGCGAGGTCTTCGTCGCTGCTGGTCCAACTTTCGTCGCTGTTTGCCAGCCTGCCATCCTTGGCAAACGGTTCCCACACCACCTTTCCATCGGCGAGGGGTGAGAACGTTGTCTGATATGAGATCTCGACGCCCGGTGACTCCTGTGCGGCAATCACAAACTGTCCATCCCACTCGTCCTGCACTGACCGGGTTCGGTTCCGATCGAACACAATTCCCTTGATTGACCCGGCAGTCCCATCGTGCTTGACGAAGCGGTTGTAGTCTCCTGCGCTCAAGCGCCCACGGAAGTCGTGGGAAAAAGTTCGTAACCAGCCCACCATGTTGGTCCACGACAGCATTACCGAGACCGTGACAGGCTGTTCAGTAGGGTTATCGGCGTGCCAACGGTAGACCGCTACGGGATAGCTCGTGTCGCGGTAGTTGTCGGGAACGATGGGCGAGAACTGTTCAAGTACAACGTGGGCTGGGAATTTGTCCCATCGGTAGTCGAACCAGGATTTGGGATAAAGCGCATAGTAATCTCCCGCACCCACGGGGTAATCCCATTTCCAACCGCTGAGGCCGTAATCGGCAGGATGGTCCGCGGTTAAGACCTGTGCCACGCCTTCGCTCGCGCCCTCCGCCTTCTGATACATGGCGAACTGATTTGCGTATATCGTCTGATATTTATGCACTCCGGCTTTCAGGTGCCAGCGCGAGAAATCGCCGCGATAATCGCGTGAAAACGTTCCTGCGCCGAAGCCCCCGACCGGAGCGCCCTGCCAATATCCGTCATCAATGTGACTTGGTCCCAAAGTTGGTTTCTTGGTTCCGGCATCGGCCAGCGGGGCCCCGATTGCCCGGTGCCACGCCGCCTTGGGGATCAGGTCTTCCCCCCATCCCGAACGGGGAGCCAATACGAGACAGCTAAGAAGAAAGAGAACTGCGCACAAGGCAACCCGACGATTCATACGCTAATCTCCTCGGTCTGGCGACTAAGTACTGAATTTGGAGAGAGAGCTTACAAAATCGTTATTGTACGCGTCCAAATAAGATAAGCAAATGCAAATTTTTTGCTGAAAAGTCAGATCATGAACTAAACTCTTGCAGTAACTCTGGCACGCGCCATGAAGAGAGTTCGCACGTCCGACAACAATGGTGTGGTGACTCTGCAGCAGGTTGCCGAGCGTGTCGGATTGAGTAAAGGTACGGTTTCGGCCGTTCTCAATGACTCGCCTGCCGCCAAAGCAATCCCCAAAGGCACGAAGGACCGCGTGCTGGCCGCCGCTCAAGATCTGAACTATCGGCCAAATTTCTTTGCGCGCACTTTACGGAATAAGCGGACTTTTACCATCGGAGTGATTACGGAAGAAATTGGCGATCCTTATGGCGCCATGGTTATCAGCGGCATTGAGGCTTTCCTCAGTGCCCGGGAATATTTTTTCCTAACGGTCGTCCATCGGCACAACCCGGAGATGCTGGAGCAATACGCGGAGCTGCTACTGGCGCGAGGGGTCGAAGGCCTTATTACGGTCGATACGAGCCTGACACATCCTCCCCGTTTGCCCACAGTCGCTGTGGCTGGACATCGTCGCATGACAGGCGTCACCAATATCGTGCTGGATCATGTTCAGGCCGTACAGGACGTCTTGAAACATCTTGTGGGTCTGGGTCATCGGAAGATCGCATTTATCCGAGGTCAGGCTTTCAGTTCGGACTCGGCGGACCGCTGGCGTGCGATTTGTGACGCCTGCTCGGAATTGGGAATTTCCATGCAATCCGAATTGACGGTACAGCTGAATGAGGATGATCCTTCCCCCAACCTGGGATACCGGGCTGCGCGAGAATTACTTTCCCGAAAACGACCGTTCACAGCCTTGTTTGCCTACAATGACATCTCCGCAATCGGCGCCATACGCGCGATTCGCGAGAGCGGGTTAGGCGTGCCACAAGACGTTTCGGTGGTCGGCTTTGACGATATCCGGGAAGCTGCTTACCACCTTCCCAGCCTGACTACGGTTCGACAGCCGCTCCGCAACATGGGAGAGATTGCGGCGCAGACACTTGTCGATAGAATCGAAGGGCATAAGAGGTATCCCAGTCAGATTGCCATCAAACCCGAACTGGTGGTTCGCGAGTCGACTGCTCAAGCCGTAAGTTAGTGCCAATCTGTCCAGTATCAGATGTTGGAAGGCGAGACGAAATGGAAGTAGTATCCAGACGTCCACAGCGCGCTATGATCGAGCCCAAACCGGTAGCCAACATTGTCATCCGTAACCTGGAAACCATCGAAGATCTACGCCAGATCGAGCGGGTGGAAAAACAAGTTTGGGGCCTGGCGGAGCGAGATTTTGCCCCCATGACTCTCCTGATCGCGCACAAGGAAGCAGGATCGATCCTGATCGGCGCCTTCGACGGCAACCAATTGGCCGGCTTCGCCTTTGGGTTTCCCGCGCTGGAGCAGGGGCGCCTTTTCATCCATTCCCACATGCTGGCGGTCTTGCCTAAGTACCGTGATCTAGACCTGGGCTACAAACTCAAACTTGCTCAGCGTGATCACGCCCTTGCTTTGGGAATCAAGCAGATGACCTGGACATTTGACTCGCTGCAGAGCCGGAATGCGCATTTCAATTTCGCCAAGCTGGGTGTGGTCTCAGACCGGTACAAGGTTGATTTCTATGGGCACGACAGTAGCAGCGTTCTGCACCAGAACGGCACGGATCGTCTATGGGTCACGTGGCCGCTGGCCAGCCGCCGCGTTCAGCAACGATTGCAGACGGGGCAAGAGAAGATCGATCTTTGGCCTGCCATTCCGCCCCTGGTCAGCTTCAACGGCAACGGCCATCCAGCGCGGGCAGATCTGGGCACCGCGCTTGGCCGACAGCGAATTTGTATTGAAATTCCGGGCGACATTATCGAGGTCGAGAAGCGCGATCCGGCGCTGGCGTGGGAATGGCGCCTTGCCACGCGCTGGGGATTCACAGAGTCAATAAACGCCGGCTTCTTCGTGGCGGACTACTTTCGCAACATTCGAGGCCAGCAAGGTCCCGGCATGTATCTCCTAGAGCGCGGGAACATGAGCGAATTCGTGCCCGACTTTTAGCCGACATGTCTTGACGCGAAGGTCCTTTATGCCGCCTTTTTATTCTCGCTAAGCCAAGTTATCCTTTTCTGTAGTGCACAGTCTCCTCGACATCTTTGCCCAGACCCTGCGCAACCTCTGGGCGCACAAGCTGCGCTCCTTCCTGACCATGTTTGGAATTGCGTGGGGAGTAGGCTCTTTACTTCTTCTGGTCGGTCTGGGCGAGGGCTTCCGATCGGGCAATCAGAAACAATTTGCCGAGCTGGGTGAGAACGTGATGTTCATCTGGTCCGGGCGAGCTCCGGCCATCGGCGGTAGTTTCACCGGCCTGCGCCAATACTATCTGACTTACAAAGACTGCCTGGATATCAAGGCCGAGGCTCCCGACGTCAAAACCATTGCGCCAGTGATCTCGCGAGGCGATATCCGCGCTGTCAGCGACTTCTTCACCAGCAGCGGACAATTGATGGGGGTTCCCCCTGAAATCAATCAGATCCGCTATCTGCCTCTTGGCAGCGGACGCTGGCTCAATGAATACGACGACACTCAGAAACGCGCGGTCATTGTTCTTGGTGACGAAGCCCGGCGTCTGCTGTTTCCGGGCCGACCCTCTCTGGGCAGCACCATCCTCCTGAATGGAATTCGCTTCGAAGTGATTGGCACGCTCAAACGCGTCGGTCATGGCGACAACAACACGATGAACTTGCGGATATTCGTCCCATTCAGCACCATGAGGCAGTATTTCCCGCCGCTGAACGTGGGCGGTGTAGCTGACGCGATCAGCTTCCTCAACTACCAGCCAAGAACGCGCGCCCGGCACGAATCAGCCAAACTCGAAGTGCACAAGATCATTGCCCGCAATCACGGGTTTGACTATACCAACCTCGATTCATTCGACGAGTGGGACAGTGTCCGCAGCGTGGATCAGGTGGGGAAAATTTTCGATGCCATGAACCTGTTCCTGGGCAGCGTAGGCCTGGTCACCTTGTCGCTAGGTGCGATCGGCATCATCAACATCATGCTGGTGGCGGTGGCTGACCGCACCCGGGAAATCGGCTTGCGTAAAGCGCTTGGCGCCACCAATCGCAGCATTCTGTTTCAGTTCTTCATTGAAGGCGCTTTCCTGACCTTGCTGAGCGGGGGCATTGGAATGGGCGGTGCTGCCGCATTAATGGCGGCTTTGTCCAAGCTCCCGGCGCCGCCGGGATTTGACACGCCGCGCCTGGTGCCGGCGACTGCCGCGCTGGCCATCGGTTCACTTGCCTTGGCCGGTATCGCCGCCGGCCTTTATCCGGCGCGCAAAGCCGCCATGCTGGAACCCGTGGAGGCCCTACGCAGGGAATAGCATGAAGCGCGACCTTCTCCAACAAGCTTATAGCGCCATGCGGCATGACTTACGCAAGACCGTGCTCACCATGCTCGGCATGGCCTGGGGCATTGCCACCGTAGTTCTCCTGCTCGCTTATGGTGACGGCTTCGGACGCGCCATTCAAAACATTTTTCAGAGTTTCGGCGCGCGGGCGGTCGGTGTCTTCCCCGGGCGTACCTCGCAGCAGGCGGGAGGAAACAAAGCAGGGGTTCAGGTCCGCTTCACAAATGAAGACATCGAATTGCTGCGCAACGTGGCTCCGCTGATTCGCCACATCTCCCGAGAAGCTGATAAGCAGTCGAACGTCCAGAATGGTCCCCGTTCTTTTAGCTTTCCGGTGATTGGCATTGATCCTTCCATCGAGTCCATCTGGAACTTGGAGACCGACAGGGGGCGCTTTCTCAACGATCAGGACAATTTCGGCCATGGCCACTACGCCGTGATCAGCTCGGAGGCGAAGGAAAAATTGTTCTCGGGAATGCCGGCCTTGGGCGAGGAAATCCGAGTGGACGGTGTCACCTTCCAGGTTGTCGGCGTGTTGCAGCCTCGAATGCAGGAGGGCGACAACGACATTAACCGCGTCATCTACATTCCTTACAACTCAATGGATGTTCTCAAGGACACCTACTACCTCGGGGGTATCTGGCTTGATTTCGAAGGCATGCAGCACGAGCGGCTTACCAAGACCATCCGCGATGCGCTTGCACTTGCTCACAATTTCAAAGCGGACGATCAGCGCGCCGTCTTCATCTTCGATGCCCAAAAGCAACTAGCGCAGTTCAATATCATTACGCTGGGCCTGAAGATCCTGCTGGCGTTCATCGGGACGGTAACCCTGGGTATCGGCGGCGTCGGCCTGATGAACATCATGCTGGTGTCGGTGACGCAACGCACGCGTGAGATCGGCGTTGAAAAGGCTCTAGGCGCACGTAAAAGGGATATTCTTGTCCAGTTTCTTGCCGAGGCGCTGGCCATCACCGCGGTCGGGGGAGTACTGGGAATTTTCCTGTCTTATGCGGTGTCGTTATCGGTCGGCAAACTGACCCTTTACAGCGCGTTGGCGAAGCATGCCGAGGCAGGAGACATCCGCCTGATTGTCGCTCCTAAGATTCTCCTGATTGCAACCACGATTCTGGGAGTCATCGGCCTGGCCAGCGGAATGGTTCCCGCTGTGCGCGCCGCCAATCTGGACCCGATCGAAGCGCTACGCTACGAGTGAACAGTTCTGCGTTGGACCGCAGGCGCATGCTTGAGCGAGGACTACTCGGGCTCTTTGGTCAACTCCGGATTTGGTATTTCCCCGCTAAGTTCTCGCCCCCGTTTTTCACGGGCTGAGTTCATCATGTGCGTATAGGTATCGAATTCGGCTTTGGCCTTCTCGCGCTGACCCATCCGCTGTAGCACCTGGCCGCGGAGGTAGTGCGCCGTGTAATTTTCGGGACTCATCTTATCGACTTCGGCCAGAGCGGCCAGCGCAGCGGGATATTTCTCCTGCTTCTGATAAATTCTCGCCAGCCCGAGTTGGGAGGTGACCAGGTGCGCGTCGAGTCGCAAAGCCTGCCGAAAACTTTTCTCGGCTTCGGCATCCTGATCCTGGAACGCGTACACAGTGCCCAACTTGTCATAGTTGAACGCCACGTCCGGTTCGAGGGCAATGTCCTGCTTGAATTCCTGCGCGGCACGTTCATAGTCCTGCTTGTGTAGATAAGCGAGCCCGATGTTGAAGTGCAAAAAGGGAAGCTTGGGATCGCCTTTTTCCGAGCGAGCGAATTCTGCCAGAGCTTTATCGTCCTCTTCGTTATTCAGGTGGGCCTTGCCCATTAGTAGGTGGAATTCGGGCGTGTCTTTTCCGATTTCAGACATCCGGGAGATTGCTCGCTCGTCTATTTCTGCGCGCCCTGCCTTGTGAGCGGCGATCGCCAGGACGTACAGATAGTTAATGTTCAACGATTGCTGTCCCCACAACGGCTGGAGCGTATCCACGGCATCGGCCCAGCGATCATTGAAGAAATAGCAAAGTCCCAAGAGGTAACGTGCCTGCACCGAGTCAGGCTGATCACGAAGCACAGATTCAAATGGCGCAATAGCGGACCGGAAATCGTTCTGGCGGTAGTAGGTGAGCCCAATGTTCAACCGGATGCCCGCGACCGTGGGTGCGAGACTATCGGCCTTGCGCAACATGCGAAGCGCCGGGTCCCATTCTTTGCGACGCATGTGGATGACACCTAAGTTGGCATAAGCTCCGGCGGAACGCGGATCGATAGACAGGACTCTCCGAAATTCACGTTCAGCAAGAGATAAATCGGCGTTTCGCAGGGCCGTTTCCCCGGCCATAAAAAACGGCTTTGGATCGGCAGCAGTAGTCGCCAGGCCACGGCTGGCGCGGTTTTTGGACGGATTCGCTGGTTGAGAGGAGACGTCCTGAGCTGCACAGCAGCCAACTACCAATATTATGACGCAGGACAACCGAACCAGACTTCGCACAGCATCCCCTAGTTGACTGAGCTTGCGCAATGTTGTAGTGTCCGCCAGCAGCAGCCGGATAGCAAGCTGCCCCGGTCTTCGAATCCACCGCGAGGGCCCTCTACTCACGCAGTCGCCCATACCTGCCGACGGGCGGAGAGGAGCTGGGTTTGCAGGACCCTGAGGATTCGTCCCGCTCTAGCGAGAGACTAGGATCCGTTCCAGAAGACGCCATCGGGGAGCTTTTCCGCTTGAAATCTTCCATGGTGACCATTCGGGACGTAGCCAAGGCGAGCGGATTCTCGTCTACAACCGTCTCGATCGTTCTGAACAACGCCCCGCTAGCGCGATATATCCCGCCAACCACCAAGAAGAAAATCGAGACTGCGGCCAAGAAGTTGGGCTATCGTCCCAACCTGTTTGCCCGCTCGCTGCGCAGCAAGCGAAGCCACACGGTAGGAGTCATGGTTTTTGACATGACCGATCCTTACTGCACGCTGGTCCTGCGCGGCATCGAAAATTCGTTGTACCAGGCCAACTTCCTTCCTATCCTGACTGACGTGCACAACGAGCGCAGCCGATTCGAGCGTTATCTGGAAATGATGCTGGACCGCCGGATCGAGGGCCTGGTGATTGTGGCGAACTGGCTGTTTCTGGACATCAACCTGATCGCCGACCTGGAGAAGAGCAGCATTCCCACGGCCATGATCGGCTGTGAACTGCGTACGGATTCTGTCAGCTCGGTGATCGTGGACAACGAACTCGGCGGTCACTTGGCGATGGAACACTTGTATTCGCTGGGCCACCGCAAGGTTGCGTTCATTCGTGGACCGAAAGCCCTGTCCGACAGCTCTCCGCGATGGAAGGGGGTGCGTTCTTTTGCCCAATCCAAAGGACTTGACTTGGACGCCCGCCTTATTGTGGACTTGCCTGAATCCCGTGATCCGATTTCAAGTTTTGAAGCCGGCTACAAATTAACGGAGGTATTGATCAAACATCGCCGGTCTTTTAGTGCAATTATGGCCTTTGACGACATGACTGCGTTTGGAGCAATTCGTGCTTTGGCCAAAGAGGAGATAGATGTGCCCGAACAGTGTTCGGTAATCGGCTTCGACGATGTGGCGACAGCCGGCCTGTACACGCCATCGTTGACCACCGTGCGGCAGCCGATGGAAGCCATGGGCTCTTTGGCTGTGAGCATTGTTGTCGATGGCATTAATTCGGTCCTGGAAAAGAGGGAAGTAGCGGCCTTACACCGCAAAATCGCCCCGGAGCTGGTGGTGCGCGAGTCGACCCGGAGTGTGTAGAGCCAGTTCCAAGTTTTCAGAGCAGAATTCCCATTTTTCATAGGGAGCCATAGACATTTTTCCCTTGACAGTGGAAATGAACTGAGAGCAGTATTCATACGTTTTAATAAAACCTTTCCATCGGTATTCGGCCGCGACAGATGCCGCTGGAAAGCAGAAGGAACGTCCGTTAGGGCGCCGATCAAGTTTCGCCCTGGTCCGTGGGGGTGCGGACAGGGCCTGAGTGTTGCTTCCGGTTTGAGTCAGGTCGCTGGGCCAAGACAACCAGCAATTTGGTCGTGAAAGCTTCCGACTGAGGTAAGGGGGTATTCAGCCATGAAGATCCGTTTCATGCGTTGCTTTGTGTTCCTCGTGCTAGCGATTGTTCCTCTCAGAGTCTTTGCGCAGACCACCGGTCAGATCACAGGAACGGTGCGCGATAACACCGGTGCGGTGGTAAACGGCGCCAAGGTCACGATTCGTGACACAGCCAAGGGGGTTGACCGTCAGACAACCTCGAACGCTGACGGAGAGTACCTGATCTCAGGCCTCGGTGCTGGCAACTACGATATCAGTGTTACTGCTTCGGGATTCAAAACATTCCAAGCTAAGGGCGTGAAGCTCGACGTGAGCCAGAAGACGCGCGTTGATGTCCCCCTGACGGTGGGTGCGGCCAATACAGAGGTCGTGGTGACCGGCGAAGCCATTGCCCAAGTGGAGACCCAGTCCTCAGACCTGTCGGGAGTGGTGACGGGAAAAGAAATCACCCAGCTCGAATTGAACGGTCGAAACTTCACGCAGCTCGTTACGCTTGTGCCTGGGGTCAGCAATCAGACTGGGCAAGATGAAGGAACGGTCGGCGTATACGGCAACGTGGGTTTCAGCATGAACGGAGGCCGGCTGGAATATAACAATTGGGAGCTGGACGGCGGCGACAACATGGACAACGGTAGCAACACCACGCTCAACGTTTATCCGAGTTTGGAGGCAATCAGCGAGTTCAAGGTTCTTACTTCCAATTATGGTGCACAGTATGGTCGGAACGGTTCTGGCACCGTCGAGGTGGAAACCAAGTCAGGCACGAACACCTTTCATGGGAACGTTTACGAGTTCAATCGAAACGATGCCTACAACGCTCGCAACTTCTTCAACCGGGAACCGGATCCTAAAGCTGGCTATAAGAAAAACGATTATGGCTACACCGTCGGTGGGCCGGTGTTCATTCCTAATGTTTACAACGCCGACAAACAGAAGACATTCTTCTTCTGGTCGGAAGAATGGCGGAAAGAAAGCGTTCCGGGCCAGACTTTCAACTTAGCGGTCCCTTCCGATGCTAATCGAACTGGGCATTTCAGCGATCTTTGTCCAAATCCTGCCACTAGCACATCAGGTAATCCCGATTTCAGTGATTGTCCAGCCGTCCCTGGTTTTCTGGACAGCACGGGCCACACACCAGACCTTACTGTTGTTCCCGGCTTCAACGCTAATGACCCGAATGTGCAGGCGCTGCTGGCGATGATTCCTACATCCAACGCGGTGGGTCCGGATGGCATAACTCCTTTCTTCAATTCTTCCCCAACCCAACCTACCAACTGGCGGGAAGAACTGGTTCGCATTGACCATAACCTCAGTTCAAAACACCGGGTTACTTTTCGCTACATTCACGATTCCTGGGACACGGTCACGGCTGTTCCTTTGTGGACCAACGCAGGGAGTTTTCCGACCATCGGAACGAATTTCAAAGGGCCCGGCATCAGTCTCGTCACTCGCCTGACCTCGAGTTTCACACCGACGTTGCTCAACGAATTCGTCTTCAGTTACACGACCGACCACATTGTGCTGAATAACACGGGCGCCTGGAAGCGTCCTCCCAACACTACCTTCGGCAGTCTGTTTCCGGGTCTGACCACCGATATCATGCCCGGCATAAATCTAACTTCGGCGGGTACGGCTTACGGCGGCAATTTCGGGCAGGATCCTGGTTATATTCCTAATGGTCCCTACAACTCGAACCCCACCTACACCTACCGTGACAACGTCAGTAGGATCGTGGGCAAGCACAACCTTCAGTTCGGGGCCTATTTTGTTGCGGCGCAAAAGAACGAACTAGGCGGTGAACTAGCCGCCGGGTCCATTCCCGGGTACCTCACCTTCGATGCCACTAAGAACGCCAACACCACAGGCAACCCGTTTGCTGACTTGTTAATGGGCAACATCTACAGCTTTGGCCAACAGGACAGGCGCATCAAGTATTACAACCGCTACAAGATTTTTGAGCCTTATTTCCAGGACGACTGGCACGCGACCAGTCATTTAACCCTCAATCTCGGTCTGCGGGTAAGCTTGTTTGGAACTTACCGTGAGAAGCTACATCAAGCCTTCAATTTCGATCCTGCCCACTACGTGTTTGGCCAGACTGTCACGAACACCGACGGGAGCGTTAGTGGTCTCACGGCCAACGGTCTGCCCGCTTCGGTTACCAACCTGCCCAATGGAATTGTTCAATGTGGAGTAACCGCGGGTGTTCCTGATGGTTGCATGAAAGTGCACCTGTTTAACCCGGCACCACGTATCGGTTTCGCTTGGGACCCTAGGGGCAACGGTAAAACGGCGCTACGCGGCGGTTACGGAATCTTTTTCGAGCACACCAACGGCAACGAAGCCAACACCGAGTCTCTGGAGAACTCTCCTCCACTGGCCACCACTGAACAACAACTCAATATCAACGGCTATAGCAATATCGGGGTTGGGAACAATCCCAACACCCAAACTGTATTCCCACTCGGAGTTGTGACAATTCCCACCAAGGCAATCTGGCCATACATGCAGCAGTGGCACCTGGATATCCAGCATGAGGTGCTGAGGAATACTGTGCTGACAGCGTCCTATGTGGGTAGTAAGGGTACACATTTGACTCGCATCAGTGACCTGAATCAGCTGGCACCGACGCCGCTTTCCCAGAACCCTTACAATCCTGGTGAATTCATTGACACAGATCCAACGTCGCCGACCTTTAACACGGATTGCAACCTGATGACCGTTAACGGAGTCCCGGTCACCGGCCAGGTGGCTACTAACGTTGCTGTTGCGGCGTGTGGCGCAAGTCCGGACCTCTATCGCACCTATCAGGGATATACCAGTATCAATCATCTGGAAGATAGGGCCTCCTCTACTTACCACGCCTTCCAGGTATCCGGGCGGAGACAGGTCGGTGGACTCCAAATGGCCTTGGCGTACACCTATAGTCACTCGATTGACGATTCTTCCAGCCGACAGGACGGCAATCTGGTTAACGCTTTTGATCTCCTGGCGAACCGAGCGAGCTCCAATTTCGATCAACGGCATATCTTCAATTTCAGCTACGTTTGGGATCTCCCATTCTTTAGGAACCCGGGTCTGACAAACAAACTGCTCGGAGGCTGGCAGTATTCGGGGATCGTTAGCTTCGGCTCCGGGTCACCGTTCACCGTTACCGCCGGGCTGGATAGCGCAGGTGTCGGAAATGGGATCACATCCACCACGGCCTATGCTGATAAGGTTGGAGACCCGAATACCACTATCCCGTCTGCTCCGGGCGTGCTCCAGCTCTACAATCCCAATGCCTATACCCCGCCTCGCGGGTTGACGTTCGGTAATGCCGGCAGAAACTCACTCGATAACCCGAACCGCACCAATTTTGATATGGCGATCTTCAAACACTTCGCCGTAGCGGAGCGCGCCAGCTTCGAATTTCGAGCGGAAGCATTTAATGTTTTTAATCACACGCAATTTGGGTACGTCAACGGTGACGGTGGCTCCGCCGCTTCGAATAGCTCCAACTTGAATTCGGGTACGGCCGACGTCACGGGTGGCAACTTTCTTCAAGTGCTGACCGCCCACAATCCTCGCATCTTGCAGCTTGGTCTCAAGTTCATCTTCTAAGCCTGTGGTGGAACGGGCTTAGACGCAGAATCCTGGTTTCCTTACGGAGGCCAGGATTTTTGTTTTCGCGGGCGAGAGTGCCCGCGCCACATGAGAAAGTCGCTACCGACTCACTTTCGGGTTCCCGACGTTTATCCACCGTTGTTCCTGTGCGCTGGCCGCGATCGCGTCGCAAAGAACCATCTCTTCATGGCCGGTTTCGAACGTGGGGAACGGGCGAGGAGCGCTTAGGTCGTCAGCCGAGATATATCCATAGAACTCTTTGAAGAGTTGAACAAAAGTGTCGGGGTAGCCCTCGGTGTGTCCGCCGGGATATGCCGAAAAGCCCCGCGCAACCGGGCTCATCAGCGCGGGATCCTTGATCATGTTCCGGTTTGCCTCGTTACGATGTCCGATCCAGAGTGTATTCGGCGATTCGGAATCCCACGCCAGCGATCCCTCCGAGCCGTCCACCTCGAACCACAGTCGCGCTTTGCGTCCCGCACTGACCTGCGAGACCGTTACCACTCCACGTAAGGAATCCTCAAAATGCAGCAGGATAGAAGCATAGTCATCGGTCGTGATCTTGACGTCATCCGAGGCACCAGCCTTCTTCTGCTGAAAAGTCTCCACGCGTCCATGCGGACGTTTCCGCATCGGTATCACAGTCGCCAGGTCCGCGCACACGTCGGTGACCCGTTTTCCCGTGACCCACATCATTAGATCAAGCCAATGGGTGCCGATATCGGAGACGGCCCGAAGCCTGCCCCCAAGTTCGGGCTCCAGCCGCCAGTTCCAATCTGTCGGATAAAAGAGCCAGTCCTGCAGAAAACTGCCGTGCAGCAGGCGCGGCTCGCCGATTGCGCCGCTCTGAAGCTGCGCATGAGCCTCCTGGCAGAGCGGGTAGTAGCGCAGGTTGTAGGTGACAGCGCCTACTCGGTTCTGTTTTCGCGCTGCCCGAACCAGTTCAGCTGATTCTTTGCTGTCCATGGCGAGCGGCTTTTCGCACATAACGTGCTTGCCCGATTCAAGCAGGGTCTTGGCCACCTGGAAGTGAAGATGATTCGGTGTACAGATGTGGACAACGTCTACGGAAGAATCGCGGGCAAGGTCTTCCAGCGATGGGTAGACCCCATCGAGACCTAGCGTGCGTGCAGTCTCTTGTGCCCGGTCAGTCGAACTGCCGAGAACGCCTTGTACGGGCATGCCTAAGCGCCGCAGAGCTTCTATATGAGCCCGGCCGACGAAGCCCGCGCCGATAACTGCAGCCCGCAGCTTGCGCATTCCTCACCTCAGACAGGTAAAGAGAATGGACATCATAACCGAGAGCGAGGGACTGTTTCAGCGGCGCGCCGCTTCAGCGTGCTGAGCAGAGGCGGCTAGCACGGATAATCCATGATCAAGATCGTTGATAAGGTCGTCCGCGTTTTCGATGCCCACCGCCAGGCGTATCAATTGCTCGGTCACGCCCATCTCTGCCCGCTCCTGGGCAGAGATCATGGCGTGCGAGGTCAGTACTGGGATTGTAACCAGCGATTCCACTCCGCCCAAGCTGGGCGCGAGCGTAAAGAGGCGCAACGATTCTGCAACCCGGCGGGCGTCCTCTCCGCTGCCGTCAACCTCAAAGCTGAGCACGCCTCCTCCGCCGTTCATCTGCGTCATAGCTAAGGCGCGCTGCGCGTGTCCTTCCAGGAAGGGATAGTGCACGCGTTTCACTTTCGGATGGCTCGCCAGGAACTGGGCAACGCGCAGCGCATTCTCATTTTGCCGTTGAACCCGGACCGCCAGGCTCTTGATTCCGCGCAGGAGCAGCCAAGCCGCGTGCGGATCCATGACCCCACCTAAGGTGGTTCGAGTTTCGTGCACCCTGTCGATCAGATCCTGGCGGCCGGCGAGAATTCCGCAAATCAAATCGGCGTGACCGCCAAAATACTTGGTTCCGGAGTGCATCGACAGATCGATGCCAAGCTCAATCGGGCGCTGATTGATCGGCGTGGCGAATGTGCCGTCGATCATGGAAATCAGGTTATGCTGGCGGGTAATTGCCGACACTTTCTTGAGGTCTACTACCCGCAGTGTTGGGTTAGTGGGAGATTCGAGGTAGAGCAATTTCGTGTTGGGACGGATGGCTCGTACGTGCTGATCGTAGTCAGTCGTACTGACAAATGTGGTCTCGATACCGAGTTTCGGTAACCACTGGGTAAAAAATTTCGTGACGCCGCCGTAAATGTCGCGCTGCGCCACAACGTGATCGCCGCTCTTCAAAAGGGCAAGAATAGTGGTGGTGATGGCCGTCATGCCGGAGGAAAAGAGCAGGGCAGCATCGGCGCCTTCCAGTTCCGCAATGGCATTCTCCGCAACGGTATGGGTAGGGTTACCGTAACGGGTGTAGAACATATCGGTATGAGTGGCGCGCACCTGCTGGTCGGAGTCGGTGACCTCGAAGGTAGACGTCTGGTAAATGGGAGTGGCTAACGGCCCATTCTTCTTACTGAGGTCAGTGCCTCCACGAACAGCTTCTGTTTCAGGCCGATGCTGATGGGGTTTCATAGGAGATCTCCTCGTGCGCCGGTTACGCCTTGCTGCTGGCCGCAAAAGCGGGAACATAAGACAGCCACTCTGCGGAACGCGGATGAGCGCCGCTGGTCAGCTTGTCGAATGCCGCCTGCAACGCGCGCGCAACTGGACCAGCTTTGCCGCTGCCAATGGTACGAAAATCGATCTCGCGAATGGCGATGACTTCCGCTGCTGTACCGCAGACAAAAACCTCGTCAGAAATATAGAGCTGGTCGCGCGAGATGGGTTCCTCCACTACCGAATATCCCAGGTCGCGAGCTAGAGTAATCAGGCTGTCTCGCGTGATGCCTTCCAGGATCGAACTCTTCGGCACGGTATAAATCGTGCCTTTGCGGACTACAAACAAATTTTCTCCCGTGCACTCGGCAACGTAGCCCGCCGGATCGAGCATGATGGCTTCGTCAAAACCCAAGCGCACTGACTCGGTCTTGGCCATCACTGACCCGACATAATTACCGGAGATCTTCGCCTTCGTCATGGAAACGTTGGGGTGCAGACGCGTCAACGACGCAATATTGGCGCGCAGACCGCGATCCTTCGCCTCCGGACCGAAAAACGTCTTCCATTCCCAGACTGCAATCACCAGGCGAGGGGTGCCGGTGTCGATGACCAGGTTCATTCCGCCGTCGAGATAGATCAACGGCCGGATGTAGCAAGCCGGAAACCCATTTGCGGCAACCGTCTGATGAATAGCGTCGATCAACTGCGAGCGGGTGAAGGGCAATTCCCGGAAACCGATGATGTGCGCGGAATCCAGCAAGCGGTCGACATGCTCTTCCAGGCGAAGGACCGCCGAACCGCGATCGGTGGCATAGCTGCGAATGCCTTCAAAGACGCTGATGCCGTAGTGCAGCCCGGCATTGATGAAGGGAACAGTTCCTTGTGAGAAGTCTTTCAGTCCACCATCGATCCAAATGTATTTTGCGCTGGGTGCCATGGAATCCCCTGTGGAGTCGAGACAATCCCTAAAGACTACCGTTCCCTGCGTTGCGGGGCAAGGGCTGGCAGCACGGGATTTTGGCCAAGCCGCATTTATAATTCGGGGCCTATGGAAACGGGACTGAAGAACCGGGTTGCGATTGTGGCCGCTTCCAGCCAGGGTCTGGGCAAGGCGACCGCCGAAGCTTTCGCCGCAGAAGGCTGCCGGGTGGCAATGTGTTCGCGCAATGCTGAAGCTCTGCAAGCTGCTGCGCAAAGGATTCACACTCAACACGGTGTCGATGTTTATGCCCAGGCGCTTGATGTCACGGATGCAGCCGCCGTGCACCGCTTCGTTGAAAGCGTTGCCGCTAAATTTGGAAGAATTGATATTTGTGTCACCAATGCCGGGGGCCCTCCAGCAAAAGGGTTTCTCGCGACTTCCCTGGAGGACTGGAAGAAAGCGGTGGACTTGAATTTTCTCAGCGTGGTGTACTTCATCCGCGAAGTGATTCCGTACATGCAAAAACAGCATTGGGGACGCATTGTCACGATTACCTCGCTGACCACGAAACAGCCCGTCGCAGACCTTGTACTCTCGAATGCCGTGCGTGCAGCGGTGGTTGGCCTGGTCAAGAGCCTGGCTAATGAGTTTGGCAAAGACGCTATCCTGGTAAACAACGTTGGTCCTGGTTACACAGCGACCGACCGCCTTAAAGAGCTAGCCAAGGCCCGTTCCGCCGCCCTAGGTAAGACCGAGAAGGAAATTTTTGAAAGTTGGGCTGCAGATGCTCCCTTGAAACGTGTGGGCGAACCGAGGGAACTGGCGGAGACGGTCGTGTGGTTGGCCTCCGAACGCGCTTCATACATCACCGGACAGACCCTGCTGGTCGACGGAGGGGCTTACAAGGGCCTTTAGCCACTGGGCAGCGCCCGCCGTTCACCTCTCTCATTACCGGGTTAGAGAGGTTAGGCACGGGTGCGATGGGCACGGTCTACAAAGCGCGGGATTTGAAGCCGGACCGCTTAGTGACGATCAATTTCATTCCAAGCGTTGGGCCCAAGGTGCGTTGTTCTGGTTGACAAGCACCACGAGAAGGTTTCTATCTCTGGCCGACAAAGCAAGCTGATTACAGCGTGAAGAGCACCCCTTGAGAGAGAAGGTAACGTTGCGCAGCACGTTTCAGGGGCCGGGTTGAAGTCTGGGCTGAAATGCGGTCCTTTCTTTACCGTCCTGGGTTCGCCACAAGACGCGATGCCGCAGCCACCCGAACATGGCCGAAATTTTATCGAAACGAAAGCAACAGAACAGGTTCCAAGTCGCTCATTTTACGAGTGCAGGACGTTTGGATGAGGGACAACTCCATTTCCCCTCGCCCTCGACGATCGTAATGTAGAGATCGACCGGCAAATCGGTGAAGCGCTCGACCAGGCCGCTGGGTAGCGGCCATTTCACTTCCAGCTCGTTGACTTTCTCCCGCTTACCCAACCCGAGAACGATGCGCGGATCGTGAGAGGAGAGATAGCTTCCGCCGGCAACTTTCATACGGACGCGCTTGAGGTCGCCCGCCTGGTAGGTGATGCGCGCGCCCACGGCATCGGGGTTCGACTTCTTACCAATGAGGCGCAGCCCAAGCCAGTGATTTCCGGTTGTTGCGGTGTTTTTCATGAGCACCGGCGCGCCATTATTGACGGAAATCAGGACGTCGACAGCGCCATCGTTATCGAAATCACCGAGCGCTAATCCGCGCGAGGACATCGGCCTGGAAAACAGAGAACCGCTGTGGGAGCTGACGTTTTCGAACGATTTCCCAGTGTTGTGGAACAGCAGGAGAGGCTCTTCGTAGGTGACCTCGCCATGGAGAGACGCGATGAGATCATCCGGATTGCCGTTGGCGAGCAACAGATCAAGGTTACCATCGTTGTCATAGTCAAAAAACTTCAATCCCCATCCGCTCATGAATTTAGTGGCTCTGCCGATGCCCGTGGGAAGGGCCAGGTCGTCAAACGTTTCGTCATGATTGTTTTTATATATGGCGAACATTTCGCGGTCGAGGTTCGCTACGAACAGGCCCATCCATCCATCATCATTGAAATCGGCAGAATCCACGCCCATGCCAGATCGTGCCCGGCCGCTATCACTGTAAGCAACGCCGGCAGTCGTCGCGATCTCATCAAACTTTCCCTTGCCACGATTGACAAACAGAAAATTGGGCATCGTGTCATTGCTCACCCAGAGGTCAATCAGTCCGTCGTTGTTGATATCGGTCGCAACCGCACCCCACACCTTGCCGAGATGACTGGCGATGCCGGACTCGTTACTGACATCGGTGAAAGTGCCGTCTCCATTATTGTGAAACAGCCAGCTCGGCATCGGCGAATAAACCTTGGGAATGCAATAATGACGGCGTCCATCCTCGTGGATGCCGCAGGGCTTGTTCAGTTCTTTGCTGAAATCCGCGAACCTCCCGACAAAAAGATCGAGGCGGCCATCGTTGTCGTAATCGAACCAGACCGCGCTGGAAGCCCAACCCGGGGCCGCCACCCTGGCTTTTTCCGTCACATCAGTGAAAGTGCCATCTCCATTGTTGTGATACAGGATGCTGCGGCCGTACTGGGTCACGTAGATGTCGGGAAAACCGTCGCCATCGTAATCGCCTACCGCAACGCCTTGTCCGTAGCCACCTGCCGCCACCCCGGCTTTTTCCGTGACGTCAGTAAACGTCCCATCGCGATTGTTCTTGTAGAGTGCGTTGCGCAGCGGCAGGCTGGGCGTGTAAAAATCGCATTTCCCGCTGTTCACCAGATAAATGTCCATCCAGCCGTCATTGTCGTAGTCGAGAAATGCGCAGCCCGGGCCTGAGCTCTCCGGAAGATACTTCTCCGGAGACTTCCCGCTCGTGTGCACCCAGTGGATTCCGCTTTTCTCCGGAGGAATTTCTTCGAAGGGGAATTGTGGCGCCTGGGGCAAGGCGAACGCAGGCCAGCGCGGCAGGAGCAACGCCCCCGCCAACATGCAGGAGATGAAATCGCGTCGGGTCAATTGAGCAGCACAAGTCGAGCACCGGATTTTCATTTCAGCACGTTGTCTGAGTGTTCGCACGCGGATCTGAGGAGATAACTATTCGGGCCTGTCGGGTGCCGCGTTCGGTGTGGCAGAACTGAGACTCCGGTGAATGGCAAATTCCTTTTCTGCTTCTTCTTTATGTCCGGACCTCTCCAAAGCGGTGGCCAGAGCGTGATGTACCTCGGGATTTCCCGGCGTGAGCCGCTCCGCGATACGTAAAGGTTGAATCGCATCCTCGTATTTCTTAAGCGTGACGAGAGAAGATCCCCAGCCCATATAGGCCTCGGCAAAAGCGGAATCCAGTTTTGCCGCCTGAGAGAATCGCGAGACGGCCTCGTCCCAATTCTCGTCGCGCCGCGCAAGTTCTCCTAAAACGTATTGGGCACCGCTGTTGCTGGGGTCAATTTCGAGTTCTTTCAGGAATTCCTGCCTGGCGCGCTGCGCCGCATCGGCGCCCGCATCCGGTCTCGAGAGCAGCAACCTGCCCAGCAAGAAGTGAGTGCCGCGCGCGTTGGGTTCCTGGCGGATCATCTCTTCGTACTCAAGCTGGGCCGGCTCCCACTTGCCCTGCATTTCGAGGGCTTCCGCGTTCAGCTTGTGCGCGGCAAGGGAGTGGGGAGCGGTGCGCCCAAGATCCTGGGCGGTCCGCGTCGACAAGTCGGAGTAGGCGTGTACGACCACAAACAATACGTCAGGGTCTTTGGCGAACTGTTGGTTCAGCAAGCGGATGAAATCGAGGGTGGCATCGCGATCGTCCACGGCCAAGGCACAGCGGACCCCAACTACGCCGGCCTGCTTCCGCGTGACCGCAGGCGTTTGGCCAGACATCGCGTGCTTGAGCGCGGAAATGCTCTCGCGGCAGTGGCCTTGCTCAGCCAGCTTGATGGCTTTCTCGGGAGATAGTGCAGCTCTGGGTGCGGAAGATGCTTTTTGCTGCTGAGCCGCAATTAGCGGTCCGCAACACAGACACCCGACCATTAAGACGCGAATGATGATCTTCGTCGAAGATCTAGACATCTTGAGAGAATACTTCAAGATAAAATGATGCAGGCGAGGAGTTCGCCTGCATCATCCATTATACGAATTTCGCGTCAATAGTAGAGTTTCAATGCCAGCTGGATATTCCTGGGCGGCTGGGCGCTTGTGATCTGCCCCATCGTGGATCCCAGGCCCATATCGGGTGCGTTGTATTGCACGTGGTTGAAAGCGTTGATGAAGTCGGTTCGGAACTGTAGACGGAACCGCTCAGTAATCGGGAAGTTTTTATGCAAACTCAGATCAACGTCCGTGTAACGCGGCGAACGTAAGGCTCCTAATTGCGGTGCGCAGTTGCCGAACGTGCCAACTGCCGGATCGGTAAACTGTCCGGTATTGGTGAACCACTGAACACCTACTCCCGATATCGGTGTGTTGGTAATGGCTGGGATGCCGTGGCAGTCTGCCCGTGCGCCGCGAGAGAAGGTGCCAGAATTATCGTGGGCTGCATAAACCGGCATTGGCCAGCCGGTGCGGAAGTAAACGATAGGGCTGACCTCCCACCCTCCAATGACCTGGTTGACGACCTTGTTGGCATTCGTACCCAACATCTTGCCGTGCCCAAAGGGCAGATCATAAATCGCATAGGCGGATATGACGTGAGTAGCGTCGTAGTAGCACGGCGCCCACTCCGCCCTCTGGTCGTACACATTCTGCCAGTACGCCGACGCGCTGAGAGCATTATTCCACGCTCCGTAATAGCCAGTGCTGTCGGACATGCACTTGGAGTACGTATACGAGACCTGCGCTTGCAAGTCGTGACTCATTTGTTTCTGAAGCACCGCCTGCAGAGCGTCGTATTTCATATTGCCGTTTGATTTCGTGCCGGAAATCTTTGCCCCCAAGCCAGCGTTCGCAGGGTTGCCCAACACGGTGTAGAGCGTGGGATTCTGGGCAAAGTATGGGCTGGCAGCGGTACATGGCGGTGTCGAACAAGACGAATTGGGCAGCAATACTCTCTGCGCGAAGTCGAAGGGAACCATCAAGTGCGTGCCCTTCTGTCCTACATATCCAATCTGGAAGGTGGTATCGCGCGAGACTTGATGCTGGATTGTAATGTTCCACTGATTCGCGATCGCAGGCTGCACATTCGGATCCCAGACCCGAACCAGTGCGTGGGAGTAACAGGTATAAGCGGGCGCCGCGCAGGATGCGGCTGTTGCCGCGCCCGCAATTCCGTCCGTTGTATCTGTCAGAGGAAGAGCAAGATTGTTGTACAGGGTGTCGATTTCCGCTGGTGTGAACGGCGCGTTTAACGGCAAGCGGAGATTTGTGCCGGTTCCCTCCAAGTAGGAGGAGATGGTGAATGCGGCGCGGATCACGGTATGGTTGCCCAACATGGCAGGAGTCCACGCGAAACCAATGCGCGGCTGGAAGTCTCTCCCGCCATAGAAACCGCGGTAAAGGGCCCGGCTGGCACCGTTCTTGCCCGCAAGGTCGACATTGCCGGTCCCAAAATTGTAATTGGCCTGCTGATCGTGGGTTTCCACCCAGGGCGTATGTGCATCGTAGCGCAAGCCGAGATTTAATGTTAAGCGGTCCGTAACCCGCCACGTGTCTTGCGCGTAGATGCCGATTACATCGCTGCGTTGCTCCCAGGTTTTGCCTGTACTCACGCCGCGGCCGAAATGGTAAGGGAGGCCAAGGACAAAATCCGCGGAGCCATCGCCGCCAGACGAGGCGGAAGCGGCGGACCTGGTGAATCTTCCATCGAACTCCATGAGACCCAATTCACCATTGTTGCCCGCATAGAACGTCTTGATGATCTGGCGCCACCACTGACCACCGAATTTCACGGTGTGCCGTCCATGATTCCAGCTCAGAGCATCTTCCGCCTGCCATACGTGGTCATCGAAGCTCTCCGTGTTCACTGCGCTACCCAGGGACGAAACGAATGAGTTTTGCAAATGGAGATAGAGCAGTCCATCAACATTGGCTGGATTGCCATTTCCGATTTGCAGCGTGTTGCCAAATTGCCCGACGTTCTTATCCCAGCTAGGGCCATCGCTGAGGTCAATGTGGCTCCAACCGACGCGAGCATCATTCACAAGCGTATTGCTGATCGCACGCGTCCAGTCACCGACCGTGTTGTAAATGGGAGTCGTAGCGTAGCCATTGGCCAAGAGCACCTGCGATTTTGTGGAGGGGTTGTTCTGATAGGCCCGCGTAAAGCGATAGGAAAGGCTGTCCTTTTCCGTGGCCTTGAAATCCACCTTCAGATCGCCTTGATCGACGTTGAAGGCCGAAGCTTGCGTATACGAAGCGTTATGTTGGAGGCCGCTGTTAATCGGTGACGGATACAGGCTGGAGGCGAACAGGTTAGCCGCCACTGGGCTGATCATCGCAGCGGGAATCTGATTGTTCGGGAATGGACTGCGCGAACCGGCGGGCGTCGAGGAGGGAGTGCAGGGAGCGGTAAATGAGGCACAGGGATTGTACAACTGAACTCCCGTTCCTCCTGCACAAGTACCGCCTGGCCCCGTGAAGGAGCCGCCTTTCCCGGTGCAAAGCGCCGAAAAATCTCCACCGCGCTCAGCGGCGGTAAAGACCGTATTCGCGGTGGACGAAGTTGGGATATCAAAACGCTGGCCCTGGTAATCAGCAAAGAAGAACAGTCTGTTCTTGAGAACCGGGCCGCCGAAGGTAAAGCCAAACATATTCCAGCGCGTCTTGTCCTTGGGTAAATTGCTGATGTTATTGGACCAGCTGTTCGCATTCAGCTTATCGTTGCGGAAGAAGTCCCAGGCATCACCGTGGAAGCTGTTGGTTCCGGACTTGATGGTCGCGTTGACGATGCCGCCTTCGAAATTGCCGAACTCTGCCGGCGCGTTCTGCGTGATCAGATTGAATTCCTGGATTGCATCCGGAGATGGTGTGTAACCCAGCAGGTTGTCGGAGACCTGGTTGTTATCCATGCCATCGAGCAGGAAATTGTTGGATTGCTCGCGATTGCCATTGATGAGCGGACGTCCGCCATAACCGCCGGTGTTGTTGCCGTTATTGAAGCTGCTGGGATCGGTCGAGACCGAACCCGGCGCGAGCAATGTCAATTGCGCGTAATTGCGTGAGGCGAGTGGAAGATTATCATTGGTCGCGGCATTGATTATCGTATCGACTTGCGTGACGTCAGTTTCCAGCACGGGCGCCGCGCTGGTCACTTCCACTGTCTCGCTGACTTGGCCGACCTTCATGGCAACGTCGATCCGGGCGATCTGATTCAGCGTAAGCACAAAAGCCGAGTGCGAGGCCGTGGCGAACCCTGATTTTTCGAACTTCAGTTCGTAGGTGCCCACCGGGAGTTGCGCGATGCGATAAATACCGGAATCGTTGGTCACGGCCGTGTAAGTGAGACCGCGTTCCATCGACCTTGCCGTGACCGTGGCGCCGGCGAGGGCTGCACCACTTGGGTCGGTAACCGTACCCGTCACGGAAGCGGTGACTTCCTGGGCAAACGCCGACGTTCCGTACAAAAGAAGAACCAGCGGGAGGCAAACAAGAACCAACGACAGTGATACCGATAAAAAGTTGGAAGGGCTAATAACACGACGCATGGCAATCCTCCTGGGAAGGACGGCTGTGAATATTTTTCCCACGAACAATGGCGTATGCTATATAGCACGCCGCGCAGAAGGTCAAGCAAAAAATTGCAAAATTCTTGCCTTGGTGGAAGGGCGAAGCGGAAGAGAGCGTGCCCTATGGAATATGAAATTTCTCAGGGAGATATTCCATAAATGGAAGAAATGCAAGCGCAGCGTGAGTGGCGCTCCATAGCGCTACTGATACAAGAGGCTCTGAGGTGCCCTGAGCTCAGGTATCAAACCGTAATCTGCTCTATAGCAGCTTGAGGCATTAGTCGTGACAGTTGCTGAGAACTAGTCTTTTCAGCCGGCGGGCATACTGCCCCCTCGGCTGCGCTCGTATCAGTTCAATTACACCGCGCCGCTCATCCCGAAGCTCCGTGCCTGACCGACTATTCGGTGGCGACAAGCTCCAGCGAGACCGGCTTGGGGATTTCCAGTACTTGCCCGGTCGCTTTGAGCCGGCCGGTTTTCGGATCGATGCGGAACACCACGATGTTATTGGACTCCTGATTGCCAGCGAACAGATAAGAACCTGTGGGGTCGAGCGTAAACCCGCGTGGCGTCTTGCCCCCCGTCAGGACATGTTCAACGATTGAGAGCTTTCCGTCGTGACCAATGGCAAAAACGGCAATGCTGTCTTGACCGCGATTTGAGGCATAAAGAAATTTGCCCGAAGGATGCACTACGATCTCAGCCGCTTCCTTTGCGCCATTGAAGTCCTTTGGCAAGCTGGAGATCGTCTGAAATTCGTGCAGCGCACCAGTTTGGGCATCATAGGCGAACGAGGTGACGGCAGACCGCATTTCCTCCAGCACATAGACAAATCTGCTATCCGGCGTGAAGGCGAAATGGCGAGGCCCGGACCCAGGGTCCACCTCGCCAAATGCAGGATCGTTGGCTATAAGCGTTCCCGTGCGGGGATCAAATCTGTAGATCAGCAACTTATCCAGCCCGAGATCGGCCGCAATGGCGAACCGATTGTCGGGCGTGACTTCGATCTGGTGGGCGTGCGGACTGGCCTGGCGTTCCGGATCGGCGCCGTGCCCTGTGTGCTGGACAAATGCCGACGCATCGCCGAGCTTGCCATCCTTGAGTACAGGAAAAACCGCGACCGTTCCCGAATCGTAGTTCGCGACCAGCACATATTTGCCGTTTTTGTCCAGACTCACGTAGCAGGGACCCGCTCCCCGCGAAGAGACCTGATTCAACAACGTGAGCTTGCCACTTCTGCGATCAATAGAAAAAGCGCTGACAGCTCCGCTCTTCTGGCCCTGATAATCGGAGACTTCATTCACAGCATAGAGAAAACGGCCGCTCCGGTCAGCTGCCAGGTACGAGGGATTGGTGGTTTCTGCGGCCAGTTCCGGCGTAGTCGTTTGCGCAGTGGCTGGGTCGAAGCGGAAAAAGTAGATGCCCTTGCTGACCGGACCCGTATAAGTACCAACATAAACGAGGTACGAGTGCTTTGGAGTGCGGTCCTTTGCCGCATGCAGAAAAGGGGTCGAAAGCAGAAGGACCAAGTACAGAAGCAGCCCTGATGTCCGCCAGTTTGATTTCATCGTTTGAGCTCACCTCAATGGATGGTAGAAGACCGCCGGTCCCTGGCAGCAGGTGTCAGCCGCACTCGCCCGGCGATATAAAGCGACGGAATAACAAACTCTGTGAATCCATCACGCTGAACCAGAGACAGCGACCGACAACAGGCTTGGTCAGGACTCTCATAGCAGATCGAGGAAAACGATCCTTTCAGCCTCACCTGGATGCGCAGAGGATCTTCCGCGTAATTCACCAACTCAACAACGGTCTCGCCGTTGCGGGGGTTGCGATACGGGATCGCAACCGTCGTCAACGCATTCCAGAGACCGATCAGGACTCTATCTTTCCCCAGCAATCGGCGCACGTCCTGGGCAAAGGTTTCCGGGTCGCCGACCGGCTCCCCCAACTCGATGACCCGGCCCTTCCCGACAGCGTAAAACAGCGCGTGTTCAGCCGTTGGCAGCGGCTTGGCCGATTGCCACGGATATGTTCCCTTCAGGTTGACGAGGACTACGGTTCCACCCTGGTCAGCGAAGGCAGCGATGGCGGAGAGAGCCCGGTTATCGGGAGCAGTGAACACGGTAATCACATCGAAGCCGTCCAGACTGCGAGCGGAGACGCTGGGGGAACGCAGGACGCGATAGGGAATGTTATGCCGACCCATCAAATTCATGGGCTCATAGGCAGTCTCGTAATCGTCGGTAATTACCCCCACATTGGCCCAAGGCTGCAGGGACGTGTGTGATTTCGATGCAAAGGAAAGGTGCTCTTTTACCTTGTTCCATAATGCCCAACAGGCAGGTTGACTCTCAACCAGGCCCTTCTGCAATTTCTCGTCCAGGTTCAGAATCAGGCCAGCATGAATTGCGCCGGCCTCGGCGATCGCGAGCGAATAGTCCTCGGCACTAGGACCGTTTGCCTGTTGCAATGAGTCGCCTGGTTCCCATTGAAACGCGTAGAGAGCCGGCTGGTCTGGATGGAACTCCTGCTCAAATCTGGCCACGGGCAAGTTCGAGTCAAGCCACGGCTGGGCAGTCGGGCTGGAAACCTGAAGCATGCCATTGCGGGTTGTAATCGTTTGGCCGCGCATCTGAGGCTGCTTCCCATTCGAGTCGAGCAACAAAATTGCAAGCTTAGGATGGGCCGAACGAAGAGTGCGCAAAGTTGAATCCAGGTCTTCCTGCCGCGCCTTGCCTCGATCCACTATGATTCCTGCGACTGGCTGCCTGGAAACCAGTTCGGCTGCCGAGATCGCCTGCTCGAACAGGAGTTCGGCGTAAACGTCATAGCCTTGCCCGCGAGCGCGACCTATTGCCGAAGGCGCATTGCTGTCCCAGAAGACTACCAGTTTGCGTACTCCTAGTGCCTTTTGCGGCGGCACGGATAATTCGGTCCAGCGCACCAGGACGTCACCCCAAGCCGGTGCCACCAGCAGGAGGCTTGACCAGAGAACTACGCTTCGAATACGCATGAACTTGGTTACTCGCAACCCTTCATGTGCAGCCCACTATCCCGAGGCAGCGGCTCTGCAAATTGATGTCCCAGCACAATCGTCGGACCGGTTGAGACCGTGCACAACTCGCCCTCCGGGGCGATCCAGATTGCGGCGGCGTCATCAATCTTCGCGAGAATGCGTTGCCCTGCCACGGGGCCCAAAAGCAACAGTGCGGTGGAGAGCGCGTCGGAGGCTGTTGCCGTCCTCGCGACAACACTAACCGCGAAGTGCGTCTTCAATGGAACTCCGCTTTCAGGATCGATGATGTGTCCAGCAAAAGTCGTCGCCAAGAGGCTGGGTGGCGTCTGCTCCGACGTCGAAAGGCTCTCGTCAGACATCACAATAGTGGGATCAATTTGTTGCGACGGGTCTCGCATGTGCACCAGCCACCCAGTCCTGCCGGGCGGAGATCCCAGGGCATAAATGGTGCTTCCTCCAGCGTCGATCAGGGCTGTTTTGATCCCGGTCGCCTGGAGTATTTCGGCGGCGCGGTCCACGGCGTAACCTTTCCCGATTCCTCCCAGATCAATCCTCAGACAGCCAGAGTCAAAGGCGACCTGATCGGGTGCAACCAGATGGATCTTCTCGTAACCGATGCAAGCTCGTGCGGCGACTTGTTGGGCCGGGGATGGCGCCGCATTCCCGAGGATTGCAGCTTTCCACAAATCCACGAGCGGGCCGACCGTGACGTCAAACCTTCCGCCCGAGATATGAGAATATTCCAACGACTGCTCGATCACGCGATAGAGATCCGGCGAAACGATTTGACTGTGGAACTTAGCCGAGCCATTAAGCCTGCTCAGTTCACTGCTCGGCTCGTAATTGCTCATGAGTTGGTCGAGGCGAACGATCGCGTCAAAGGCTTTATCGATCGCGGTTGAGGCATGCGCAAGGGAAGCATCGTAGGCAACGATTTCGAACACCGTACCCATCGCATACTTCTTCTTGTGAACGAACGTGCCCGCCGGGTCAGACGCGGTTGCGGGCAGGGCAGAAAAACACAACAGGATGAGGGCTGCGGCAAGTGGCTTACTCGAGCGCATATACCTCCCCATCCAAACTGACAATGTAGATCACTCCGCCAGTCAACACCGGGACGGACTGGACCGCTCCTCCCAAACCTGCTCTCCAAAGCATTTTGCCCGTGCCAGCATCAAATGCGCTCAGACCCCCTGCCTGGATGCAAACCGCGTCCTGGCCAAAAACTGGAGGCGCAGTGACAATCTCGCCGGCTCGTGCCCGCCACCGTAATCGCCCAGTGGCGATGTCGAGCGCATACAGATAGCCATCTTTACTGCCGATCACTGCGATGCCATCGCCAACGGCTGGCGAAGAGAGAATGCCGAGCCCGGTCTCATACTTCCAATGAACCGCCCCGGTCGTTGCATCGAGTGCATATAGGTAGAAATCCTCCGAGCCGATCAGAACTTTATCTGCTTCCAGGGCAGGCGACGAATCGATGCCGTTTCCTGTCGATATGCTCCACAACACCCTGCCGGACGATAGATCCAGGCTGTAGACGCTTCCATCTCCGCAGCCCACATACAGCTGCTTCTCGCCCACGTAGGCCGTTGAATAAATCCGTCCCCCCAGCTGTACCTTCCAGACCGCCGCTCCTGTGGCAGCCTTCACGGCATACATACGTTGGTCGGCACTGCCGAAATAGGCGATTCCGTTGCGAATGGCTGGTGACGTCCACACTTCCGCCGCAGTAGCTATCTCCCATACTTTCTTGCCCGAATCACAATTCACGGCATAGAGCTTGCCGTCATCGCAGCCGAAGAGCACGAGATCTCCGGAAACTGCGGGAGTGGAATGAATCTTGTCGGCGGCCTGAAACACCCACTTGGGGCGCCCTGCAGTCGCATCGATGGCGTGCAGAGTTCCGGCCAAAGACGTCACATAAAGAGTGTTCTTGCGCAGCACCGGAGCCGAGCGAATCGAGCGAGCGACCCGAAGTTGCCATCGCACACGTGCAGGTTCACGGACTGCACACGGACCCTGTCCTCCCCTTCGCGCCTTGTCGCCCAGGAAAGTGATCCAATCGGTTACCTTGGTCGGCTGGGATGCTTCCATGTACTGGCTCAACTGACCTGGATAGACCGGTGATCGATCTGATTGGGGTCAGATACCCCTAAGCCGAGCTTGCCGGCTGCTGCAATATGGCCAGGTTGCCGGTAGAACAGATTCTTTGTTGGATCATGAAAAAATTCTTCGCTGTTCATGGTGATACTTTTCGGATCGTGTTCCCATACCGATGGTGCGCCTTTCTGACGACGCTTGTTTTCGATCGCTTGGAGTTCAACCGTATCCATGGCCACCGGGTCGGTACCGAAATACAGCGTGCCTGCTTGTTCGATGAAGTCTTGCACTTGTGTGAGCGGGCCTCCATGCCACACGAGGCGCATGCCGTCCATGATGTGCAACACGGCCTTTGAGCGCAGCGGTTCGGCTGAGCACATCAATCCAATCAGCGGATTGGTAAACGAAATGGGGGCGCGATGCGAACGCGCCACGTTGTTGAATGTGCCGTACCCCAAATTCTTGAGACATCCGGTGATGCCGGACGCCGAATGATCCTTCGTGGTGGGAACGTTGATGATCTTGGTGACACCATTGGCGACAATATTAGCCATGTACGACCGCGTCTCCCACTCACCGAAAAAATTTGCTTCGCAATACACGTTCAGATCGTATCCCGAGATGTCACCTACACCGTCTTCGATACCAACGATGCGAATTCCGGCCGGGAGGAGAGGTTGATAGCTGCCAATATCGATCTCGAAAGCGTACCGGTCCCACACCACGATGTTCTCTCTCGCCACACCAAGAGCCTCTACGCCGCTGATGATCTCACGAATAATTTCCGGGGAGGAGCAACAGGCAGGTGCGCCCGAGGGGTTGATCTTGATGCCGATTACATCGGCCGGTTCAATGAACCTGGCCCACGCGGCAGGAAGCGAACTCTCGCCCGTTAACTGCTTCATGCCCTCCTCGAACATGCGGTGGATGACCGGCTGCGATACGCGATTGCGCAAGATCGCATTGGGACCTGAAACCTGCACCACACGCCCTGGAAATAGCCCCGGCATGCCCAACGGCGATCGCTTCGCTCCGGGACGGCCATGAACCTCGACGGGCGGAGGTTGAGGCAGCGCAATCTCGCCTTCTATCTGGTGATCGAGGCCCACATACAAGCTGGAAGGTCCCAGCAGGGCACACTTCACGAAGGCTCGTCGATCCATGAACGCAGCTCCGAGTGTTTTTGCTTTAGCAGTCTGGAAAAAGTAACGGTCAGGCTACGTCACAGCTCTACGTTTTTCAAGAGCTGCGGAGCAGAACTGCGGAGCAGAGTTCGGAGCAGAGCCACCGAGCCAGTGGCGACTGGGTGATGACAATCATCGAGCAACTGAGTAAACTGCCGGATATTTTTCCAGCATACCTAAGTAGCAACGAGCATCAATTTCGTCCTACGAAATTTCGAAGGATAAGAAGGACACCAGATGCACAAACCGCGTAACTCAGTCATCCGAATGGCCGGAATCCTCGCACTGATCTTCTGCATCCGACCGCTCTCCATGGCGCAAGCAGTGCATTACGACCTGCTGCTGAAAGGCGGGCACGTTATTGATCCCGCCAATCGGGTCGATGGCGTCATGGATGTTGCGGTGTCGAATGGCAAGATTGTGGCCGTGGAAAAAAGTATTCCTGCGGCGCAGGCGGGCAAGGTCATCGACGCGTCTGGGCTGTACGTTACACCTGGTCTGATCGACATCCACTACCACATCGGTCATGGCGGGGCGCCGTTGAACTGGTTCGCCCCAGAGGCGCGGGTGCACGAAGCGCCTCTGGGACTTCCCGCAGATTTGGCGCTGCAATCGGGTGTGACGACCGTGGTAGACGCAGGCACGGCAGGCGCTGAGACCTTTCTTCAGGAAAAGGAAGAAGCGATCGACACGGCCAAGGTACGGGTACTCGCATTTCTAAATATCGTCGCGAACGGCATGCAAGGTGGCCTGGAGCAAACCATCGACCAGATGGATCCCAAGCGCTGCGCCGAAACCGTTCGGAAGTATAAGGACATTATTGTCGGAGTGAAGACGGCGCATTACTGGACGGAGGAAGCGTGGGATCCGGAACACACGCCGTGGGCTGCGGTCGACCGGGCGGAAGAATGTGGCAAGATGGCCGGCGTGCCGGTGATGTTCGATTTCTGGCCACGGCCCGACCGCAGCTATGCCGACCTCATCTTGAAGAAGATGCGGCCGGGTGACATTCACACCCATGTTTTCGCTCAACAGTTCCCGATCATCCTTCCTGATGGCAACGTGAACCCGATCGTGATGGAGGCGCGCCAGCGGGGAGTCATCTTCGATGTGGGGCATGGTGCGGGAAGTTTCTGGTTTCGTAATGCTGTGCCGGCAGTCAAGCAGGGATTTGTTCCCGATTCCATCTCCACGGATTTGCACACGGGCAACTACCGAGTGCTCAGCATGGCGGAGGTCATGTCGAAATTCCTGGCCATGGGAGAGCCACTCCAGGATCTGGTTCAACGGGCGACCGTCAATCCGGCACGCGAAATTCTACATCCTGAACTGGGTACGCTTTCTGTCGGTAGAGATGCCGACATCGCTGTTTTTGAACAGCTGCGAGGAAATTTCGGCTACACCGACTGCGGCTACGCGAAGTTGAACGGGAACGTGAAGCTTGTGGCACGCATGACGGTGCGAGCCGGACGGATACTTTACGATCCTTCCGGCCTTAGCATGATTGAATGGGAGAAGGCCAGGCCGCAGTACTTCAATACACCTACGTTCGGGCACTCAACTCCGGCCAAGGCGGACGATTATCCACGGGAATAGGAGAACAAGCCATGCCACGAATCAGCCGTCGCAAGCTCCTGCGCAACACGATCATCACGGGTGGAGCCGCCGTGTTCGGCAGCTCGAGTCTGGGCGCGCGCCGGTCATCGTCCTCAGCTCCGGCGAAAGCAATCGACTATTACCAGAAGCTGGGTGTCACGCCGTTTATCAATGCCGCAGGGACCTACACAGTGCTCTCGGCATCGACTATGCCGCCGGAGGTGCAAGCGGCAATCGCACTCGCTGCCCAGCATCCCATCCAGCTGAATGAGTTGCTGGTTGCATCCGGCGAATATGTTGCCAAGCGCTTGCGGTGCGAGGCTGCGCTGGTTACTGCGGGAGCCGCGGCGGCACTCACCTTGGGAACTGCGGCATGCGTCACGCTTGGCAATGCAGCTGCAATCCTCAGCATTCCTACCGAGATGAAGGAGTTGAAGAATGAAGTCATCGTTCAAAAGACACAACGCTACGACTACGATCACGCCATTCGGAATGCTGGCGTTCGTTTCGTCGAAGTGGAAACCATGGATGAATACGAGCATGCGTTCACTGACCGAACCGTGATGACGCACTTCTTCAATGCCGGCGAGGGCAGGATTAGCCGCGAAGACTGGGTGCGGGTCGCCCACCAGCATGGGGTTCCGTGCTGCAACGACGCGGCGGCCGATATTCCTCCGACTTCGAATTTGTGGAACTACACTCAGATGGGTTTCGATCTCGTGACTTTTTCCGGGGGCAAGGGGCTGCGCGGCCCGCAGTGCACGGGTCTGTTACTGGGGAGAAGGGATCTGATCGAAGCAGCGCGGCAGAACAACTCGCCTAACTCCAATACGATCGGGCGCGGCATGAAAGTAGCGAAGGAAGAGATTGTGGGTCTGGTTGCAGCCGTGGACTGGTTGCTGGAACAGGATGAAGGTGCCATGCAAGCCGAGTTTCAGCGCCGCGCCGAGCGGATCGCCGATTACCTAAAAAGCTTGCCGACACTCACAACCCAGATATTTGTTCCTGCGGTTGCGAATCGAGTCCCCCATTTGCTGATTACTTACGATCCTTCGCGAATCAGAATCACGGGCGCGCAGGTAATCGAGAAAATGCGACAGGGCAATCCGCGCATCGAACTGAATCCCGGAACGGGCGGTGCTCCTGCCAGCGCAGGGTTGCCCGGGGGCCCGAACACGATCATCGTAGGCGTTTGGATGATGCAGCCGGGCGAAGACATGATTGTCGCGCGGCGGCTCCGCGAGGTCCTGCAGGCGGCGAACGCGTAATTCTATTGACAAGCCTGTTGGACTCGACTCATCAACCGTTTTGCCGACTCCGATGTTGTGTACTGTGCCAGCTTCTCAGTTGTGAAAGGGACAGTCGCGTTAGGTCCCTGCAATTGCGTCAAAATTTTCAATGCCGTGACGCAATCATGCTTAACCGCTAGCGATGCCGCGTGGTTCAATCTCAGAGTCACATAAGCCTCGCCTCCGGTTGTACCGCCCTCTTCCCTGGGCAAGAACCTGTGCTCGAGCAGTTTTTCTGCCGATTCAAATTCTTCGGCTTGACTTAGAACCTGGACCAGGCGGAACAGAAGCGCTGCCGGCGCAGATTGCAGATCGGGATAGCTCTGGAGCGCGCGGGCCCGCTCACTGGCCGGCTGGCCGGCTTTCTCCATGGCTTGTTCGAGTCCGAGATATACATCAACGTTATGGCCGTCGTATTTCATTCCTTCACGAAATAAGTCGATCGCCCGCTGCTGCGGCTCGCCTGAGAGCAGTGCTGTGTAGCCCATGTTGCGGTGAAGAGTCGGAATTGCCGGCTTGAGCCGGCGGGCTGCTTCCCACTGCTCCAGGGCGGGGCCAGTTTCGCCTGCGGAAAGGTACAGCGAACCCATGAGGAAGTGCGCGGTAGCATCCTGCGGATTGACGTCGAGCGCACGCCGCAATACGGAAAAGGACTCGGTACGGTTCGGGAAAACATACGTCGTTGGCATAGCCGAGGCGGCCTCGAAGTCGACGCGCCCGTCTTTACCAAGAAAGTAGCGGCAGTAACCGCGATAGTAAGCAATCAGCGGATAGGAAGTGGGATGAAGCGTTCCAGGTTCGCCGACAACTTGCGCGCCGGACGGGTATTTCTGCGAGAGCAGATCCAGCGCATCAGCATACAAACCCATGCTGATGTATTCGGCAGCGATTTCAAGGATGCGCTGCGGATCCCCGGCCAGATGCGTCCATAGTGCCGGATCAGTCGCCCCCAGCTTTATGGCTTCGTATCGAATGAAGGAGTCGGTGGGGTCTTTTTTCTGCCAATATTCCATCCGTGCTTTGGCGTCGGCTTGCCGACCGAGATTACGCAAGAATGCAAGTTCCATCTCTCCAGCGCGGGTCAGGTCAGGGGCACCGTCTACCACCGCCTGGACCAATCCCAGCGCGCGCTGATGATTTCCCGCCCGGCCTTCGAGCTCAGCTAACGCCATCAGTGCGGGACCGCGAAACCTCTGCGATTGCTGGGCAAATTCCAGATGCGTGCGAGCGCTGCGGTCATCTTTTTCGGCTGCTTCGGCAAGCCCTAAGTAATAACCAGCCTCATGATCATTGCTCGCCCAGCTTAGCGCTCTTGTAAGGTGGGGCAACGCGGTTCCATATTGTTTCAGAACCACTTGCAGCCGTCCCACGCCACGATTCAGGGCAATGCTCCGAGGAAATCGAGCGAGGCCGCGCTGGTAAGTGCTTAGAGCGACCAGCAGTTCTCCATTACTCTCCTGGTCGGCCGCCAATGCAACGAAATCGTCCGCGCCAAAATCCGCTTCCGGAGGATAAGTATAGGAAGGCTGCTTGCCGACGCGTACTTGCTTGCGAGGGATGAAGTCATATTCACCCTCAGTGTGCCGAAGAACGGTTTCGCCAGAATCACTGCTCAGTTCCACGGTGTAGGTCGCATTCGAGGGCAACCCCTGAAATAGCTTTCGGAACGTGTGCCGCGGGGATAACAAACCACCGGCCTGTGCAACGGTTCTCTTGCCGTCCAGAAGGCGCACGGAGGCATTCCGAAATTCTCGCGTCACATTGAGAGCAACCTCGAGGTCCACTCTGTCCTTGCCGCTTATGCGGCGGCTCAGGTTAAGCACTGCTTCTGGATTTGCTCGCGAAACCCCGCCGAGGTCGCGAATCGGAACCCAGTATTCGGTAAACGAGCGGCTCTCCTCAGGATCAAGGAACCCATAAGTCTCCTGGTCGCGGAACAAGCCAGCCTGGATCTCGACATATGCACTGTCGTTGTCCGAAAGCGCAGTGCGCCATTCCAGCCCATCCGGATCGCTGCCCCACGACCAAATCTTCTTAGCGGGAAGATCGACCGACGAGGAGTAATGAGCGACTCCAGCGTTTGTGTGCGGATGATAGACCGCCATGTACGGCTCGCGGCTTCCGTAGCTGAACCGAGACACCGGGCCGTATTTGTGATTGCCGACACTACTCTGATCTGTTCCGGCGGAGTTGACCGGCCAGGTGTCGATATCCGCAAACCCGTGGGCGGCCGTAAACTGCATGGGATAAAGGACGCGACTGTCGTCCCATACCTGCACCCCAGCATTCGTCCACCAGTAAAAGCGGTGCCGAGTGTCGCTCCGGTTATAGAGAATGGTCTTCTGCTCGAGATAGGCGCGGCCAGGGCGAAGCGTGAGTTGGACCCGCCATTGCATCCCGTAGGGCCGGTCTATGTTGCCGACCCAAACCGATGCCCTGCCGTCCGGTTCGCGAGTGATGGCAAAGTCAACCGGAGACACCGTCATCCAATTGTGCGAAACCGGGAAATTAAACTCCACACCCAGGGCCGCCCACATGCCCCGATAGGCAATGCGGGCAAGCTTGATGGTCGGATTTGCATAAAACATGGATGCGCCGTTGATCTTGTCCACGCATGTGTAGAGATGGCCTCCAAGGTCCGGCAGAACGGTGCATTTCAGGTATTCGTTTTCGAGATTCAACGTTCGCCACTGCTTCGGCAGGCGGCGGTCCACAAGGTTGTGTCGTAGAGTGTACGGATAGTTGTAAAACTTGCCAAGGTTAAAGAGGTCGAACGGTGGATTTGGGTCTGGTAGTCCCTCTTCAGAGGTGGGGATTGGCTCTGAACCTTCCCAGACTCGGACCCGCCCGGTCGGTGTTGGTTTGGTTTGGGCCAAGAGGCCGGTGTGAAAAACTGTAATGGTGAGCGCTATGGCGCACAAGGTACACCCAGCTTTTCGCTTGATCGTCATAGAGCCCATGCACCCTTTGAGTCCTGACAATTAAACCAGCAGCCGTTATCGCGCTTGAACGCCTGAATACCGCGGCTCCGGCGCCAACACAGAAATCCAGCCTGTGAACTTCATTGCTGCTTCTTTTCTTCCGCAGGGGAAACCTTGCGCTTGTCTCTCGTGAGCTGCTGAATACTTAAGTTGGAAGTGCCTTCCGCAATGACGTAAACCTTGTCGGCTTCGACATTCTGGAAAGTCTGCGGTGCAGGTCGGGACAGCCGTCATTGCCGTAGTCTCCCCAGACGCAGCCCAGACCGTAGCCAGTGCCGGGCACGCCCGCTGCATCGGTCACCTCCGTAAACGTGCCGTCGCCATTATTGTGATAGAGCGCGTTACGGGAGAAGATACCGCGGTTGTACAAGTCACGGCCGTTGACGAAACGGATGTCCTGCCAGCCGTGGCCGTCATAATCGGCCACGCACACGCCCGGGCCAAATTCCTCACGATTGATCGAGATTCGGTTAGCTCCCTTGAAGTGAACGAATTTGATTCCCGCTTCGGCCGTGGCATTGGTGAATTGAATGGCGGAGGAACTCTGCCCATAGAGGAGCACGGGGGAAAACATCAGAACGAGATCCAGCAAAAAAACCCGCACCATGCCGCTGTTGTCGATAGCCCACCTTGTCTCCTGCACCGCGGGGATACAACCAATTTCTCCGGCCCTGCGAGTTACCTCCTGTGTATTCATTTCTCGGATCGAGCGACGAGCGTGGGTTCTGGTACATCGTACTGGTGCGGAGTGACCGCTAACCTGCGCTCTGGATTGACAAATGACCATGCTAATGCGCCAACTACGCACAGAGCCGCCGCTACCCCAAAAGAGGCAACCCACCCGAAGTGCTTGGCGATCATGGGAGTGAGCGATGCGGTAACTGCGCCCCCAATCTGGTTGCCCATATTCATAAAGCCGGATACCGAGCCGGAGGATTTGCCTGCGATATCAACCGTTACCGACCAGAAGGAACTCTGCGATAGATAAAGCGCTCCCGCCCCACCGGCCAAAACGACACTAGCGACGCGGGCACTGCTCGCTTCCGCACCGAATGCGAGAAAGGCGCCGGCAACAGCCATTGATACACCACCCAGAATGCAGCGTCCCACCCGCAATCCATATCGCCGGCTGAGCCTGTCATTGATCGTGCCTCCCGCCAGGCAGCCAAGGGCCATGGCAATAAAGGGAAGCATCGCATAGAAGGCGCTTGCCTTCAGATTCAGCCGGCGCGCTTGAGCGAGGTAAATATAAAACCAGGAAAAGAAAATCCAAGCGGCGTACCCATAGCAAAAGTAACTCAGCGTCACCGCACGCACTTCTTTGCTGGTTACCAGGTTGCCCCACTTGAGCGGCGAAGACTGCGCCGCGCCAGTGGTGCCTGAGAAATTTAGACCCGCCCGAATCTTAGCCAGTTCAGACGCAGAAACACGGGGTTGATCGGCTGGTGTGTCCCTTGCCAGTAGATACCACACAGCGCCGGCCGCGAACCCTATCAATGCGCAGACCCAAAATGAGGCACGCCAACCGTGACGAATCATTACATATGTGATCAAGGGAGGAGCGAAACCGGCACCGGTTCCGACGCCGGCGAAAATCCAGCCATTCGCGATGCCACGCTCCTCTCGCGGGATCCACTGTGCCACAAATTGATTGGAAGCGGGATAAACGACGGCTTCTCCGGCGCCGAGCAAAAAGCGGACTGCGATCAAGATCCAGAGCGCTCCTGTGACAGTAGCCGGAATGGAGGCCGTGACCGCAGTGAATACACCCCACCAGAACACACCGGCGGCAAGCACGCGTCTTGGACCGAAGCGGTCGGCCAGGTAGCCGCCGACCATCTGGAACAAGGCGTATCCGGCAAGAAAAGCGCTGAACACCCAACCGAGCTGGATGTTTGAAAACCCGTATGCGTTCGCGATCGAGCCGCCCGCGACCGAGATGTTCACGCGGTCCAGGTAAGCAACGGTGCTGAGCACGAAAAGCCAGAAGACCAGTAGCCAGCGTACCCGACTCGTCTGCGCTGCGTTCATGATCGCTTCTCGCATGGTTTCGGCCATCCGATGTGCTACACCAGGTGCGTGCGGAATAGCTGTACCATCTGCTGGGCCACGATATTCTCTTCACCGGGCTGTAACTGAAACGAGTTCATCACCAGGCCGGGCCGGCCTTCACTGCCTTCCTTGCCGTGTCCGATGACGATAGACGGCTTGCCCTCGCGCAATAACCGCGATACTTCCGGGGGCGTGAGGCGAATGCGGGTCTCATCCCAGGTAATGTTCATGTGTGGCACGTGATTCGCAACCGGGGGCATGAAAAATGACGCACTCACGCCAGGAATCTTGGTGACCTGGCCCGCGATGGTCTTGAGGCGCTGTTGCCATTCTTTTGCCAAGGCATCCTGATCCTCGCCTAAGTGAATTTCGAGCGCCTTGATCATGGCCACGATTTCTTCTTTGCCGACTTTCTGGCTGCGCCCGATCGTGTCTTCGTACGGACTATTGTTGAGCAGCGCATAGTGAACCAGATCTTCGCGACCGAGGAGCAAACCCGCGCACTGGGGACCACGAATCGCTTTTCCTCCGCTGAAAGTAACCAGCTCGTACCCCATGTTGGCATAATCCCACAAATGGGAGACGGGAGGAGTATCGGCTGCCGCATCATTCATGCAAGGTATGTTGTACTGCTTCGCGAGCTTTACCCATTCGTCGACCTTGATCTGACCATCCGGGTTCGCGAAGTTTGAGAAGTGCATCATTGCTGTTCGATCGTTAACCGCCCGGCGTAGTTGCTCCCGTGTCTCAATCTCAACCAGTTTCACCCCCGTGGTTCGCAGCTGATGATCGAATGGGTTACGGTGTGACTTCTGAATGATCACTTCCGACTTCATACCGCTCAAATCGGGTAGTTGCCGGATGAAGGTTTCGTTATCACCCGTAAGGATCCCGGCAAGTCCGGATTGAATGGCTGCTGCCGCGCCCGAGGTAACTATAGCGCTGTATCCTTGTGGGAGCTTGAGCATCTGCGCAATCCGCTTTCCGGCGGCCATTTCGAGTTCGGGGATGCTGACGTAATGTCGCGCCGCTTGCTCAACAACCGCCTGAATCTCGGGATGCGGAAGAGAACCACCGAGCACCGTCATGGTTCCTTCGCAGTTGATGACCGTGGTCACGCCAAGTTCTTCATACACATTGCCGCTCGCCCCAAACCCGGTAGGCTTCGGTTGGGGACTCCAGCCGAAGGATTGGAATGGTGCGACCACCGCCGCCACAACTGTTCCCAGCCCCCCGAGAAAGCTGCGACGGTTCCAGCCTACTTCCATTCCCATATGTGAGCTCCTCCGGCTACTTGCGGGTTACTCCGGCGATACAGTTGATTTCCAAGAGCGAGCGTCCGGGAACACCGGGGCCGCCACGAGGGAAGCAGGTCTTGAAGACTTTGTTCGTCCCATTGTAGTCATCCAAGTTGGCGGGATACACGGTTAGCTGAAGGATACTGTCCATGCTGCCGCCGCCCGCCTCGACCAGCTTCTTGACATTGTTCATGACTTTCGTCGTATGCGACTCGATATCATTCTGCTGGGCGGAGCCGGCATCATTCGCGCCCTGGCCAGAGATGCAGATCAGGCCGTTATCGACCATCAGGGGCGTGATCATCTGCGTGCCATCCGCTGGTTTGCCATCGTAATCGAGTTTGGGTACGCCTGAGTTCTTCTCGCTGGCCGAGCCCTCGGCGTGCAGCATGGTGGAAGTAAGTCCTGGCCCCGACAGAATTGAAGCCAAGCGGAGAGCAAACTTCCTGCGGTTAAAAAAGCCGGTCATCATCTTTTATCTTCTTGGAATAAATGACTTGAATCGAGCGAACCGGGCAAGGCAAAACTGAAAACATCGCTGCCGGCTGCAATGGCTACATACTGGCTGTCTGCAATCGCGTAGCTCATAGGGGACGCATAAATCCTCTGTCCGGTATTGAAGTGCCAAAGCGGTTCGCCACACTGCGCGTCGACCGCTTCGAAGGAATGTGAGTCGTCGCCAAAAAAAACCAGTCCACCAGCCGTAGTCATGGTCCCTCCAGGGGACCAGTCATGGCTCACCTGTGGGTACTTCCAAACGAATTTCTCGGTGTTCAAATCGAAGGCCAATAAGAAGCTTTGCCGCTCTTCACCGGCAATGTGCTTAACGCCAGTTGCATAATAGGTTTGTCCTTCCCTGAATTTCTGCGGCTTGTGAAAGTATGTCTGGCACTCTTCCAGGGACTTGAAATAGAAGAGGTGGGTGCCTTCATTGTAGGAAGGAGCATACCAGTTGGTTGCCCCCGCGTAACCTGGACACACCCGGGCGCCGGCGGCGGTGGGTTCGACTTGGCTGCGAATCGGGCGGCCCCGCTCGTCAATCCCGCTTGCCCAGTTCAACTTTTCCACGAAGCGAACCGCAGACAGGAATTTGCCATTCTCCCGGTCGAGAATATAGATGAAACCGTTGCGATTAGCCTGCACCACCAGCTTTCGCGGCCGTCCCTTGTAGACGGCATCGATCAATACCGGAGTTTCGGTGGCATCGTAATCGAACAAATCGTGAGGTGTGAACTGGAAATACCACTTGAGCTTACCGGTATCCGGATCCAGCGCGAGAAGGCAATCGGTGTACAAGTCATCGCCGGGACGAACGCTCCCGTCGAAATCGGGAGCGGGATTACTAGTCCCCCAGTAAATAGTGTTCAGCTCAGGATCGTATGTTCCCGGCATCCAGGTCGTGCCACCGCCCCGGAGGTAGAGCTGGCCTGGCCAACTGGAGGCACCAAATTCACCTGGAGCCGGAATGGTCCAAAAACGCCAAACCTCTTTGCCGCTTTCTGCATCGATGGCAGCCACAAATCCGCGCACACCATCATCGCCACCCGATGTGCCAACCAGAACTCTGTCCCTTACAACCAGGGGAGCGCTGGTCGCGCCGTAATTCTTGTTTCCCGTGGCGTAGGCAACCTCCCATAGCAACTGGCCGGAGCGAGCGTCAAGGCACAGCAGGTGAGCATTGTCGGTTTCCATGTAGATCCGGTTGTGCCACACGCCCACTCCGCGGTTGATGTGCCCAGATGCGTCGTCGATTAGTCCTTCTGTCACCGGGCGCGAATAATGCCAGACCTGCCGTCCAGTGCGCGCGTCCAGCGCGAACGCATGGTTAGCGGCGGTTACTAACATTAATCCGTTGATGACCACCGGCGTAACCTCAAGATGGCTTGAGTTGCCGGCGTGGAAAACCCATTCTGCGCGCAGCTGGCTGACGTTGCCGACATTGATTTGTGACAGCGCGCTGAAGCGGCGTCCCGTGTAGTCGCCGTTGTAGGAGACCCAATTGCTGCCAATGGGCCGGGCGGCAAGCTCGGAGACGCCCACGTTGATGGTCGTCGAAGGGCTTGAGGACGTGGTCTCGGAAACGGCCAACATCAGGAGGCACGTGCAAAACAAGAACAAACACGCCAGTTCGCATGCGCGCTCCATATGTTCAAACGTGTTGCTCACGATTCTCAAGTTGCCATTCTGCCCGATAACAAGGGAGCATGCTCTGACAGCAGCCGATCGCGGATCGTTCTAAATGCTTTTACTAAAAAATGAAAGTGAAAATTAAGGGTGGAAAAACCAGACCCCGACAGAGTGCTTTTTGAAATCTCGCCGCTCAGTCAGGATCAGAGTTCCAGTTCACGAACCTTCCGGACGACAAGCTGCGCCGTCGTGGAAGGTATAATGACGGCGGCGTGCCGGTCACGCACATAACACGCCAGTTTCAAGGATATTCCAAGGTCCGATTGGCCCGCTTCGACGAGAGCGAGCGACCGAGATAATGGTCATCCGTCCAATGAACATAGTCGATTGCAAGTTAAACCCATGACCAAGCCGGGTGCTCATTCGCTGGCAGAGATAGTTTCCCAACCTCGGTGTTGGAGTGACTCCCTGAAGGAGTTGGAACAAGCAGGGCTCAGGGAGAAGATTGGCCGGCAATTCGGCGGGGCCGGTGAGTGGCTATTGGTTGGATGCGGATCCAGCTACTACCTGGCGCTTTCCGCGGCCGCGTCCTGGATTGCGATCACCGGACGGCGTGCGCGCGCGGTTCCGGCTTCTGAGCTACTGCTCTTCCCGGATTCGGTGCTGACGGGTTCGCAAAACCTCGCCGCGGTAGTGATTTCACGTTCCGGGCGCACTTCCGAGGCGGTGAAGGCAGCGCAGTTATTAGAGGAGAAAAAGGATGTCCGTACCCTGGCGATCACTTGCACGCCCGAGCAGCCTCTCGAGCAGATCGCCACCAGTGCTGTGGTAGTCCTACCGGCGAATGAGGAAAGCACGGTCATGACCCGGTCCTTCACATCAATGCTTCTGGCGCTACAGTACGTGGCCACCGGCCTCGTGGGGGATCATACGATGGCCAAGGGCCTGGCAGAATTGCCAACATCCGCGGAAAGGGCACTCAAGGATTTGCCGTCGCGGATCCGGAAATTCGTAGCGTCGCACCAAGTTGCAGATTACATCTGCCTGGGGCAAGGTCCTTTTTTTGGATTGGCCTGTGAGTGCGCGCTAAAGCTTTCCGAAATGTCCGCTTCTTACGCCCAGAGCTACCATACTCTGGAATTTCGGCACGGTCCAAAGTCTGTCGTCGGGCCCGAGACGCTGGTTGCATTTCTGCTCTCGGAAAGCGGTCAGAACGCGGAAAGCGGCGTTTTGCAGGAAACCAAGGCCCTGGGCGGAACCACTCTAACCGTCATCAATCAGGCCGACGACCGGGTGCGTGCTTCGTCGGATCTGCTGGTCGAGTTGGACTTTGAATTGCCCGAGCTTGCGCGGCTGGCGCCCTATGTCGTTGCCAGCCAACTCATGGGTGTGTACACGGGCCTGAAGAAGGGTCTCGATCCTGACAATCCGCGAAATTTAAGCCGGGTAGTTACGCTCGACGACGGAGAGTCCTTGGAGAACTCAGAACAGGCCTCGCTTTGATGTGACCGTTGCCGGTGAATTGAATCTCTTCTTGATCCTCTATGGTGGGCTGGAAGAGCTTCCAGCTGAGCGACGAACTGCTGGCCAAGGACATGATGCTTACGCTGGGAAATTCCTCGGCGATGGTTGCCCATGACCTGTCAGCCCTCAGGAGTCGTGTAGGTTTTGTCTCCCGTGTTGGAGGCGATTCTCTGGGACAGATAGCGGTCGAGCGGCTTGGCGCCAGCCGAGTCGACGTATCCCAAGTGCACAGAACAAGGGCGGAGAGCAGCGGCACGCACCGTCATCACTGGCATGGGCACCCGCCGACCTCGGGTTTGAAGATTTGGAGCTGGCGTATCTTGCCGACGCACGGCATTCCCATTTTTCTTCGTTTTAAGGGGGCCACGGAAGCTTTTCGGGACCGTAAGTACGTGGCAGAGTTCTTCCGCACGCGAGCAGCTGAGTAATCTGGCTAGCCAGCTGGTCCATGGATGGTTTACTTCATCACTTCTAACAATAGATGTTCTTGAAACGTGGTTTTTAGGTGCGGAGCCTTGTCAGCCGTCGCTTCTACGGTGCCGCGATCTTTGTTTCCGCCGTAGTCTACGACGTGATAGGTTCCCGGTTTCAAGCCGCGCAACTCGACCTCGCCATTCCAGGGTGCTGCGGCCGGTGCGAAGAAAGCGTAATACATTTTGCCGTCCTTCTCGATCGCGTATCCTTCAGGTACGTCGTAGCCGTAGACGTAAAGGTTGCGAAAAGTCCCCTTGGAAAGCATTTTGTCGTTATAGATGGCGATCCATTTTTTCCAGCGTGCTTCCTTCTCAGGCGTTAGCAGCACCGGTTTAAACTTGGGACCGGGATCCGGCCATACGAACTTGGTTCCCACCACACCGCCAGTGCCGATGGTGGAAGCGAAATCGGAGCCGTGCTCGCTCCACCCCTTGCCGACACGAGTCATCGAAGAGAGCTCGACGTGGTCGCCATGTACCGCGGCTTCAGGGCCAAGTAACGCCTTGTACATCTTGATTCGGCGGCGGACCTGCACCGCTCCGATCGGATCAGCCGTCACCGCCTGATCCATGTAGGGTAGCCAGGCCAGGGATGGCGGTGTCCCGCAGGGACAGCTCTGGGTTACGCTTTCCGGTTTGAGGGCGCGGGTGGTTTGGAAGATCGCCTTGTAGACTTCCGCCATCGCGTTGACTGAATCCTGCGGTGACTGGTGGTGGTGGGCCGGGTTGTAGCACATGGGAACGGTATAGATGTTGTCAAGTTTGGACCCGTCGAAGCCCCAGTCCCGGATGAACTTCTCGGTGAGCTGCTTGTGGTAGGCCTGGACTTCGGGAAGGGCGGGACAGAGCGCGGCTAGACCTCGCGTCATGCGCGCGTGATTGCCATTTCTGTCGAGAATAAGCCAGTCGGGATGCTCCTGGGCGACCTTGGAGACAACGTATTTGTGCGAACTGTATGTCCCCTGTCCATCTTCCACGCCCAAAGGAAGCCACCAGAGTTGTACTAACTCGCCTTGTTTATGGAAGCCGTCGACCATCTCCTGAATGGAATGGCCAGGAAAGGTATCCGAGCGCGGATCCCAGTCACCATAGGTGTCAAACCAGCGATCATCCAGTGTGGCCCACTTAATGCGCAACTCCTTCAGCTTCGGAATCGTGTCTAGCATCTGCGCCGGCGTCACGTTGAATTCGTAGCCCCATCCGCACCAGCTCGGGTTGTAAGCTTCACGGGAAGGCTTAGGAAGATTCCATCCTTCTTTGGCGAGCACGCTCGACCAGAGTCTTAAGGGTTCGTAATAATCACCGGCGAAAACCGCGATGAAAGTGCGGGGCGTGAAAAAGGTTTCCCCGGGTTGGAGGGTCACATGGGCGGGGATGACCATCGAGGCGCTGACTCGCGAATCGGGGTTCACTTTTACCGGCAGAGAAACAGTCAACGGCAAAGTTTCAATGTGTCCGATTGCCTCGCCAACAGAACCTGTCCAGAAAGCCACTACCGGAATCCCACCACCGAAGCCACCATTGACGATGGCTCCCATTTCATTCGGCTGGAACAAGGCGGGTCGTAGCTTGAGGATGTCGTCTTTTCCCCATTCATAACTGGACCCCTGGAAAGACCACATGTCGTAGGGGGCTGCCTTGGCCACGTGAGAATTGAAACGATGTCGTTGTGCGACTGCTTGATCGAGGGTGATTACTGCGACACCGCCATTCTTGTATTCCACCGAGGTTAGGGCGATATTAGGGAAATCGTCATAGATCTCAAGCACCAGGGTAGCCTGCAGGGTGCCGCCGCCGGAGGGTCCGAGGGGACGGGCAGGAATTTCGATACGTCTTCCAGGTCCCAATTTGCCGATCGCTTCCAGGTTTTTGGAGGCGCCGAAATCCAGCAAGAAATGAACTTCTTTGCCTGAGATCAAGAGATAGTTGCTGTCAAACGGCTTGCCTTGTTCGGGCTCATCAAGCGTAACTGGCTCACCACCCTCGATCAGCGAAGCCTGAATATAGCCAGAGGGCTGCACCTGGAATTCTGCGGTGCCGGTCTGCAGGATGATTGGGCCATGGCTATTTAATAAGACTCTGATGTTCGAGGGAAGGGGAGGCGGCTGAGTAGGCTTTTTCACGCCGGACTGGCAACCGGTGCTCAGCGCGAGTCCAATCATGGGCAGAAAAAGAAGACATATTGCGATCGCGGAAGAAGGATGATTGCGCAACTCGCGTTTCATTTTGCTCCGTCTGCAGATCCGCCATGCCTCGGAATTGGCGGAAGATCCCCTCTGCGTTGAGGTGATAAACCTTTTCTAAGACCTGGTCCGGGAGTTGCAGACCATAGATTTTCCAACGGCCCTGTGCCGGGTAACCCCAGTAATCGAAGTATTCATCTGCGGTTTCGAGCCAGCGGAAATGGTTTCGATACCACTCCTCCTTCATACCATTGTCGCTTCCGAACATGACGCGATCCTGATATTTCAGGAAAAAATCGCGAGTGCGCTGGGGTTGGCGGCCTAACTCGGCCTCTCGCGCACCAAATTCAACCATCACGTTGGGATAATGATCCAGCATGCTGCCCACCCAGCCCAGGTTTTCCGGCCAACCCATATGCAGCGAGACGAAAGTGGTTTTGGGATGGCGGGCAAAGACGCGATTACGCGCTTCGAGTAACTGCTCGAAGGAGGGGAACTGGGGTCCGTAAAAACTCCAGCTGGGATTGTCGAGCAGTTCCTCATAACGCTCATTGCTGCCGTCTATGTGGTGAAAGAAGGCCTCAGAATCTCCCGTATGAATGAAGACCGGGATACCGAGGCGTCCGCATTCTTCCCAGACGGGGTCGAGCCGAGGATCGTCAACCGAAATCAGCTTGCCACTCTGGTCGCGTATGCCTAAGCCGAGATCTTTGAGTTGTTTCAGTCCACGAGCCCCGCGGGCCACCGCCTCGTCGAGCTGAGCGACCATCTCCTTACTAAAATTGGAGTCGTTGATTTTCGAGAAATCAATCTGGGTAAAGACCATGAACCGCCCGGGGTAGGGCTTCACCATGCTGTCGATAACTTTCTGCAGCTTTTCTCCCCACATTCCGGTGAGGATCACAACTGTCCTCACATTAGTGTTGTCCATGATCTCAATGACGCGCTCGGGAGGCATGGGCTCTTCGACTCCCTCGGCGTCGTTTACATGATTGTGCACGTCTATAACGTAAAATTTGGCGCGGTCAACACGGTTCGTATCCGCGTGCAGCATCGACGCCGGATGGAAGTCCTTCAGCAAAAGAGTCTTTTTCTGGTCCGCATCGAGGGCGGGCTTGTAACCGATTTGTTCCCGAGGGCGGCTGGCGTTCTGTGCCGCTGCCATCACCGCAACTACCATGAAAGCGAGTTGAAGGGCGCGCTTGCCCACGATGACCTCCCTTGATAGATACGAGGCCCTTTAGCGCTTCACAGCGCGTCAGGGTGCCGTAGGAGAGCTGCTCGTGAGTATAGCGTGTAAAGGCAAGGGAACGACCTCGCAACCGGTGCTGTTCGTTCCATGGCTTGACATTGCGTCCTGCGTGTCGGCATAGGTGACTATTTGTAGATACATCGCTCCTGGTTGTATAAAGGTGCGCGGAATATAGCATGGCCAACGTGTGCTAGACGCTTATCTGTTATTCCGTGACCGAATTCGTCGCTTTCGGCACGCGACCTTTCCAAAAATCCGAAAAGGAGTATGAGCAGACATGCACCGCAAACAGGCAATCATCCTGGCATCAGGTATTCTGCTGGTGCTATGCGCTGCCGTCCCGTCGCTTGCGCAGCAGAAGCGCGCCATCGTACTCGGAGAAGCCAAAGGGCTTCCCTTCAGCGATGGGATAGTGGCGGGAAACACGTTGTATATCGCGGGTACCGAAGGTACCGATGAGAACAACAAACTAAAGCCCGGCGGAATCGGGCCGGAGACGCAGGCGGCCTTGGACAATATTCAGAAAGTTCTGAAAAAAGCCGGTTTCGAATTGCAAGATATTGTCTCAGTAACGGTATATCTCGCCGACATCAAAGATTTTCCCGAGATGAACAAGGTCTACAAGACGGTCATGCCCGATCCCAAAGCGGCGCGTGCAACTATACAAGCCGCGGGCTTGGTCAACGACGCACGTATTGAGATATCAGCTATTGCCGTGAAACAGAAGAAATAGGAGTTTTTGCCATCGCCGAGAACTCGCGAGTCCGGTTATGGCTGGCGATCGCGGTCGTGAGCGGCAACCTGGTTGTGGCCAGGGGATCAATGGCCGACAACCCCGGAGCGGAATCCAAACCAATCGCTTCCGGACGCAGGATCTTCGCTTCTATGTGTGCCAGCTGTCATGGGCTAGACGGCAAAGGAGGCGAACGCGCTCCCGATATCGCTCGAACCCCTGCCGTACAGCGGCTCTCGGACGAGAAGTTGAGGCGCCTCGTCGAAGAAGGCGTACCGGGGACAGGCATGCCGGCGTTCCATTCCCTGGGTAGTTCGGGTACGAAGGCCGTTGTCAGATACCTGCGTGTCTTGCAAGGGAGGGGGAGACTTTCTGCCTTACCCGGTGATGTGGAACGCGGCAGGGCGCTATTTTTCGGACGCGCAGGATGTTCTGCCTGCCACATGGTCGGCGGCGAGGGTGGGTTCGTTGCAAGTGATCTTTCTGCTTACGCCAGCGGGCATAGTGTTCGAGAAATTAAGGATGCAATGATCCATACGGCCCGCAACTCGGAGGCGTCGAGCAGGCACGCTGTCGTAATCACCCGGGAAGGCGAGCGATACGATGGCATCGTCCGTAACGAGGACAATTTCTCAATTCAATTACAGGCACTGGACGGCACATTCCAGTTCTTCATGAAGAGAGATGTTAGCCAGGTGCTGCGCCGTCCACCGGTGATGCCATCCGGGAACGCAATTGCTTTGACCGGTGCTGAGTTGGACGATGTAACCAAGTTCCTCGTTTCTGCCGCCAAGACCGGCAACCAAGAGACCGCTTCCGACGCTGAGTGATCACGCCTCCCATGGCGGATCGTGCCATGCCGCTGCTGTGGGACAGGCATGCGGTCCGGCACTCGCGGCAGCACAGGTTATGCACGCCATCCGAATCTGCGTCCTGTTCACCTCTCTCTTGTGCATACCTGTTGCAGGCCAGACTGCGACTTCCGGATGTCGGAACCGAGCGGCGGCGATCGTGGCGGGTCACCTAAATCGTGAAATCCAGTTGGACGCAGCTCATCCCGTGAAGGAATGGGCGAAGGCGATACCTGTGGCATTCTGCTCGGACTGGCAGGGCAGGAATGCCGATCCGCAGCGCCAGACAACAGTACGCGTCCTCTGGTCTGCGCGGAATCTCTATTTGCGATTCGAGTGCCGGTATCGGGACCTCTACCTGTTCGAGGATGCCGATCCAAACGGTCGACGGGATCACTTGTGGGAGCGCGATGTGGCCGAGGCATTCGTTCAGCCTGACCCGTCAAAGCTTCATTATTACAAAGAGTTCGAAATCGCTCCCAACGGCTTTTGGATCGACCTAGACATTTCTCCGGCTCCGACGCGTGACCTCCAAAGCGGATTGCGGCACTCTGCATTTCTCGATGAGCGGCGGCATAGATGGTCCGCCGAACTGGCCATTCCGCTCAAGTCTCTGAGTTCGGAGTTCGATCCAAGCACAGTTTGGCGCGCCAATTTCTACCGTGTGGAAGGCCGTGAAGAGCCGCGCTTTTACTCTGCCTGGCGACCTACCAATACGCCCGAGCCGAATTTTCATGTTCCCAGAGCATTTGCCGAACTTCGTTTCGCTCCAGCACGATAGGTACGGCGACTCAAGAGGGCAAGGAGCAACTTTATGAGTTCGTCGCTGACAATTGGCATTCATTTTGGCAGGTCCATTGACCCCAGCCTTCACGGCTTCGGCCCCGGCTGGTCTGTTGCTGGTCGCCAATAAGGGAGACCAGACCCTCGGCCGGATTGACCCCGATTCTGGACGCCAGATTGCCACCGTGGCGGGAGGAGGCGTCACCGGGCACGAAGGTGCCGGGTCCCCGGATGGGAAGCGGGCTTTCGTCCCGATTTATGGAGACTCTGGAGTTGGGTGCCCGGAACCGCCGGCAGCACGCTGGCGGTGATCGACCTCGGGGAGCGGCGGGTGATTCACACCATCGATTTCGGGCACGGCGTTCGATCTCACGGTGCCGGGCTCAGGCCGAAGGGTGGCCTCCTCTATGTGACCATTGAGTTAGACAAATCTGTGGCCACGAGCGATCGAAAACTCTGAACATCGCCGGAAACATTCCGACTGGAAAACCAGAGTCCCGCAGGCTGGCAATCTGCCCGGATGGACGCTACGGCTACACCGCCAACGGCTGGGCGTTTGCCTCTGATACGGAGAAGCTCCGACTGGCGGTTATAAGCACCGCGATCGCGAAAACTGGATCAGAGGAGCGCGCCCGGAATAGGGTACGGCTCTGCATCCACGGAGGACGGAAAATGGTTGCCGGTCACCATGTCACAGGCATATGCGGCGGCAGTGATCGACCTCCGCTACGGCTTCATGTAATCAAAACCATCAGCGTGCCTCCATCGCCTCAGGAAGCACTGATCCGGCCGGACGGTAAGGTTGCTCACGTCTCCTGCTCCGAGAGTCACCAGGTTACGGCGATTCAGATCAGTAATTGGAGTGTGAGGTTGATCGAAGCCGGCCCCGGGGCCGACAGCGGCGTGGACGAGGTGAGCCGGACTTCAAAGAGGCCAACCTCACAAGCGGCCGAACTTCTTTACCGCTTCCTCAATTGACTTGAGCTTTTCGATATACGCGTACATCGAATGCTCTTTGAAATCCATTTCCTGTGCGGTCGCCAGGACCTCCGCTGCTCTGGCGCGCGGAACTACAATCACGCCATCTGCATCCGCGACTACGAGGTCATCGGCTGCAACCGTGACCCCGTCGCACACCACAGGAACATTCTCCGAGGCAAAGCGATAGTGACCTACCGACGTCGAGGGCACAATCCCGAGCGCAAAAACAGGGAAGCCGATTTTGGTGAGATAGCCGACATCCCGAACACCGCCATCGATCACAGCGCCAGCAAAATTCCGCGCCTGCATGGCAGTCCCCATCAAACCGCCCATGCCGGCGATGTTAGCGCCGTCTTCAACGACCATCACGTAGACTGAATTTGGGGCGCCTTGATCTATCGCGGCCAACATCCCTTGCAGGGCGTCGGGATCGTGGTTTTCTTCTTTCTTCAACCTCACAGTAACCGCAAATCCCGCGAACTTTGCAGGGAAGATCGGACGCATGCGATGCGACAAGTAGGTGCGCTGACCGGTAAGTTTCTCCATTGCGTCGGAGACAGATGCAACTTCGACGTGACGGTATCCGTCTAGAAGGGCGGAATCGGATTTCGCGTCAGCGGGATAAGAAGACGCGCGCGGAATCGGAATAACAGTGATAACCAGGAAGATCGCGGCAACGAGAAGGAATAGAGTAGCGAAGGCACCCGCAACCGGCCTTTTTCCGAACAGTCTCTTAATCATCTGTGCTCCTGAAGTTCGCAGGGATGTCCAATTCCGGCGCAGCCAGAACTAGCCCCACTCGAAGTTGCAAGAATCGAGAACGGCGCGCCGATACTACACAATCTGCCGCCGCGAAGAAAGAAATTCTCCAGCCCTTGCAATTGACAAATCATCATCAATTTGAGAGGTTCGGAAACCGATTCCCCGCGGAGGTAAACCCTTGAAGATGAATCGCAACCCGGTTCGATTGTGTGTTGCTGCAATCCTTTACGGATATACCTGGTTCACGTTCATGCCTGCATCTGCCGCGCAGTTGGTCAGTTTCCCGAAGCAGGAACTGGTCGACTACTCGGCGCAGAACCCCTTTGATCGCCTGGCCGATGGCAGACCAAAGGTGCCTGATGATTTGATCGCGCGGGCGCGCGGGCTGTCTTCAGAGGAAGTCTGGGCAGTCCTCGAAGAGAAGGGATTTCATAATCAGTACGCGGATGGATTTCAAATCCTGCATCTGGGAAAAACCATGGTTGGACGCGCGTTTACCGTCCAGTTCATGCCCCTACGCACGGATGTGGACGATGTCGCCAAAGTCAAAGCGAAAGCACGCGGTATCGCGCGGCTTACCAACCAGACGGCAATTGATATGCTGCAGCCCGGCGACGTGCTGGTAGTCGATTTGTTCGGCAAGAAAGTGAATGGGACAATTGTCGGTGACAACCTCTTTTATTACGTCATGCAGGCCACGCACGGGGCCGGATTAGTCGTGGACGGCAGTGTGCGCGACCTGGATGGAATTTCCGAAATCGACATGCCTGCCTACTTCCGGGCCGTCGATCCCACGCCGATCGGAAGCGTTATGCTGACCGGGATCAATGTTCCGATTCGTATAGGTGGAGTGACAGTCATGCCCGGCGATCTTGTAGTCGGCGATCGCGAAGGCGTGTATTTTGTTCCGCCCCAGTTCGTACAGGAAGTCCTGGACACAGCTGATGGAACCCATATTCACGACGAGTGGACGAAGAGGAAGTTCGCAGAAGGGAAATACAAGTCCAGTGAGATTTACAGTTCGCCGACTGATCCTAAATTGCAGCAGGAATATCGAGAGTACCTAAAGAAGCGGCTGGAAGAAATTCGCAAGCAGCGCAGTACTAAATAGCGGGGCGGGTCCCGATACGAGTCCCATCGCCTCTCAGACAACCGGGGGTCGAGCGTTCGAGGACCCGCGTCGCATTCGCAGGGTTGTCCACTTTTGTAGCAAATGAAATGTCCTGCTTAGGCTTCGGCCAGGCTAGTCCTTCGCCGCCGCAGGAGCTGCGGGAAAGTGTGAACCCTGCGGGGCTTGCGGGATTTTCCAACCCATTGGAGAAGTCGGTTTCCGGACTTTGCAACCGCGCGTCTTTACCACAACTGGTTGCACCGCCGTTTGGGTTGACTCGAAAGCCGCACCTTGCGCGGTGTAATGCCCCGGCCGGTGCGGCCCGTACGTCGCGCTAACGGTGCCGTCCAGATGCTGGTGGGCAGGCAACGAACAGCCTGCCAACATGTCTCGCCAGTTCCCCGCTCGATTCCGAGGACCGGGTCCTTAAAACTCGCGGTGTTATGGCGATTGACCGTGCGCTCATACTGCTGCGCGAAGGTCAGGTCCAGCGTCAGTCCAACAATCGTAGCCAAATTCCTCGTAGCGCTGGCGCCAGCGCCGCATGTGCCGGTCGCTGATGCCGATAATCTCCGCTGCCTGCCACCAGGTGATCTTCTTGGCCATCGCCCGCAAAATCACTTCTTGTACTTTCATCGCCCGCTCCACCGCGGCCTTCGAGTAAAAGAACATGTAAGGCATGTTCTCTTACTCTCACCGCCTGCAAAGCGGACATTTCATGTGCTAATTCGACCGGACATATCATGTGTTAACGACACGTGCTCACGACGTGCTTGCCAAGTCTGCTATTTTCTAGTAAGCTGTCGCGCAATTTCCCAGTGCATGAGCCGGCAATCTTCCGGGGAAGCGTCTTTCCTAAGTTCGGGTTCGGTTTTCCACGGGGCCGCCAAGTCGCAATTATGGTTCAAGGCCCTCGCGCAGAGAGAGTTCTGCGCTTTCTATTGTTGGTGCGAATTCCGCAGCAAAGAGAGTAGTCATGCTCCAAAAAAGGAGCGACAAACGGGGAGGGGTGTATGTCCAGGATCTGGGGGGATTCGGTTCTCGTGTGGGTGCTGGCGTTGTTCAGCGCCAGCCTGGCGCTTGCCCAGGGTGGCGCCACAGGTGCGATCACAGGCACGGTCCAGGATTCCACTGGCGCCGTAGTGGCCAACGCGGAAGTGCGAATCGTCAATCAGGATACGGGTGCTGTAGCCCGTACCACGAAGACCGATGCTAACGGTTCTTTCACAGCGCCCCTGCTGCCCGTCGGAACCTACACCGTAGCAGTGACCAGCCCCGGTTTCCAGGAGGGCAAGTTCGCCGACATCGCGGTGCGAGTGACCGAAACCACTCGCATGAACGTCAGAGTAGCGCCGCTTAAGGTGCTGGAAAAAATCGAAGTGCAGGCTGAGGTGCAGCAAGTTGAAACCACGAGCGCCACTACGGGGCAGGCTATCGAGTCCGTCACGATCCGCGAACTTCCACTGGCAACGCAGAACTTCGAACAGTTGCTCACCCTGTCGACGGGGGCGCAGAGCGATCTCAATGCCTCGGCGCAGTTGGGTCGCGGCAATGTGCGCGTGATCGTCAACGGCCAACGCGAGGACAACAACAATTACCTGATCGAAGGCATCAGCGCGACTGACTACAACGTGGCGCAGGCCACGAACATCCCGCTTCCCAATCCGGACGTCATTCAGGAATTCAAGGTCCAGACCTCGCTGTATGACGCCAGCCAGGGGCGTAACAGCGGCGGCAACATGAACGCCGTCCTCAGGTCCGGCACGAAGCAGTTCCATGGAGACTTTTACGAATTCCTGCGCAACGATGTTTTCAACGCCAACGAGTATTTCTTGAATCGGAGCGGGCTCAAGCGGCCGTCGGTTAAGCAGAACATCTTCGGTGGCAGCCTGGGTGGTCCCATCGGAAACGCCAAGCTAGGGTTCTTCTTTGTGAACTACCAGGGAACGCGGCAGCGCAGCGGACTCTCGCCGGGCACCCAGATCAGCAACTCCGGTTTCCCGGTACTGCCCACCGATCGGTCGGATGCCTCTCTGATGGCTGCGTTCAACGTCCCCAGCATCGATCCGGTTGTGAGCAAGCTGCTCAACTTCAAGAGCGACCAATTCGGAGACTCGCCCGGCGGTTATTTGATTCCTTCTATTCCAGGCACTCCAGGACAGAGAGGGCAGTTCATCATCAGCAAGCCCGGCAAGTTCACCGATGACCAGTTCACCACCAATTGGGACAAGGAATCCAACGGCGGTAATGACAAGCTCTCCGCCCGCTTTTTCTTTTCCGATTCTGAGCAGTTGTTGCCATTTGGCGCCGGTGGTTTGCAGGCTTCGCTGGGCGGGACCCTGGCGACTAGCATTAGTCAGGGTGACCTGAATTTCCCGCTCGATCTCCCGGTTCACAATCGACTGCTAACCATCAATGAAACGCACCTGCTTTCGAACACGCTAGTGAATGATTTCCGGTTCGGCTACAACCGGATTCGGAACAGCCTGGCGAACGTTGCGCCTGCGGGGAGTCTCAACGGCGGGTCGGTGGGACCACTGACCGCAGACATTTTGGGAATTGACCGTCCTACGAACAACGTCACCAAGGACATCTACAAGTTCACTCTTTCTAGCTTTCAGCTGGGGCCGACTCCCTTTGCGAATCAGTATCAGACGCAGAACAATTTCAACCTTGTCGATAATCTGAGCTGGGTGCACGGCAATCAGACCTTGCGCGTCGGTGGCGAGTTCACCCGCGTCAACTTAAACAAGATTTTCCCGCAAGTGTTCAACGGGCAACTGTTCTTTGTACCTACCCAGGACGGGCTCGATGACTTTCAGAATTTCCTGCAAGGCTCTGTGCCGTTTAGCTTCGGCGGTTCTGGCATCTCGAACCACGAATACCGCAGCAACAATTACGGATTCTTTGTGCAGGACGACTGGAAGGTACGTCAGAACCTGACGCTGAATCTGGGGCTGCGCACCGAGATGTTCGGGGCGTTTTATGACAAGCTGTGCCACATTGGCAACTTTGATCTGTCGGCCGGCAACAGCGGGCAGTATCCGATGGTGTATGGCGGCTGTGCCAACAAACTGAACGTCGCTGGTTTGACCGGCACAGGCAACAACAGCACAATGCGGAACAATTACAGCACTACGATTGGTCCGCGGGTGGGTTTTGCCTGGGACCTGTTTAACGACCATAAAACGAGTGTTCGCGGCGGCTTCGGCATGTACTACGTGCGCGAGGATGTGGGAACGGCTGATCAGTTGTCGTTCCAGGCACCGTATCTGCCTATTGCGGGAGCCTCCGGCCCTGCGGGTTGCCTGAGCACCTTCTTTTCGGCAAACGCGCCGGCGTCTTGCGATCAGATACCGAATGCAAACATAAATGCTTTGCCCACTGCAGGCGTGATTGATCCTAACTTCGTCCCCTGCCTGGGGCTATTGCAGAGCTTCACTGGCGGCGACACCGCTCAGTTCCCGAACTATGGCTGCGCGCCGGGCAGCACGGGGGCGCTCCCGACGCAACTTCTGTTCGTTCTGGCAGTACCGCGGCATTACATCGTGCCCGCAACCCAGGCCTGGAACCTTACGATCCAGCGTGATCTGGGAAAGAATTGGATAGTAGAAGTCGGATACGTAGGGAACCATACGATCCACCTCCGCGAGACCAGGACCAATGTCCAGGCACGTCTGGCGACGACCGCCAATCCAATCGTCGTGACGGGGACTGATGGCAACACGTACACCATCACCGAAAGCACGACGTCAAACGGTGTCGCCCGCTCGAACCTTGAGGGTGTAAACGGGTACGGGGGGATGCAGATTTTCGCTAACGATGCTTACTCGCATTACCACTCGCTGCAAACGACACTTTCGCGACGCTGGAGTGCGGGATACTTCCAGGCGGCGTATACCTTCTCCAAGGCGCTGGATGCGACCTCAACTGGCAACACCGCCTTCAACACGGCATGGAATGACGAGAGCGATATCCGGAACTCGTATGGTCTGTCGGACTTTGACCGCCCGCATCGGTTTACCGTCAGCTACCGTTACGACCTGCCGTTCTTCTCGAACAGAACCGGCTTGGTTCACCATGCGCTGGGTAATTGGTCAATCAGCGGCATCACGACCACGCAGTCCGGGACGCCTTTCTCCATATTTGATTCTGCTGCAGGGTCGGCCTACATCGCTAATGGGCTTGCGTTTCCGACCTTGGGTGCGACCCTGGCTCCGGGCGCGACTCTTGCTTCGGGCTATACCTCGGGCGATATCCACAGTCGCCTGGATGGCTACGTCAACATCAATAATTTCACCACCGCTCCCTTTGCTGACCCTACGCTGGCAGCTTCTTGCGCAGTCGACTCCAGCCCTGCTGGCTGCACCAAAGGTTTCGGCAACATGCGGCGAAATCTCTACCGTGGACCATTCCAGCAGAACTGGGACTTCTCCCTGATCAAGAACTTCACGATCACGGAACGTCACGAGCTTCGCTTCACGGCGGACTTCTTCAATATCTGGAATCACGCGAACTTTGCCAATCCGGCGTCGACTGACGTTCAGAACCCCGGTGCCTTCGGCAAAATCGTCTCGACCGTCGGCACGCCGCGATTGATCCAATTCTCGTTGCGCTATGCCTTCTGAGGTGAGCAGGCAAAAGCGAGGCCGGATTCCGATGCTGGAGCGGGATCAGGTCTCGCCGGAAGTTGGCGCACTCTATGACGCCTTGCTAGCCCAGCGGGGCGCCGTGCCCAATATGTTCAAGACCATCGCGCACATTCCGGCGATGGCCCAGGGTTTTGCCGCTTTCCTCAAACCGATCGTCGGGGACGGCTCTCTACCCGGCTGGTACAAGGAACTAGTTGCGGTGCGAGTCTGCGTCTTGCATGACTTCGAGTACGGGATCAAAGCCCATTCCCTGTCGGCCAAACAAAAAGGAGCGCGGGCCGAACAACTCGAGGGTGTAAGAGACTTCGAGCGTGGCCCTTTTACGGACGCAGAAAAGCTCGGCTTCCGTTACGCCGACCGCTTGCACCGATCTCCGGCCGAAATCGACGACACGTTTTATGCAGCTGTGAAACGCGTCTACAGCGATCTGCAAATTCTGGAACTGACGGCTGTAGCGGCGGCGTTCGAATTCTTTCCGCGCTTTATCGGAGCGCTGCACATCCCAACGACGCCAGCGCCGGGAAGGTAAACGAGCGAACAGCCACAGCCAAAGACCGAGGACCAGGCAGCGCGCTAGAATAACCAACTTAACTTCTCCGTCCCCTTGCTGCCCACTGGCGACTGAGAATCGAGAACCGGCAACTTTCATGAAACCTCTTGCCTCACGAATGTCGGTGATGAGCGGCGAAGGTGCGCTGTCGGTTTTTGCGCGCGCCAAAGAGCTGGAGCGCAAAGGCCGTTCCATCATCCATCTCGAACTGGGTGAACCTGATTTTCATCCCGCCGCCTCGGTTCTGGATGCCGCGAAACTGGCACTCGACGAAGGGAAGGACCGCTACTGTTCGGTGCAGGGCGTCCCTGCGCTCCGCCAGGAAATCGCGGAGTATCTGAATAGCACACGCCATCTGAAGGTCTCGCCCGATAACGTGGTCATCGCGCCAGGCTGTAAGATCGCGCTTTTCATGGCCATGATGGCTCTGGTCGAGCCGGGCGACGAAGTGCTTTATCCCGATCCCGGGTTCCCTGGGTATGCGTCCATCACACTCGGATTAGGCGGAATTCCAGTTCCATTTGGACTGGCTGAACGCAATCACTTGCAGCCCGATCCCGACGAAATTGCCGCCAGGATTACGCCCCGCAGCAAGGTCATCATTACGAACTCACCAGGAAATCCCACCGGCACCGTTTACACGAACGAAGTCCAGCGGCGTATTGCCGAGTTGGCGGTTAAGCACGATTTGCTGGTTTTCTCCGACGAAATCTATGCGCGCATTATCTATGGCAGAGAGTATGTTTCCATGCTGCGCTATCCGGGCATGGAAGAGGGCACGCTGATCATCGACGGATTCTCCAAAAGCTTCGCCATGACAGGCTGGAGGTTAGGCTACACGGTCGCGCCGCCACATATCGTTCCAGCACTCAACATGCTCACGATGAACAGCTACACGTGCGTGGCCGAGTTCACGCAGTACGCTGCCATTGAGGCGCTGCGTGACCGCCAGGGCGCTACCCCGCGGATGGTTGCCGAATTCGCCAAGCGGCGCGACGAGTTCACCCGAGACCTGAACCGCGTTCCCGGGTTCGGCTGTGCGCCGCCGGAAGGCGCCTTTTACGCATGGGTGAATATTGCCGGCACCGGCATGACTGCTGAAGAAATTTGCCGGATCATGCTCGAAGAAGCAGGTGTCGCGGCGATTCCCGGCGCGGCGTTTGGTCCGTCGGGCCAAGATTTCGTGCGTTTTTCGTTCGCGTCTTCGACGGCTACCTTGAAAGAAGCGGTCGAAAGAATCTTAAAGGCATCCACGGCGTGGCAGGGTGCGGCGGCGGGCCGGGTGGGGACAATTCTGTGATCTTTCGCCCCTGCGGGGCTGGTTCCTGGTTTGCGCTTACGGCTTGCGCCGTGGACTTTCATCTGCAGCCGCTTTCGCGGCGAGGTTCGCCGTGCTGGCATCGAATTCGGAACTCCGCGTGCTTGCGCCTTGGGAGAACAAAGCTCATGAAACGAGGTAGTCTTCTCATTATCCTGTGCACCTTACCAGCATTGTGCTTTGCCCAGGCTCGCCCGCTTGCCGGGTCAGACGTCCAGCAGATCTATCAACGCCTTTTGCCACAAATCGAAAAAATCAAGATCTTCGATCACCACGCGCATCCCGGCTTTCCCGATGATCCTGACGTGGACGCGATGGCTGCGCCCCCGGGAAGTGCTGCCCTGCGGGAGCGCGATTCCAATCCCGAGCTGGTCTCGGCCGCCAAGGCTCTGTTCGGATATCCGTATGAGGATCTCTCTCCCGAGCACGCCCGCTGGCTGGTTCAGAAAAAGGCTGAATTGAAGAAGGCACAGGGAACCGCGTATTTCTCGAATATCCTCGACCAGCTAAACATTGAGGGCTCGGTCGCGAACCGCGCGATGATGGCTGACTACCTCGATCCGAAGCGCTTTTCGTGGGTGTTCTTTGCGGACGCGCTCATGTGGCCCTTCGACAATAGCCAGCAGCGCTCCCGGAATCCCGACCAGGAGGTCTACATTCCGCTGCAAGAAAAAATGCTGCACCGCTGGATGCAGCAGGAAGGA
>DATEPX010000194.1:0-31262 GCA_035272945.1 Terriglobales bacterium
AAGCAGAGGGCCAGCTGTCATTTGTACCAAAGATCAGTTTAAGGACAGGGTCAGGGGTGCTTACTGGTCTTGTCCCCACCTGATTGCATAGCAAGGAGAGGTTTTTCTTTTGACATTCACCTCCATACAACTAATCGTCCACTGGCAGGGGTTTGTTCTTGGCTGCCTCCAGGAAACAGACGCGTAAGTCGTTTGTTTCCTGTCGCCACTGACGGCGCAAAACGCCGTCCTCTGCTCGGAACTAATGGAGCTTTGCCTACCCAGAGTTGGCAGCAATGAGGATGGGAATGTCCGGGTCGGCGTCTTTCCACAACGTGAGGAAGTCTTGATCCGCCCGCGCGCTCCTTGATCTTGCCTCCAGCGGTCGCAAAACCATGTGCCAACTGCAGATGAACAAGCGCGCCGAGGAAGAAACTCTGGACACAACCACGGTGATCCACCAGTTTTTGGAACTGGTTGGCCGCAAGAGTGGGCTGATTCAGAGGCAAGTACGCCAGGCCGCGCAAATAGGCGGCGTAAAGCGTGCTGGGCACTACCCGTAATTTCCAAACTCCGTCACACGCACCGTAGCGTGGGCCAAGTAGATCCGAGCGACCTCATTCTTGTTTTCGCACCGAGCTGCCATCGCCTCCCTGCGAGCGAGGTCCCAGGCGCCGCCAGTGAATTGCTTCGGCAGCAGTAGCCTTCAGCGCAATTCGCACTGGCAAAAAAAAACGTTGCACGTGAGCACGCCGCCACGCGGCCAGCCGTGGGGGATAGGTCTCGAGTAATGCTTTACGAAAATGCCATTTCAAAGTTTTCGACCTACTGTAACCTTGTTATATTCCTGATTGCCTGGTTAGCACTGCTCCGTTTCATCTTCTTGAATATCGTTGATTCAAAGGCATTCATGCCGGATAGCCTCTTGGCAAGGGAAGGCCATTTGGCCCAGCTAAGAATGGTGGGCTCCGGATTGGCGTCTCCGGAATTTTCCGACCGCGTTAAGAATGGTTCTCGCCTTGTTCCGTCGAATCGCTGGAGCCGGCAATCTCCTGGACAGTTATTCCATGATCTCTGACCAATCCATCGAGCGTAGTCTTTGGTTGGTTGTGAGCGGAGCTGACGGCGGCAACCAAGCAGAAATAAAGGAAAGCCCTGATTCCCGTGGGGAACTCCTTGCACGACAGTTCTCCTGCTCGGGCGACCTCATCCTCGAGCGTTCGGCGGCGCGCATCGCAAGCCGTCCGGTTTTCCGCCTCCAGCGACGCCAGCGAGGACTTAGTCCGCTGGGTTGCCTCGGAGATGGCCAAATCAATTTGCACTTCCGCCTGCCGCCGGAACTCGTTCAGGATACTATGAGCCGCGCTTTGGATCAGCGCGCGCGCCTCCGCCGCTCGCGCTTCGAGTTGCGAGGAAACTTCTCGCGTCTCCATTCTCGTGGCTTCCATTAGGCGCACCAATTGCCGGTCGGAGACTCGGGCTGCCGCAGCCTCAAATTCCTCCCTCGCGCGGCCAACGGTTTCTTCCAGCGTCGTGCGCATCTGCGGCTCAAGTTCGCGGGCAGCCTTTTCGATGAATCCTTGCGTTTCGCCCAGCTCAGGACCGGCTTCGCCAGCCAGCTTCTCGAATCGCCGCGCAAGCTCGTCGGCCCCGCTGCGATTCGCTTCCTGGTGCTCCTCCCAGCGACTCTGGGCTTCTCCGAGACGCTCCTCGAGGCGGCTCAGAATTTCTTCCCGCGCGGAATTCACCAGACTCTCAAGGCGCTCTTCAGAGACGCTGTTCACAGCGCTCTGACTCTGCAGGAGCAAACGCGTTTGCGTCACGTGGGCTTCCAGCTGAGCGGAAGCCTCTCGCGCTTCCGCGGTGCGGGTCTCGAGCTCCAAACCAGCATCTCGTGCCGCCGTCTTAGGGCCTTCTGTTAGCCTAGCGAGTTGCTGGTCGGAAACGCTGGCTGCCGCAGCTTCGAATGCTTTTGCGGCACGCCTGACGCTCTCGTCCAGTCGGACACGCAAATGAGTTTCGAGGTCGCCAGCGGCTTTCTCGACGAAAGCCCGCGTATCGGCCAAATCAGTTTGCGCATCGGTGGCTAGCTTCTCCAACCGCAGAGCAATCTCTTCAGTCCGGTTGCGATAGTTACCCTGCTGCTCTTCCCAGTCGCGCCGGAACTCTCCAAGCCGCACTCCCAGCTGGGTGAGGATCTGCTCGCGTGAAGAACTGAGCAGCGCTTCGAGGCGTTCTTCGGATAAGGCGCTGGCCACGCCAGTTAGCGAAACGACCTCCGCGGTGCGCGCTTCCAGTTGTGCCGAAGCCTCTTGCGTCACCTTCAGCGTGCTTTCCTTCAGCTGTACAAGGTGCCGGGCAGAAGCGCTGGTTACCAAGACTTCGAAGTCCTCAGCGGCACGGGTAGCGTACTCGTCCAGCCGCGTGTGCAGCGATTGAAACTGCGGTCCCAGCTCGTGGGCAATCCTCCCGATAAACGCCTGTGCATCAGTGAAACTTTGCTGAGTCTCGGTGACTAGCTTCTCGAGTCGCTCGGAAATCTCTTCTGACCGGCTGCGATACACGTTCTGCTCTTCTACCCAGCGGTTCTGAACTTCTCCGAGCTGCCCTGTCAGCCGGCTGAGAATCTCTTTCTGCGAGGAATTTACCAAACTTTCCAGACGTTGCCCCGTGAACTCCTGGGCCTGCTGCAGACTCGCCTTGGAAATCTCAGCGATCTTATAGAGAGCCTTTTTCACGGCTCCATCGAGCTGCGCTGCGAAGGCGCTGGCTACGGCCTTCTCGGCGGCCAGCTGCAGTTTCCCCTGTAGCGCCTTAACTAGCTGGTCCTTGGTGATTACCATCCGCTCTGGTTTGGCCAGTCTGGGATCTTTTGCCCGTTCCGCGGCGGCCGGCGGAGCAGGGAATGCTGCCACCTCGGGCAATCTCTGATCGGGAGCGATTTCGTTCAGTGGAAGTGCTGCACCCATCACCACAGGCTCCCGTTCGGGAGCTGGTCCCGGTGCGCATCGCCAATCTTCCGGGGGGGTAGGAATTCCCCACACATTGCTCGGCGCTTCGAACTCTACGCCGATCTCGCAGAGTTCTTGCGGGGCTTTGGGACCGTGGATGGACCGTACTTTGGCGCGGACCAGCGCTGATTTGGCCCCGCCATTTGGTTCCGCCACCTGCAGGTTGACCCAGGTCTCAACCGGATAATCACGGCGTGAGGGAAATCGGCACCCATGGAGATTCAGACTTACCGCCGAGGTAGTCTCCTGAGAGAGTTCTCCAAGTTTATCTATGCCCATGATAATTAGGGGGATAGCACGTTCTAGGCGGGTGCTTCGGCGTGCGTCGATGCCGGAAAAACGGCCGTTATCTGCGGGAGTAGCCAGGCTCATTTCTTCTCTCCATCTCTATCTTGGCCGGATCGGCAACCAGGTTTCCAGGAGCTTCCTCATGCTTGATGTCAACCGCAACCGGACCAGGGTACGCAATGGTGGGCTCGGTGTCATCGAGAACGAAAACCCACATCTTGGCGGCTCAGGGATAGTAGTTCCTTAGGCTCGCCTTACCCTTTAATACTCAATTCCCACACCTACGTCAATAGGGGCCGCTTCGGCAGATGCTCCACGCTGCCAGGCTCTCGTGCTCATGCGCGTCGAAATCCTGAGTGTCAATTCAGGTGGCGATGCCGAGCGAGAGGCAAACAGCGCGATGCTCGACATTGTGCTCGCCGATACCACGCAAACGACGCCGCTTGGCTCGCGCACTTTTCGGTTCTTGTATGCACCGGCGTTGCGGCAGCGCAGTCAGGACCACGCGGAACATTCATCCCAGGCCAAGCAGGTCCTACTTCCGGCAGGATAGTCACAACCGTTTCATTGCGGCTTGACGGCAATGAGAAACCATCAAGCGATTTGGACTCTCAGCGACCGGCACGCGAGTTGAAGCCACACTCGCCAGGGTCGTTACCTGGCCGCTGAATCGAAATCTCGAAGAATTTCCCGGCAATCAAAAGGGGATCTGGAGGCCAGTTGACCGGTGCGTTCTGACTTAATGTCGATTGGCCTCAGTAAGCGCGAGCACGGCGTAAGCCGTGGCCGCGTCGTTCATAAAGAGCGCGGTGCTTGGAGTCATGTGGTGTTCTATGTTTTTGTTTAGGGAGTAGGACTGCCAGAAGCCTTGCGACTTGTTTTGATTACCGGCCAGCCACGCGATCCCTTGCCTCAGTTGAGTATTGTCTCGAGGGATCCCCGCCTGTTGTAGCGCATACGTGATCAGCCCGGTTGCATATCCGTCGCTCTTCTCTTCCTGCGGGGTGCCATCATTTCGTTTCCAGGACCCAGACAGTGACGATAGGCTCCAGCCGCCGTCGGCCTGCTGCTTACCCAACAGTTCAGTGATGATCGCCTTTTGCTTTTCCGGTTCGAGGAGTCCGGGGACTTTCGCGGAAGCCCACAAGAGGACAGCACGATTGATGGTGGTCTGGGCTGCGCATTCGCGGTTCAGGTATTCGCGCAACATCTTGAGGTTATCTTGGATTTCAGGCCGCGCGCGATAACTCCCCGGGGGAGTGCCCGCCGCGACTGCGGCAAGAGTGGCTCCATAGTAGTCTGAATCGTCCGCTTCCCACGGCTCATTGGCGAAGCGCAGCCACAGCCACGCGCCCTTTTTATTTCCCGTGGTTTGCTGCTCGGCCCACATGTTATCCAACGCCGTGCGCGTGTCGTTGCTGAGTTGGCCGCTCTGCGCGTCATTGCTGGCCAGGATCAGGGCATTGAGAACGGATTCCGTCCCGCGAGACTCGACAGTCTTGTACACCCCGCGATCCGCGTCGCTGTAGAAAGGCGCAACTTCTTTCCAAAGGCGTACGCGCTTGACGACATTGTCCAGGAGCCTGCGTTCGTTCGCGGAAGGGGCTGCCTCGGCGAGCGATTTACGAAGAGCAGGCCGCGAGAGCGCGTAAGGTACCGCCGTGTGACACGACACGCAGAAGGTTTCGTGATCGCGCGCGGCCTTTGGCCATTCCATCCACCAGGCTGCCCTTTGGTCGAGATAAGCGGCGGCAGCCTGCTGGTCCCAGGAGCTGGCGATTCTTGCTTCAGGCTGATCGAGGCGATTCGCCCTGGCCTTTGGATCTCTGGAGCCGGCGGCTCTAGTTTCCATGTGCCAACCGACAGCTATGATTCCCGCTACGAAACACGCCGCCAGGGCACCTATTCGCTGCACAGTCGCATTCATAGGGATTGTCTCCCTTGACGTCCAATTCGAAAATGGATCGCGCCCACACGAACCGGGCGCGGGAAATATCAATCCAATGTGAAGAGGTTACCACGAACGCCGCTTGTGCACTCCTGAGAGCATCAGTCCGATAACACCAAGTGACCAGCGCTAGCCTGGCAGGCTCCTGGGCCGACCTCCGCGATGAAATCAAAGTCATGTGCTGTAACAAAGGGGGAAAGCGCACGTGCGTGTCTGGCTCTTTCAAGAACTGCTAAAACTCTGACCCCTACCAGCGGGCTGCTCATGTCCATGGAATCCCGGAATGATTTATTACCTCAAGCGTCGGTGGCATCCGATTCGTTGCGCCTCGATCTGGTAGAAGCGGTCCAACCAGCGCCTAGCCAGACGCACTTCGGCGGGCGGCCGCCATCAACCACTTAACCAGCGGAGACAGGGACGCGGGAGTGGCGCGCTCGTCGGTCTCGACCGTGTGCTTTCGGCCATCTTTTTCAATGCTGATTTTGTACTGGAACTGGTCGGCTCCGCCGGAGCGTGAAACTTCCGGCAAACTGAAAAAATTTGCCGCATCCACCCACGCGGCCACTTGGGTCGCTTCTTCAGGGGACAGATTCTCCGTATTAATCTCGCACCCGGTGCGCATTCCCGCAAAACCGCCGGTACGCTGGAAGGCGATGTGCATCTCGACGAGAGCCTCTCGTGCTCTGCGCCTCAATTCTATCGCTGGTGTGCCAATAAACGTGCGGCATGTGAACACACCTACCGGACTGCTCCGCACATGCCGCACGTTTACGGTGTTCTGCTTTGTTCTAGCGGCTCGCGCCCACCGTCTTGATCGAAGGCGCGCTCGCAGGTCTTATTCCCACTCTCGTCCAGGAGTCGATTACCGCCTTCTGTTCATTACTGTTCTGTCCGAAAAGGTCGCCGGCGGCGCTTACCGTCCCATCCGCCGCGGACTGGAAGTCCGACTTCGGACTCAGCCTCTTCGTCAGCGTCTCGTACCAGATCTTACCGGTCTTCTCCCAGGCGTTGCCCCCGATGGACGTCGCCGCCAGGTAGAATGCGTAATTCGGAATTCCGGAGTTGATGTGAACGCCGCCGTTGTCCTCGGTCGTGTCGAGATAGTTGGCCATGTTCTTCGGCTGAGGGTCCTTGCCAATCTGCGAATCGTTGTAGGCCGATCCCGGATCTTTCATCGAGCGCAGCGCCACTCCGGTCACTGCCGTCGTGAAGAGACCCGCGCCGATCAGCCAGTCGGCCTGATCCACGGATTGCCCGAGCACCCATTGCTTCACCATCGTGCCGAAGACGTCGGACATCGACTCGTTCAGTGCGCCGGACTGCCCCGCGTATTCAAGTCCCGCGGTATTTTGCGTGACGCCGTGGGTGAGCTCATGACCGATTACGTCCAGGTCCAGCGTGAAACGGTTGAAAAGCTCGCCATCCCCGTCGCCATAAATCATCTGGCGCCCGTCCCAGAAAGCGTTGTCGTACTGCTGGCTGTAGTGCACGGTGGAATCCAGGCGCAATCCGTTGTTGTCCACGGAATTGCGCCCCAATATCTGCTTGTAGAAATCGTATGTGTTTCCCGAATACTTGTAGGCTTCCGTGACGGCGACATCACTCGTTTCCGCGTCGCCCTCCCCGCGGACAAAGGTTCCGGGCAGGCGTTCGCTCGTTTGCGCGTCATAGATCGTACGTCGTAGCGTTCCCGTCGGAACCGACCCGAGCATCGTTCCTAGGATAGAGCGCCGCCCTCGCGCGCGTTCCGTCAGGGCTATTGTCCGTAAGGCGCGCTCCCGATGGCGGTTAGATTCAGTCATCTTGGTCAGGATATGGGGTGGAAGTATGGTGCAAATGTACTCTGGCGATTTACACATTCTAGTGACCCTCCATTCTTTGGATATCTTCCCGGCGCGGAGACAAACTGACCAGCCGGTCATTTGGAAGGGTAGTGCCCGGAAGGGGTTGAACGTATCACCGCACTTTGTTTAATTCAAGGCAATTAAGGTAACCCTGTCACATTCTGATCGCCTGCGCAGCCCCCTCCGCTTCGTCTTCTTGAGCGAGGCGGATGCCCACTCCCTCTGTGGGGCCTCGGCCGAACCAGCTCCCCCACCGATTCGGAGGACGCCCCCGTTAAGCCCTGTGGCAAACATTCTCCAGCAGTACGCAAGAAGATGCTGTCCGTTGTGCTTGTGGCTGGGCCTGCTGTTCGTGGCTATCGCCCCAAGTTGTTTAGGTACTATCAGATAGGGGTTCTTACTCTTCAGGTTTTATATGGTTAGGGGATTGCTTCATTTCATGGCTAGATTTGTTTTCAAGTGTATTTAAGAGTTCCCGGACCGGAGAGACACCATGGCTGAAGCTCCCTACACCACAAGGCGCGTCAATCCGCGCTTCTCGTTTTTCGCGGATGCCGAAGTTACCCTGCTCGACGGAACGTGGGTTCGCGGACAGCTAAGCGAATTGAGCTCGCGTGGTTGCTATATCGATACACTCGAAGCCATTCCCATCCGTACCAGATTACGTCTCTGCATCCGCGATGGCATGAGCACATGCGAAGTCCGTGGCAAAGTGATCTACGTGCATTCTGGCGGCGGCTTCGGAATTTTCGGCATGGGCGTGCTGTTTGAAGAGATGGATGCCGAGCAGCACTCCGCGATCGACGCGTGGCTGCGCGGACTGGCGGCGTATCCTGGGGAAGATTCGGGAAAGAATTCCTTCTCTCAAATCAGGCTAAGGCCTGCGTGAAAAGCATGAAAAGAGAATAGCGACTGATGCCGCTCTCGAATCTTCTGGTCCGATTCATCACGAATGGGCTCTGGCCTGAAGTCCGGGGCTTTACGGCCCCACGGGTAAGGCCACCGGTTTAACTCATCGGCAACGACAAGCGACCTGCCACGAAGCACTCTAGTGTTTCCCCGCTCTGCTTTGCGAGCACGGGCCCCCGGCACGGCGGTAGCCTGCAGCGACGGCGGTAGCCTGCAGCGCTGTTCGCACTGGCAAAGAAAAGAGGTATCGCCGAGAACGCACGGCGAAAGCTGGCGGGTCAAATAAACGGTTATGCAACTCAGAGTTAGCCTGCCGAAGGGCCCATCAGCGAATTGCAAGTATGGCCGCGAGACTTTGGTGTTGGACACCTCCAGAAATCCATGGCGCGATGGAGGTAGAAAAGCGGCGCGAAGGGTCCGTGACCGCAAAATTCTCAGTTGGCGGCCCGGTTTTTGTTGCCCTCGACTTTTTCTGGGCAAGAGGTGGCACCGGAACTGTTTCGATCCCGCCTACGGAGGTAACGGCGATTAGCGGCCCTTGGGATAGTGGCTTTTACTCGGCAGGAAAACAGCGCTCCGTGCACCAGGAGCAGAGAACAGCACTTGGTTTTCACCTAGGAATGAGGCGATGACGTAAGTATGTGTGGGGCGTCCAAAGAGGCAGGTATCTTCAGGGAGGCTTCATGCACATTCGCGAGGTATTGCCACTGGTTTCGCTGTCGTTGGTTTGTCCCGTGATCGGGAACGCCGGACGCAGCTTGTCCGAGGAAGACACTGCAAAGATAAAGCGAGTGCACAGCAAGTACGAAGAAGCTTGGCTCAAGGGAGATGCAGATGGCGTGCGCTCTCGCTTCACGGCGGACTGTGTGTTGCTGCCGCCACACGGAGACAAGCCGCGTATCGGGCAAAAGGGATTGAACGAATACTGGTTTTCGCCCGATGCTCCGCTAACTCAGATCACCAAGCTGGTCGTGACACCGCAGAATTCGGTGCCGACGGGGAGATCGCGTGTGTGTGGGGGACGGACGAAGTGGCCTGGACGACGGTGCAAAACGGCAAGACGACGAGCGCGTCGCACAAAGGAATGTTCTTGAATGTTCTGCGCAAGCAAACGAATGGGGAGTGGAAGATGTCGCACCATATGTGGAATGACAGGATTGAGCCTCGTTGAGCTGCGCCGTCGGTGTAAGCGACACCATCGATCATCAGCGAGAAGAATGCGAGTTCTAGCCCAGACGAACGTGGTAGACGCCTTAACCGGATCAAATCACCTGCCGCCAGATGTGCGGTAACCGAATAAGCCCGCCATGCGTAGTAACATCGAGAGATTATGCTGCCAACAGGTAATGGTTCCGCGGTGTGTGCCAAGCGCGTCTCGCGCCACTATCAGATGGGTGCTGCGCTGATTCGAGCCGTGGATGACGTCACACTAGACGTCCCAGCCGGGGAATTCCTGGCGCTGCTCGGAAGCTCCGGCTCGGGGAAGTCCACCCTCTTAAACCTCATGGCGGGTCTGGATCGCCCCTCCTCCGGCGCCATCTTCGCGCAGGGCCGTAATCTTTCCGAGATGAACCCGCTCGAGCTGGCGCGCTATCGCAGCCGCACCGTCGGTATGGTTTTTCAGTCTTTCAACCTCCTTCCGCGCATGACCCTTGAGGAGAACGTCGAACTGCCCTTGCGTCTCGCCGAAGTGGATCGCAGTGCGCGCGCGGGGCGCGTGCGGGAGGCTCTTGAGCACGTGCGTCTGGAAACGCGTTTGACACATCGCCCGAGTGAGCTTTCCGGTGGGGAACAGCAACGGGCTGCGATGGCGCGGGCACTGGTGAATCGCCCTGCCTTGTTGCTGGCCGACGAGCCAACCGGCAATCTCGACAGCGCCACCGGTGAATCCATCATGGTCTTACTGCGTAAAATCCAGCGATCACTCGGAATGACCATTGTGCTGGTCACGCACGAACGTCATCTCGCTGAAAAATTTGCCGATCGCATCGCCTCTGTTGCCGACGGCAAATTGGTGAGCGACGGGGTGCAATCGTGAAAGCCAGCGACCTCGGTGAACTCGCTCTCCGCAATCTGCGCGAGGCCATCTTGCGCAACTCACTGACGACGCTGGGAGTCGCCGTCGGCGTGGCCTCACTGGTCGCCATGCTTTCGCTGGGCGTCGGCCTGCAAGAGCTGGCCTCAAAGCGCCTGGCCAATTCCGGTTTGTTTGATACGGTGCTGGTCACCTTGCGTCGCAACCTTCGTGATTTCAACCGCCCCACTACGGAAAAATCTGCGTCCCCGCAAAAAGTGCGATCTCTTGACGAAGACGCCCGCAAGGAAATGGAACGCTTGCCGAATGTCATCGAAGTTTATCCGCAGATTCGCTTCCCCACGGAAGTACGTTACGCGGGCAATCCCTATTCCACGGTCGTGGCGGGTGTGCCTGCTTCTGCCCGTGGGAATGGCGCCTACGATGGCATGCAGGGCAGCTTTTTTTCGCGTCCGGCCGCCGATGAGGCCATTCTGCAGATCGAGTTTGCGAAGGATTTATCTGATCAGCCTTCCACGCTGATCGGCAAGGAGCTCGTGGTGCGCTACGTCGAGCGCCAGCCGCTCGCGCCCCAACCTGTACCGGCAGATCCGCCGCGCGCCGGAAATGTCGACCGCTCCGCGGTTACGTCTCCCCATGACAGTGCCAGCGAAGGCTTTTCCATTGTTCCTCGGGAGAAGAAACTCCGCATTGTCGGCATTGTCGAGACCGAACCGGCCGCCGGGTTTGCCGGTTACGGTAACGGCCGCTTGTTCATCCCGCTTGAGGTTGCGTCGGCGCTGCGGGCCGCACAAGTGAATGATTTGAGGGATGCCGTGCGCACATCGAACGGCAAACCAAGCTATGCAAACCTAACGGTTCGCGCCAGGAGCCCCTCCCAGGTGGAAGCGATTGAAACCTCTATCAAGAACATGGGCTTCTCCACCTTTTCCTTGCTCGACGCCACGCGCAATTTACGCCTCTTTTTCACCATCTTCGATCTTCTCCTCGCCATCTTCGGTAGTTTGGCGCTCACCGTCGCCACCATCGGTATTATCAACACTCTGGTAATGGCCATTCTTGAGCGCCGGCGCGAAATCGGAATCCTCAAGGCGCTCGGCGCCGCCGATCGGGACGTGAAACAGCTCTTCTTCGTCGAAGCCGGAGTCATGGGTCTGCTGGGCGGGGTCTTCGGCGTGGGTATCGGCTGGCTCATCGGCAAAATCGTGACCTGGGGTACCAATCTCTATCTGCAGCGCCAGAATTTGCCTCCGGCCCATGTGTTCTCCGTGCCGTGGTGGCTGGTCCTGAGTGCGATTGCCTTCGCCATCCTCGTGAGCCTCGTCGCCGGGCTCTATCCCGCAACGCGCGCCGCGCGTCTCAACCCCGTCGAGGCCTTGCGGTATGAATAGATCCCGGCTGCTTCGAGGGGCGGTGCTATTTTTGGGTTGCCTCGCCTTTGATCACGCCGTTTTTGCGACGGGCCGGGCAGAATGTCTTTCCGCAGCTAGCAAAATACTAGGTCATCCGGTCGCTTACTGCGTGCTCCTGCCACCTAGCTACGACGCGGAAAAGACGCGCCGGTATCCCATCCTCTATCTTCTTCACGGCCTCGGTGACAACGAGCAAATGCTCATCCATTCCGGCGGTTTCAATCTCGTCGAGGACCTTTGGGAGCGCCATCAGCTCGGTGATTTGCTAATCGTCACACCGGATGGGGGTTCCAGCTTCTACATAAATTCCCGCGACGGCCACCGTCGTTATGAGGATTTCTTTCTCCGAGAATTTCTGCCGCAGATCGAAAAACGCTATCGCACCAGGGCCGGGCGCGCCTCTCACGGCATAGCCGGAATTTCCATGGGCGGATACGGCGCGCTGCATCTGGCCTTCCTTCATCCGGAGCTCTTCGTTTCCCTTGGCGCCCACAGCGCGGCCCTGCTTGAGAAAATTCCCACAGTCGCAGCCAGCGATTCCCGCCAGCTTGCCAGGTCGCGGATTCTCGGTGACGTCTTTGGTTCTCCGCTCGACCCCGTCTTCTGGAAACACAACGACCCCCTGACCATCGCGCACACGGCGAGTCTCGCCGGATTGCAGATCTACTTTGATTGCGGCTCCGAAGACGATTTTGGTTTCGACGCCGGTGCCGTAGCTCTGGACAAAACGCTTGACTCGCGTCACATTCCCCACGAGTTTCACCTCTACCCCGGGGGTCACAATTGGGTCTACGTGGCAGAACATCTGCCTGCTCTGCTCCAATTTCATTTCCGCGTATTCGAATCGGCCTCAAGTCGGCGCAATTCGTCGCAATAGTTTTCATGATTGCCGCCAGTAAGCGCCAGTAAGATTGTTAGGAGAAAGGGATTCAGGGGGTTGAGTTGCCATTCTTGGAAGGGCAAGGATAAGGCCTGGGCCATCGGCATGAAAACGGCGATCGTAGGAAAATCTGGCAGTGCTTCGCTAGAAGCGCTCCCGCGTCGCTCCGACTCGCAAACACAAAACTAGACAACAGCAATCTTTCCGGTTGAGAAGGTGTGGCTGCCGCATGTATCGTTTACGTTTCCGGAGGAACAAAAACTTGAGAACGACCTGGCTCGCTCTTCTAGTTGCATGTCTTAGTACCCCAGTGTTCGCGCAGAAACACCCGCCGAAGCAGACCCCTGATTCCGGCCAGAAGCAGGCAGAGACTGCCGGGGCGCAGACCGCTGACACTCAGAAAGAGAGAGAAGAAGGCGAGGACAAGAACCCGTGGAAAGGTCTGCAGTATCGCCTGGTCGGCCCATTTCGTGGCGGGCGCGTGGTCGCGGTGTCAGGCGTCGTCGGACAGGATAACGTTTATTACTTTGGCTCCACCGCCGGCGGCGTGTGGAAGACGACTGATGGTGGCCTCAACTGGAAACCAATTTTCGACAAGACGAAGGATGCATCGCCGGCGATCGGGGCGATAGCGGTTTCCGAATCTGACCCCAATGTCGTTTATGTGGGCACGGGAGAGGCGTGCATTCGCGGCAACATCGTTGGTGGAAACGGTGTTCACAAGTCGATCGACGCCGGGAAGACGTGGAAGTTTGTTGGGCTTGCCGACACGCATGCCATCGGACGCCTCGCCGTGCACCCCAAGAATCCTGACATCGCCTTTGTCGCTGCGCTCGGACATCCCTTTGCCGATAACGAAGAGCGCGGCATCTTCCGCACGCAGGATGGCGGCAAGACCTGGCAGAAGGTGCTCTATAAGGATGCCCAGACCGGGGCCATCGACGTGGTGTTCGATCCCAGCAACTCCAATGTCCTGTTCGCTGCATTGTGGCAAGCTCGGCGCACCCCGTGGAGTCTGGATAGCGGCGGCGTAGGAAGCGGCCTTTATCGTTCCCGAGACGGCGGAACAACTTGGAAAGAACTCAAAGGACACGGACTGCCCGAGGGTATTCTGGGCCGCATCGGAATCACGGTCTCCGCCGCAAACTTCAACCGCGTTTGGGCGGTCATCGAGGCAGAGAAGGGCGGAATTTATCGTTCGGACGACGGCGGCGATTCCTGGCACTTAACCACCGACGACCACCGTTTTCGCCAGCGGGCCTGGTACTACTCGCACATTTTTGCCGATCCAAAGTCAGAAGATACGGTGTACATCCTGAACACTGCGGCGTATCGATCCAATGACGGAGGCAAGACTTTTAGCCGAATCCGCGCGCCACACGGAGATCATCACGCGCTGTGGATCGATCCCACGAATCCCAAGCGTCTCGCGAATGGCAACGATGGCGGCGCCACTATTTCCACCGACGGCGGCGATTCCTGGACCAGTGTGTATAACCAGCCCACAGCGCAGTTTTACCATGTGATTACCGACAACCGGTTCCCGTATTACATCTACGGCGCCCAACAGGACAACTCCACTGTGGCCATCGCCAGTGCCAGCGCAAAAGGCGCGATTGATCGCCCGGACTGGTATGACGTGGGTGGCGGCGAAAGTGGCTACATCGCACCCGACCCGAAGGACCCTGAGATCGTGTATGCCGGCTCTTACGGTGGCGAGATCACCCGCTACGATCATCGCACGGGCGAAGAGCAGGCCATCAACCCCTGGCCGGTGAACCCGATCGGCTGGTCTGCAGGCGACGTCAAACACCGCTTCCAATGGACCGAGCCCATCGCTTTTTCACCGCACGACCCCAAGACGATGTACTTCGCGGGCGAAGTGCTGTTCAAGACAACCGACAGCGGCATGAGCTGGACGATCATCAGTCCCGATCTGACGCGCAACGACAAGTCAAAACAGTTGTCCTCAGGCGGCCCCATCACCAAAGACAACACCGGTGTCGAGGTCTATGACACGATCTTCTCGGTCGCGGAATCACCCGTACAGAAGGCTCTGATTTGGGCAGGAACCGATGACGGATTGGTTCAACTCACGCGCGATGGTGGCGAGCATTGGGAGAACGTCACCCCCCAGGCCATGCCGGACTGGGGCACGGTGAGCATGATCGAGGTTTCTTGGCGTGAAGCAGGCACCGCTTATCTCGCCGTCGAACGCCACAAGTTGGACGACTTCGCACCCTACGTGTTCAAGACCACAGATTTTGGCAAGACCTGGACCAAACTGGTCGCGGGGCTTCCCCCGAACGATTTTGTCCATGCCGTCAGGGTCGATCCCCGGCGTACAAGTTTGCTTTTCGCCGGAACCGAACAGGGTGTGTACGTTTCTTTCGATGATGGCGCGCACTGGCAGCCGCTTCAACTGAATCTTCCGGCGGCCCCGGTAAACGACCTGGTGATTAAGAACGCTGACCTGGTGGTGGCCACGCACGGACGCAGCTTCTGGGTGCTGGATGACATTGCTCCGCTTGAGCAATACGAAGATTCGATTCCGCAGCAGGAGGCTCACCTGTTCACGCCCACCTCAGCGAATCATACGGTCTTCCGGGGTTCGTTTTTTGCCCCCAGCGGCAGTGTTGGAAAGAATCCGCCGGCAGGAGCCGTCATTAATTATTGGTTAAGAGCTTCCCTCAAGAGGCCAGACCAGGCGAAACCGCAGGCTTCTGGTGGTGGTGCTGAGGGCGCATCGGCAAAAACGGAAGCCACCCCGTCGACTTCCTCAGAAGGCAAGAAGACTGATGCCGACGAGGCCCCAAAAATCACTATGGAGATACTGGATTCCTCGGGAAAGGTCATCCGCAAATATCCTAAGAAGGAAGAGCCAGCCAGCGACGAGGAGGAAGACTTCTTCAGCCGCGACCGCAATGCGGGCGGCCTGCCTGCCGACGCGGGCCTGAACCGCTTCGTCTGGGACCTGCGCTACGAGGGAGCGACGAAGGTGCCACACGCGCCACTCTGGGGCGGCAACACCGACGGTCCAGAAGCGCTGCCGGGCGCCTACCAGGTACGGTTGACGGTGCTAGGCAAGAGTTACACTGCGCCGCTGGAGATCAAGGCTGATCCGCGGTTGAAGATCGGTCAGGAGGATCTGGCCAAGCAATTCGATCTGCTTCTCAAGATCCGTGACAAGGTCACAGAAACGGACGATACCATCATCCAAATTCGCGATCTTCGCGAGCAGATCCATACGATTAACAAGCGCCTGAAGAGCGACCCTCGCGCCAAGGCCATTGCCGATGCCGGCAAGAGGCTCGATACCGAGATGACCGAGGTGGAAGAAGCGCTTATCCAGACCAAGGCCAAGAGCGGTCAGGATGTGCTCAATTTCCCGGTTCGTTTGAACAACCACCTGGTTGCCTTGAGTGGTGTCGTGGGGAGCGCGGATTCGGCCCCCACGAAGCAGTCCTACGAGGTGTTCGATATGCTCAGAAAAGCGGTGGATGAACAACTGGCAAAATGGAAGGCGATTGTCTCGACCGCAGTAGCGGCCTACAACAACCTGGTGAAACAACAAGAGGTTCCCGCACTGATGCTGACGCAGCCCGAGGCAGGAAAATAACCAAGCCATGGCTCCCCACTCTCTCGAAAGGCCCGGCATGCCTACTCGACCATAGCCGCGCGTCGTGCCTGCGATGCCGTGCGAAGATTCCGCAAGGTTATAATCACCACCACCTATGACGCTGGCAGCGGGTACAAAACTCGGGCCTTATGAGATCATTGCACCGCTGGGTGCAGGCGTGGCGCTGTTTCAGACACACACACGACAGCCGATTTCCGCCATGGATCTGTTTTGGTACGATTTGACCGTCGATGGCCAGAAATCTCTAATCAACGCAAGAGTGGATGAGCCGAGTTCGGCGCCGTTGTCGATCATTTTGAATTGGGCCTCTGAAATAGAGAAGTAGGCCGGTCTTTGGCTCGGTCAACCGCCGGAACAACTGTCCATACCGAAAATGCTATCCGGCGCGAAGGCCTTTGAACGGCAGGGTCTTCACTTCTAGCGGCGCTTGAGAGCCTCGAGTTCCTCGAGGGTGCGCGGCCAGTCCGATCGCAAAAGGCGAGACAAACCGCGATCCGCAAGAACTTTTCCACCAGTTTGGCATCGAGCACAGTAGTTCGTTTCGTTGTCCGCGTAGAGAATCCGCTGAATCCTTTCTCCACATCTCAAGCAAGGCTCTCCATAGCGTCCGTGAACCGCCATTTCCTTGCGAAAGGCGGTCACCTTTTCGGGAAAGCCAGCCTGCGCTTCTGCGCGCAGCCGGTCGATCCACAGCCCGAGGGTATGGCGCGTCGCAGCGAACAGCCTTTCCCATTCGTGCGGCTCCAGCTTGTGCGTGAGCGCGATAGGCGACAGTTGTGCTGCGTGCAAGATTTCATCCGAATACGCGTTGCCGATCCCACTGACCAGGCGCGGATCGGTAAGAGCTCTCTTGAGCGTGCGGTTTTCGGCCCTGAGTGCCTCGCAAAACGAGCAAAGATCACTCTTGAAGATTTCGATTCCTCCTGGGTCGACGGAATGCAAGCCGTCCTCGCCAGTTAACACACTCAACGATGCGCGGTGCTTTGTGCCTGCTTCGGTAAGCACGAGAGAGCCGCTGGGAAAATCGAAGGCTGCTAGACTCCGGCGGCCCACCAGCATTGCCTTGGGGTGCCGCCAGTGCAAACGGCCAGCAATCATCAGGTGCAGCACCAGCCAGAGATCGCCTTGCACTCCAATCGCGATTCGCTTGCCGATTCGCCGCAGTTCGCGGACGACGCGGCCCTGCACATTCGTTATTGGGGGTTGCGCCGTTCGAAGCAGAAAAGGGCTTGCCAGTCGCACTCGTTCGACCGGCTGCGCGAGGATGCGCGGTTCGAGGGCAGTGATGTAGGCGGCGATATCCGGCAGTTCCGGCATGCCTATCAGCTTGCAGGCCGGACCTGTGCTTTTGCAACCTAACTCTTTTGGCGGAGGGGAATTACCGGTTTCTGGTGGAACCGCGGCCGAGTGGGAAATTGACGAAGGCCCACCATGGCCGACTCGTCAAAGAAGTGACTCGCTCGGAAGCCGATCGCAGTGGTTGCGTTCCGCGCTGGGCCATCGATCCCTGGACCACCATCCGGTTATCGTCTTGACTGAGCGCTTGCGTGTAAACCTCCACCGTGATCCGTTCAATCACAAGACGAAATCTCGACTGCCGCCAGAGGTCACCACGTGAATCACTCGTTGTCCTTGGTTCTGTTTCAGTTGAATCTCGGTGATGTCCAGCCAGAGGAATTTGTGGGCGCCCACGCCAACAATGTTTCTGAGGGTAGGTAGCCCTCCATCGTCCACCACCTCGAAGCTAACCGCTTCTTTGAAACGAATGGGTGTCCCGCCGATTTCTGTCTTGGTCTCTTGGCCATTGGTGATCTGCACCTGGGTGCCCGTCTTTGTGATCGTCTGAGCGGCGGTAAGAAGCGCAGCCAGTGGACCCCGGACGGCTACATTCGACTCGAGCAGCGCCTGGCTGACGAGTGCGCCAGAAGTGTTGATGTCATCTCCTAAGGTGCGGAAGATCTGCATTCCTAAACTTACCGAATCTGCGCCCGAAGACTGCGCTTCAGCAATAATACGTTTGATGTCTTCGACGGTTAGCGCGGTGTTTGCATTTGCTCCGACTGGCAGTCCTACGCCGGCCGGCCCTGATTCGGATGGCGACATGAATTATCTCCTTTCGAAGCGATCAGCTGGGATTCGCAATTGGCTGGCCCAAATCGTTGAGTGCAGTTCTTAGAGTGCTCCTCATGGCTGATCGACGTGTCGAACCAGAAGGGAGCGCCAAATGATACTGCACCGGCACTGATAAATCCCCATGGGACACCAACACGACAATGCTCCACCGTAGCAGGCCAGGCCGTACGCGCAAGAGACGTCCCAACCGATCGGCAATGCCAAGCGCTCCAGGGCGCGTGCGCCAAGCTCTCGCCGACTTTATTCCGCAAACGAGTCAATGTGTCCTGCATCCCTGTTAGCATCCGACCCAGCTTGCTGATACTTCTCGAACTATCCTCATACCGTCGCCGGCAGTGCGTCTCGCGGAGGTTTGCGCAGCCAAAGATCGCTTACGATAGTTACGCAATCGGCGTCCATGGCCAAAGCCATGACAGGACCCGGCGAAAACGCTCAATTGCGAACGACCCTCGTACCACTCTGGCCAAGCTGGATTTGTTCGGCAGTACGATTTCCAAGGCCAAGTGTCGCGAAGGAATGTGGGACGGCCAAGTCGACCCCCTGCTGGGTTCGGAGTGGACTTTGAACCGGCCGCTGATCATGCCGTGATTATAAACTTCTTTTGAACAGGCAGGACCGATCTGGGTCCTTCGGCAGTTCGCGGAGGCCTCCTTCGAGATCCGCCACGTGGTTCTTCAGTGCCCGCTCAACTTGCTCGCCGATCTTCCAGCGGACAGACGCAGCGGGAATCATCCTCACGGCTACCTCCCATAATCTCCGAACCAAACATCAGATCCTGCGCCGTTCGAAAAAACTCGGGAAGAGGGGTTTCGATCGTGTTCTGCACACGGATGCAGTGGCAGTGCCGACCACCTTACAATTCCGGAAAGGAATTGACGCGCGCAGACCGCGCTCCACGAACAGTGGCGCTGCGAAGATTTCTGATCTCCAATCAGAATAGATGGCCCTGGGCAGGAGCAACCATCATTTAGACGCCTCAATAGGCCTCAATAATTTACAGCCTCAATAATTTACAGTTGACATCTTAGCTCTATGGTTCTATAAGTGCGCTACTTCAGGACTTGGCCTCAGTGAGATTTCAGGCTTCGATTCGTCTAGGATCGTCACTCCGGGGCCGGGGTTTCCTTTTTCGAACTTGCCGGTCGCGGTGACTTGGGGCCATTCTTTGGCGCGAGATCACGCAGAACCGGCAGAGCGACGTGAGGTGATATGGCTCAGTATGATTTCGAATTGGCCCTAGCGCGGGAGCTGCTTTCTTCGGGAATCACTGACGTCGATTTGGACTTGCATCCCGCGCCCGAGAAGTTGCAGCTGGCGGCGGCTCCGGGTGCCAAGCTCGGAATCCCTTTTCCTCCGGGGCTCGCTCCTGTTCCTCAGCCGATCAATCCTGCACCGAACCCATCCGCGCCGCTCCCGCCGGCTGACGTTCTGGTGGTTACTTGGACCGTGGATGAGGTGGGCGCTTTGGCGGACGTTCATACGCCCGGTTTCACCAAAGATCATTGGTATCGCTATAACAGAAACTACGCTCAGTACGATCCGCAAATCCGCAAGGGAGCTCCAGCAAAGGTCGCCCAGCGGCTGGGGAGCTATTTTCCGTCCAAGATCGGAAACAAATCGGTGTTGCTGTTCAAATCCGAGCTGCACTTGAATCAGGACAGCATGGAAACTCCTCCGGGAAGCCCCGGCAATGCCACTTTGCCAGTGAAGGATTTATTTCATCAGTTAATTGATGAGGTTAAACCCAAGATTTTCTTGACTACAGGTACTGCCGGGGGCGTCTACGCAGAACAGGACCTGGGAGACGTTGCTGTCACGCGCGGGGCCAAGTTCCGAGTAAAGCAAGAATTTAGGAACGCCCCGTTTAAAAACAGCGTCTATAAGTCCGACTGGAACCTGCCTGAAACGCAACTGGCTGCCGCCGTGCAGCTTATGGCGAATTTTAAAGACAAGCTGGCTCAGCCAGATGAACTGCTACCCCCCACGGTCAGCTTCACGACGCCGCCAGGAGGCTATCCCAAGCCCTCTCGCCCGGACACTCCAGATATCTGGCTGGATGGACAGACGGTCAACGGCAAAGTGCGCATGCCCAAATTCCACCCCATCCTCACCACCGACTACTTTGAGTACGGCACCTCCAAGAATCGCCTCGATCTAGAGGGTTGCGCTGTCGAAATGGGCGATGCCGTACTCGGACTTTGCATTGAAGAACGCAAGAATTCCGGTCGCTCCACACCCTTTTGGGCCGTGGTGCGAAACTGCTCGGACCCGCAGATCAATGGCGACCTCAAGGACTTGCCCAAGTCGCAGAGTCTGCAGGTCATGTGGGCAGTTTACTACTACAAGGGCTATGGCTATTGGACTACCGTCATGAGCGCTCTGGCTTGCTGGGGCATCATCGCCGGACTGTAGCTGGAGTGTATGAGCGACAGCCGAGTTCCAACGGAAGTCGAATTAGTCTTTGAAGTGATGCCTTGCAACGCACTTCGCGTGGCCCAGGAACCAGGCCAACAACCACACCCCTGTTCCTATTTCCGAAGTTGGGGTACCTATCACAGCTATGACTATGAAACCTCCGGACCTCCTCTGCAGCGCGGCATTCTGCAAAAAAGCCAATACTTGGGGCGAGCGCCTCTGATCCCTGAGTTACTGAGCGGTTGCCGGAAAGCGCCACTGATGGCCGTGGGAATCAACCCCAACCTGCCCGGCTGGTGGCCCAACACTCAAAACTCCATCAACCCGATGTTTGACGATTTCAAACAATATGCGCACTACTTTCGCTATCGCGAAGTCGCCAAGCTGCAACTTCCACAGGCCGACTATACGGCCTTCGGAGGAGGTCCTCAAGACGCTCCCCCGGGATCGAAACTGGAACTTGCCGTCCCCCAGGACGACCATGGACTGCGAACGATTCGCGTGGAATTGCAGGATCAGAAAATGTATCAGGCCTACCAGTCGCTACTTGAGGAAGTGGCTGTGGCATTGAGTCTCCCCGCCGACCACAAGCTCACGATTGGGGAAGACCTCTCCTACGGCAACATGATCGCCTGTCCTTCGGCGAAGTGGACTACCAGAGCCGATCCCAGCAACCCGAGCCTACCTCCAATGACTCTGGCACAGCAGGCTGGCATCGTGGAGGAATGTTTTCACACCAGGCAGTATTTCCTCAGGCAACTATTCCAAAGCTTGCCTACACTGCTTCTGGTGTTTAGCCAGAGTACCGCGAACGCCTTCATGGGAGCTCTCAAGGGGCGCTTTTCGGCTGGCAATCCCAGTGTGAATGATCCCGTCACGGCGTTGCTTGATCGCGACATCCGGCTTAAGTACGGCGATCTTCCGAACGGCACGGAGCTTGATGCGGAGGTCATTTTCGCGCCCCATCCGACGGGGGATCCGGCCAGCTGGGCGACCGCTAAGCCGAGGGTCATCCAAAAGCTTAAGGCCAGCGCCCAAGCGGGACGTTTCCAATACAATCCGGCTACAAAACACTTAACCCGTCCCGGCGGATCTTGCTCGTTTTGTACCATGCTGGAGATTGGGCCTTGCGACTATCTGGAGGAAATCAAGTCCCTGCCCGTCCCTCTACAGCTCACGGGGATGAGTGTTCCCACTCCGGCGGTGGACAAGCCGGTGCAGAACGAATTACTGAAGGAGTTCATTAGGACGACCCACCCTGCGCCTGACGGGTGGGCCGCTGGCGATGACGGCTCGAATCGCGACTCGGCCAAACAGGGCTAGGTCGGAAGTTGCTTTGTACCTCCAGAACGCTTCTCAGGCGCTCGCCGTAGCCAACCGTTCCTCCTGCTTGCTGGGCGTGCCTCTCTCTCCATCACGCTACAGCGTTGGAGCTTATTGGTGCAGGCGCACTGCCGTCTGGTGGCAGCTCCGCTTCGGGTTGGAGCAAACATAGGGTTCAACTATCTGATTGTCCGGCCCGATGCATGTTTGCGTGTAGACACACCAATACTGATGATCAGTGGTGGCGGGAACGCTGGGGTCGGGTGCAGCGGGCGTGAACTGTCCTTTCCAAGTAAGTGCCGGACAGAGATCGCTATGATTGCGATTGAATCGCTCCGCGTGCGTGAGCATCGGCCGTTTGTCCATAGTCTAGGCCAGCGCAGGGTGCGAAGGTGGAACGTCGAACCCTGCAGCTTGTAGTATGGCTCGTTTCAGGGCAACCTTGGCAACCTGAATCTTGTATCCGTTCTGGCCAAGGCTCTTGGCTGGTTTCAAAGCTGCCTCGCTCGCCGAGGCCGCAATACTCTCGTCCAAGGTTTGTCCCGTAAGCAGGTTTTCCGCTTCCCTCGAACGCCAAGGAGTTGGAGCGACATGTCCTAGGACGATCGACGCTGCCGTCACTTTCTTGGCTATGGTCGACAACGCCACCGTTGCAGTAGCCACTGGCCAATCAAATCCGTGCTTCTGACGAACTTCATAGTAGGCGGTTGCTGATCCGTCTGGCGGAGGCACATGCACGGAGGTCAGGAGTTCGTTGGGTTCGAGGTCGTGTTCGCGTTCCTGTTCCGAGCTCGGCGCACGGAAGAAACTCTCGAGTGCGATGGTCCGCGAATTCTTCGGCCCGGTGATCGTAACCGTCGCGCCCAAGGCAACCAACACCGGAGCGATTGTCGATGGACTCACAAAGTAGGCCGGCCCGCTATTCCCGAGGATGGCGTGATAGCGATTGTCGCCCTGTAGTACGAGAGACTTGCCGCTTGAATCGATAGCCAGGAGCCCGTAACCGTTACGGAAATACCAGCACCGTGGCCGCTGGCAAAGATTGCCGCCGATGGTGGCCATATTGCGGATCTGCGGACTGGCAGCATCCGCGATGGCCCTTGCCAGCGCTGGATACGACTGCAGCACACCAGCATCTCGGGCTATCTCGTCTAATCTAACAAGGCAGCCAACCTGAAGTCCGGCTTTCTGATCCACGGCCAGGGTGTTCAATGCCGCGATCTTCTTGATGTTTAGTACGCGGGAGGGGGTGACGATATCGTCTTTCATCAAGGCGATCAGGTCAGTTCCGCCCGCCAGAATCTCGGTGTTTCCCCATTGATTTTCCAGCAGTGCGACAGCTGAATCTTGGTCTGCCGGACTCAGGTAGACGAACGGATTCATGACGGAACACCTAGCGCGGCAAGTACCCGGTCAGGAGTGAGAGGAAGCGACGGCACGCGGACGCCGATGGCATTCGCGACGGCATTCGAAATCGCGGCACCGGGCGAAATAACGGGCGGTTCACCGCAGCCCACGATGCCGCGTTCATCGTATCCCTTCCCAGACATCAGATGAACTTCGAGCGTGCCGATGTCCCCGATCCCACATAGCCGATAGAACTCGACGTTCGGGTTAAGCATTCGTCCCAGGTTCTGATCCATTATCTTTTCTTCGAACAACGCATACCCTACGCCCATGATCAGCGCGCCATAACATTGGCTCAAGGTTGCCTTGCGGTTGATGATCAACCCGCAGTCCTGGACGGCGACCAGCCTGTTGATGCTGACAACCCCCGTTTCAACGTCGACGGAAACATCCGCCATTTGTACGCCGCCGACACCACTATCGTTCAGCGCTCCGGCTCCGGGGTTCACGCCTCTTGCGGTGATGGGTAATGCGCCGATTGCGGCACACGCTTGCTTCCAGGTGACCGTCGACTGTCCATCAGTGACCTTACCACCTGCGGCTTTCAGCTTGCTGGGATCTGCATGCAGTGCTGGGGCGATCTTCGCGAACAGTGCCTGAAGGGCGTCTACCGCGGCACGCCGCGTCGCCGATCCCATCCCGCCGACCGTCCCGCTACCGCCGGAACCAGCTGAGGAAGATAGCGAACTGTCCCCAACTTGTATCTCAATGTCTCCGACTTGAAGCCCGAAAGTCTCGGCAGCGATGATTGCCATGACGGTTCGCGTTCCCGTACCGATGTCTTGCGTGCCCGCGGAAACAGCGACCGAGCCGTCCGAATTGATCGTCAAGCTGCAGGCAGCGGGATGGGCAGTGCCAGCCCAGGTGTGGAAGGAAAGCCCCAAACCCTGGCGGATGGGCCCTGCGCTGCCTTTTCCACGCGGGTGCCACCGCTTCGTCCAATCCATGGCCTTGGCCGCCACAGAAAACTCTTCTTGGTAAATCTTGGCCCGCGGCCCGGTCAGCGCGATGTTTGCCAGCACAAGATCGAGCGGATCCATGCCGAGCTTAGCGGCAAGGTCTTCTAGCGCGCACATCGTCAGAAGGCAAGCCTGAGGCTGGCGCGGCGCTCGCATCGACCGGGCGCTGCCGATGTTGTTGATAATGGTGGTGTGCTGTTTGCGCTGGTTTGGAACGTTGAACAAGTAAGGCACGGGAAAATCAGCGCCGCCCGTGACGCCGCCGGTGCTCCAGGTCTCGGACTCCCAGCCTGTGAGATTGCCCTTTGCGTCCGCGCTGAGCTTTATCGTCCCGTATGCCGATGGCCGGCAACCGCCCGTTTCCTGTTCGGTTCGACGGTTGACGATCAACCGTACCGGGAGCCCTCCGGCAAGTTTGGAAAGCTGTGCAGCGGCTAAGCCCCAGCGGTCTGCCGCGAGTTTCGCACCGAAGCCGCCGCCTTCAAACTCGGCGCGGACACGAATTTTGGAAGCGGGCACTCCGAGTGCCTTGCTCATCTGTGTCACAATTCCCGATACCGATTGAGTGGAAATGTGCACATCCAATGCTCCTGAGCGCCAAGCGACAACGCTGCCGTGAGGTTCAAGGCAGCAGTGTGTGATTACTGGCATTGAGTAAGTTGCCTGCACAACAGCCGCTGCTTTGGCAAACGCGCCGTCAGGATCACCCTGCACTTCCGGTTTCATCGGCTGGGCAAAACCGTCAGGAGGGTGCGGACTGGCATCGAGCACGAGATGCGGCAATTCGCTGTATTGCACTTTCACGGCTTTGGCAGCCAGTTGTGCCGATAGTTCATCGACAGCCGCTACCGCCACGACGTCATCGCCTGCCCAGAAGATCTCCGTGCCGGGTTTCTGGATGACCGTGACGGCCTTACAGCCGGGGACTTTTTCAGCCGCGCTAGTGTCAATGCTGATGATCTTTGCATGCGCGTAAGGACATCCCACGGTAACGGCATATAACATTCCGGGCGCTTGCACATCAGTCGTATAAGCCGCGCGACCGGTCACCTTGAGAGGCGTGTCGATGCGGGTGACGTCCGTGCCGATGGTAGTCCGGCTGCCGGCTATAGGCCACGAGTAGTCAGCCACGCTTCCTCCCCTCCGTTGCCATTGCGGATGTCTTGGGAGTCTTGGACATGCTCAGCAGTGCCTCTTCGATCCCTGCGTAGGTGCCACATCGGCAGAGGTTTCCGCACATACCCTTCCGGATGTCCTCTTTGGTTGGAGAAGGATTGTCGGCCAGAAATGCGGTCGCCGACATGATGAACCCCGGGGTGCAGTATCCACATTGGGACGCGTCAGCAGCGACAAAGGCCTGCTGCAAAGCATCAAGAGTGCCGTCTGGCGCAAGCGATTCGACGGTCTCGATCTTCGCATCTTGCGCATCGATAGCCAGAATCGAACAGGAGTACACCCGCTTGCCATTCACGAGCACGGTACATGCGCCGCAGGTTGCGCGATCGCACACCTGCTTCGCTCCCGTGAGGCCTAGTTTCTCGCGTAGCACTTGGAGCAAGGTAAGACACGGCTCGCAGTTTATGGACTGTGCTTGGTTATTTACATTCAATTGGATGCTGACCGGGCCTGGACCAAGATCCATCATGTAAACCACCATTTTGGGAGGTTCGCGCGTCTGCTTGGCGCTTGTTCTTGGCGGTTAGGCATAGCGACCGCCACAGAGACTGAAAATGTGCTCCGCTCGCTAATCCGAGCAACCCTGCTGATCGACAAACACATCAAGTTCTCAGGCGCGGAATATTCGACATGTGCTGGCGCAAGCTCTTCAGCGCTGAGCAACTTTAGAATATGTACCTTGCGCCTTCGATACCTAAAATGTCAACCAAATAGGTGGTTAAAATAGGTGGTGCAATGATGTGCGGGCTGGCCGTATGCAAAAGCGAAACTGCGGAATCAACGGCAACCGCACAGTCTCGCACTGCTGGAATCCTGGCGCAGACTGCCTAGCAGACATTTTATAACTACAATGGCATCTACCTTGACGCCCGCCGCTAAAGCTTGTTACGCTCCGCCACCTTGAAACAGCTTCCCCAGGAGAACCTCTCGTCGAGGGCCGCGGCGCCCCATGTGGGGAGCACATGAGCCCTAAGGATGTACTTGCAGTGTTTGGCCGCGACGTAATTTGAAACCTTCTCAACGCCCGCTAACGGAACGCCGGATGCTTCGGCGCTTTTAAGCAACACGAAGACAGAAAATGAGGACTGTGTACCCTCGATCTGCGAGCCGCTCGAGCTGCCAATTACCAGCTCGTGGAAGTAGGAGCGCCACACCAAGGACTGTAGGCCAAGAGTCGTCCGGGCTGGTACACCAACCCCGCACCGATAAATAGCAATTGACACCCGGGCTTATGTTTAGCTCATCTGATAAGTAAACCGGACATGTCCGGTAACCGGGCACGGGCAACCGCAGCCTTTTCCTTGACAGTCTAGGAGAGAAGGGTTATATTCCTAGCTCATCTAGGAGAGATCGTTTCCGTGGGCAAACAACTGGACCTTCTGCAAGGCACCCTCGACATGTTGATCCTCAAGGCCGTTTCGCTGGGGCCGCTACACGGCTACGGGATTCTGCTACGCATCCAGCAGATTTCGAAAGATCGGCTGGAGATTCAACAAGGCTCGCTGTACCCGGCACTGTACCGCCTGGAACACCTGGGCTGGATTACCAGTGAATGGGGCGAGTCGGAAAACAAGCGCAAGGCCAAGTATTACCGGCTCACGGCGGCCGGAAAGCGCCGGTTGCAGGCGGAAACCCAAAACTGGAACAGCATGGCGGACGTTATCGCAGGAATCCTGGGCACAAAACCGGAGGAAGTGTGATTTTTTGGAGCCGGCTTCGCTCTTGGTTGCGGGCGACTGGCCATCGTGCTCGTATGGAAAGCGAAATGGATGCGGAGCTCCGGTTTCATATCGAGGCGCTCGCCGCCGATTTGGTTCGCAGCGGCTTATCGCGCCAGGAAGCGCTGCGCCGCGCTCGCCTTGAGTTCGGCGCCATCGAGCGCGTCAAAGAGGAAGGCCGGGAGGCGCGCGGTGTCAGCTTTGCTGATGAAATGATGCAGGATCTTCACTACGGACAGCGTGTCCTCTCGAAGAGTCCGGGCTTCGCAGTTGTCGCCGTACTCACACTGGCTCTGGGCATCGGTGCCACGACCGCGATATTCAGCGTCGTCAATGCGGTCTTGATGCGGCCGCTGGCCATGGAAGATCCCTCTCGCGTGGTGTATTTGCAAGAGCAGTGGCGGGATCTTTTCCCCGGCGTCTCAGTCGGCAACTTCGCCGATCTAAAAAGACAGAGTACCTCTTTCGCCAAGCTATGCGCCTCGAACAATGCTAGTTTCAACCTCGAAGCACGAGAACTCCCGGAGCGCGTGGATGGCGAAATCGCTACGGCGGATTATTTCCCGACCTTTGGAGTGCGGCCCATCGCCGGACGCTTCTTCACAGCCGCTGAGGACCAGCCCGGTCAGGCGCGTGTTGTGGTCATCAGTGAGCGGTTGTGGCGCACGCGGCTTCATGCCGATCCCTCCGTCGTCGGCCAGCCAATACGCATCAACGGCATGCCTACCACAGTGGTTGGCGTGATGCCCAAGAGCTTCGATCCATTGCTAAGCAACTCTGATCTTTGGATTCCGGCGGCCTACACCGCGGAGCAGCTGGCCGATCACGATGACCATTATCTGAATGTGATGGGTCGTCTTAAGGCAAGTGGGTCGTTAGGGGAGGCCCAATCGGAGCTCCATGTGATTGCCCAACGCCTGCAGCAGCAGTACCCGCTTGACGATAAGGACCGCGGTTTTCGCCTGCAGCCGCTCGCTACCGCGCTGCTGGGCGACCAGCGCTTGGGCCTGCGTATGATGCTCGCCGCCGTCGGCTTTTTGTTGCTGATTGCCTGCGCGAATATTGCGAATCTGCAGCTGACCCGCTCTCGCTCTCGCCAAAAAGAGATTGCCATGCGGGCGGCGCTGGGTGCTTCGCCGAACCGCATCGTACGCCAGCTTCTTGCGGAAAATCTCGTGCTCGGGCTTGCCGGCGGTGTTGTTGGTGTTTTGCTCGCGTACTGGGCCGTATCCTGGATAATCGCCCACGGGCCCGCCGAAATGCCGCGGCTGGATCAGTCGCGTATCGACGCCAGCACGCTCGCCTTCGCTTGTGCGGTTGCTCTCTTCTCCAGCTTTTTCTTTGGACTGGCTCCGGCCCTTCGCTCCGCTTCGACTCGTCTGAACGAGGTCTTCAAGCTGGGCTCCAGCACGTCCGGGGGCGCTCGCGATCGAGTCCGGAGTCTCCTGGTAGTCTTAGAAGTGTCCCTGGCTTTAATTCTGATGGTTGGTGCTGGACTGCTGGTCCGCAGCGCGCTGCTGGTGTCGCATGTCGATGCGGGCTTTGATACTTCCAACGTCGTTGTCGGGCGCGTCGGACTCCCCGATCCTGGCTATCACGATCCCACCGTTGCGCGGCAAACGTTTGAACGTATGATCACGGTCGCGGCGGCTTTGCCTGGCGTTGAGTCGGTTGCGGTCGTTTCGCGTGCTCCACTTGCTGGCGGCGGAGGCAGCAATGGCCTGCTCGCCGAAGGCCAAGCAATTGACCCGGCGAATTTCGTGAATTCGCAACTGCAAATCGTCTCGCCCAGCTATCTCTCCACCGCCCGCGTGCCACTGAGAGCCGGCCGCGACTTCACTCCCCAAGACACGCGAGACCGCACTCTCGTTGCCATCATCAACGAAACTCTTGCTCGCACCATGTGGCCCGGCGAAAACCCCATCGGCAGGCGATTCGTTTGCTGTGAGGCCGGACCGAAAGGCCGTATGGACCCGGTGTGGCACGAGGTCGTCGGAGTGGTGGCGGATGTGCGCGCATGGGGTCTCGACCACCAGGTCCAGCCGGAGTTTTACATCCCGATTGCGCAAATGCCGCCCAGTGCATGGGATTGGATTGGACGCACCATGGACCTGGTGGTGCGGACTCGCGGGGGCGTGGTGCCAGTCCACGAGTTGCAAAGTGTAGTGGCCTCCGTCGCGCCCGCTGTGCCGATTTATCGGCTCTCCACCATGCAGCAGAAAATCTCCAGCACGCTCGAGCGGTCGCACTTCGATACCTTCCTGCTGGCCATTTTTGCCAGCACTGCTCTACTACTTTCATCAGTCGGAATTTACGGAGTCCTTTCAAACATTGTAGCTCAGCGCACGCGCGACATCGGGATTCGCATGGCGCTTGGTGCATCGCAAGTGCAGATTGCTTGGGATGTGCTGGGCTTCGGAATGCGCCTTGCCGGCATCGGACTGGCTCTAGGCCTGGTCGGCGCGTTAGCGGCCACGCGCTTGCTCTCCTCTTTGCTGTTCCGTGTGCGCCCCACCGACACAATCACGTTTACTGCCGTATCTCTGATCTTGCAGGTTGTCGCGTTGCTGGCCAGCTACCTGCCCGCGCGCCGCGCCACCCGCGTCGATCCCATGGTGGCCTTGCGTTACGAGTGAGGGCTATTTCGAACCACAAGCGAATCATGAAACCTGCGGAACTTCAGTGGAGCCTTTCTGAATCGCTCACAAATCTGCTTCATCAACGATGGTCGCGAGTTCTCGATAGCGACACAGCGCGTTTGCCAGTTGCATCTGACGAGGGGTGCGACATTCGGGCTCGAATAGACGCGGGCTCCCCACCACAATAACCGCCGACATTCCCCGCGAAGTTGCAACATTCAGTCGATTCAAACTGAAAAGAAATTCCATTCCCCGCGGGGCTTCTTCCGGCGACGACGTCGTCAGTGAATAAATCACCACGGGTGCCTCTTGCCCCTGAAATTTGTCCACCGTCCCGATCCGCATTTTCTGCAGCCGGGCCGATAAGTCCGCTACCTGCGCGTTATACGGTGCCACAATCAAGATATCGTCTTCCTTTAGCCGCCGCCTATTGTCCGCGTCTCGGAACCATCGCACTTCCGGCTTTAGCAATCCCTCCACAATCCGCGCCACTATTTCCACTTCCTTTGCGCAGGAGTTCCGATTCCCCTCGTGCTCCACGGGAACAAACCACAAGCCGGCCCCGTTCAGACACGGGTGTCCTTCCAGCACACGACTGTGCGTCAATACTTCGGACTGCAATCGTTCTTCGTAAAAAAGTTCCGAAGTGAACTCGCAGATTGTCGGATGTAGCCTCCACGTTCTTGGCAACAAGAATCCCGTGTCCGCCGAAATCGTCTTATGGTCACCCAGCAGGTGCTCTAGCGCCGATTTTTCCGCCCCATCCGGATGGCTCCCCTTCAGTGGCCGCTCCAATTGCTGCGGATCGCCGATAAGCACAAGACTCCTCGCAGCCTGCGACACCGCGAGCACATCCGCCAGCCCCATCTGTCCCGCCTCATCGATGAACAGCACGTCCACTGCTTCGAAAGCTGCTTCCGGCGACCACAGCCACGACGTCCCGCCCAACACCTTTGCTCGGCCGGATTCTAGCGCCGCCCACCCCTCCTCGTTCTTCCTGGCGACGGCAATCGCTTCGGTAGGTTCTTCCACGTCCGACCGCTGGATGCACCGCACACCTTCCTGGTTTCCTTCCTTCGCCGCACCCACCACTTCTTCGAGCAGCTTCCGAATCACTTTGTGGCTCAAGGCGGTAATGCCAATCTTTTTTCCCTCCTTCACCAACTCACAGATCATTCGCGCGCCTGTGAACGTCTTTCCCGCGCCCGGCGGCCCCTGTATCGCAAACACAGAATCTTCCAGCGCACATACGATCCGGCAAGCTGTGCTCTTGGGGCCCTCGCCGGCCAGCGGCTCCAGCGTTTCGCCTCTCGCGAGGCGCGGCCGCTTCCGCAGCAGCAAGTCTCGCCCCGCACGATATCTTCCGGCAGCCTCAATACCATTCGCCGCCACCCACTCGCCGACCCGGAAAAGCGCCTCCGTCTGCTCCTTCACCTTAAGCGGCCGCTCCCAGACGTACACCGCAGTTGGATGCAGTTCAGCAGTCTTTCTCGTTTTCTTAATATCGATGGTGTGTTCCACAGGGTCGATTGACAACACGCTACCG
>DATEPX010000195.1:0-3562 GCA_035272945.1 Terriglobales bacterium
GAAGCCCGTTTGTGGATAGTTTCGGTTGGGCGACCATCCGGAAGTTATCTAGTTGACTCGCACCCAAAGGAAACACGGGCAATCATGCGTCGCAGCAATTTACATTCGCGTGATCGCCCTGGACTTTACTCCTCTGCGCGATGGCAGCTCCAGTTCGAGGCCTGGTTTACGTCTCCATCTTTGAAAACAGCTGTTTTGGGATAAGGGCAAAGAGGCATCGTTCGTGTGACGATCCCAGTGCTGGGGTCGTTGTCCTGGAAATGTGCGGCTACGATCTTCTTCGGGTCCACATTCCTTTCGACCCAATCAATTAATGACGAGAGAGGATCGAAAACATTCGGACCGGGGCCACCGCCAATGCAGTGCTGCATACCCGGAGCCATGAACAGCCGAGCAAACTGCTCAGTGCGATTAAGTTCGCCCTGCTGTTGAATAACTGAGTTGTAGTACCGAATCGTTGCTTGTGGAGAAACAACCGGGTCGCTCCAACCGTGGTAAATGATCAATTTGCCGCCGCGTTTCTGGAAAGAAGATAGATCCGGGTTTGCACCTTCCGCTCCGCCCCGATTCAAAACCATCTGCATCTTTCTGAGATCGCCGCTGTTAAGGTCAAAACTGAGCGAGTTGTACGCAGGGTCCCCGAAGACGAAAAACTTCAGGATCTGATCCTCTATGAGAAACTGCCAAGGAGCCAGCGCGAGATCGCTCCACGGCTCGGGCGTTCCCGGCGCATCCGGTGGGACAAGTCCCATTGTCCAGGTGCCCCAGCTGCCGTCTCCTGCGGAATCACTCTCGCTAAGACCCGGGTAGATAGTACGGCCATCCCTCTTCGTAGCGCCGCTATACACAGCTTTCAACGACGCAACCTGCCCTGAAGTTAAGCAATCTGAACTGTCGCCTGACGAGCAGAGCAGCCTTGCGGGGTCGAACGAGCACATTCGTGGGTCTTGGATAAGGCCATCAGCAACACCATCGGCAGTATCGCAACTCTTCAGCACTTCCGCGTCCACGAGTGCTAGCTTGTCTGTAGGGAGATAGTTGTTCGCGTCGGCCGTCAGATGTTCCTGATTCCAATTGAACCCGGCAATAACAGCGCCAATGGCAGGATCGCCGGCTACGATACCATCGAAATCGGCGGCATAGCGCTGGGCCTCTACAAGTGCTTCGCGCCCGCCATCCGAGCATCCTGCGAAGTACGAACGCGGCCGCCGACCGTAGAAGTTGTTGGTGATCGTCTTTGCCGAAACTGCGGTGACGTGCACTCCTCGAAACAAGTAATCGTCCTGCTTGGCCTGATCAAAAAGCGCCCAGCTACCATCAAGGAAGCTGCCCTGATGCCCAGTGTCAGTGAATGCAATCGCAAAACCTTCCTGGGTCAAGGCCGGAAGATCCTCGAAATCAGGGAAAACTTCGGGGAAGCCTAGCCCCCCGGCGAAAGCGCCATTCCCAATGAACAGAAAACGTCCATTCCCCAGCGTTGGCAGGTTCAACTCGAAATTCACCTGATTTGGGCCAGGGTGTAGTGTGGTCACGTACCCGAGCACTTCACAGTACGGGACAGGATCCGATTGAGGTATAGCGGATACGATTGTGGTGTTCGATGGAGAAATAGTCTGAATCGCAAATTGAGTACAGGCCACGGAAGCGAATACAGCTGGCAACGACCAAGGTCCGAAGCTCAAAAGAAATCCAAAGACAAGCTGAACTGCTCTTCTCATTTGACGATTCATGATCGCCCTCCTCACGCTGGACTTGCGATACGTACTCTTGCTCGTCTTTGCCTGCGGAGTCCATAATGGCGATCTGCTTTTTTTCTGTTTTTTCTCTGCCCATAACCCCGTGCGCGAACTAAGTATGGGCTGCGCCCAGGTTTGAACGGTGCTAGACTCCGCTCTCATAGAGAGGTGCGCACTGTGGCTGGCGTGCGTTCAGCGCGGACGACGGTACGCTTTGGAGTATTCGAGGCAGATTTCGGTGCAGGGGAACTGCGCTGCGGGGGCGCAAAGATCAACCTTCAGGAACAACCCCTGCACGTTCTGCAGATGCTCTTGGAGCATCCCGGCCAGCTCGTCACGCGGGAAGAACTGCGAAATAGGATTTGGCCTGCAGACACTTTCGTTGACTTCGAGCAAGGCCTTTACAACGCCGTCCGACGCCTCCGCGAGGCCCTCAGAGACTCGGCCGAAAAACCTCGCCTGATCGAAACACTGTCCCGTAGGGGTTATCGCTTCATCGGAACGATTGATCGTAGCCCTCGGCCGATTGAGGCACTAGCTGTCCTGCCGTTGGAAAACTTGTCGCGCGATCCAGAACAGGAGTATTTCGCCGACGGACTGACCGAGTCGCTGATTACTACCTTGGCCAAGGTTGGTGGGTTGCGGGTTGTGCCGCGTATCACGGCAATGCAGTACAAGGGTGTGCATAGACCGTTGCGGGAGATCGCGCGGGAATTGGAAGTGGATGCGATTGTGGAAGGCACGGTGCTCCGCTCCGGAGATCGAGTGCGCATCACGGCACAGCTGATCGACACTTCCAAGGAGACCCATCTATGGTCTGAAAGCTACGACCGGGATCTGCGTGATGTCCTGGCACTACAGGCGGAAGTGGCCCAATCCATCGGACGAGAAATTCGGATCAAAATAACCGCTGCCGATCAAGCACGCATTGCCGAAGTGCACCCTGTCGAGCCGGATGCATACGAAGCCTATCTCAGAGGCCGCTATCACTGGAACCGGCGAAACGCTGAAGGACTCGGCAAGGCTATGCAGTACTTTCAGCAGGCAATCGACTGCGATCAGACCTACGCGGCTGCCTATTCGGGCCTGGCCGATTGCTTATCCAACCTGAGTTGGCTTTGCATATTCTCGCCGGAGAATGGTTGCGCCAAGGCAAAGGAATTGGCCGCTCAGGCACTCGAAACGAATCCCAGCCTAGCGGAAAGCCACGCCTCGCTGGCCTGGGCAACATTGATTTACGACCATGATTTCCGCGCCGCTGAGCGAGAATTTGAACGCTCTATCGAACTCAACCCTCATTACGCGCACGCACACCACTGGTTTGGTCTCTATCTCGGCCTAACGGGACGCTACGAGGAGGGCTACACGGAGCTCAAACGGGCCATTCGCCTGGAACCACATTCCATCATGAACCAGACATTAGGATTCATCCTTGTCTTTAACCGCCGGTACGATCAAGCAAAAGAACAGTTCGAGAAGGCGCTCGAGCTTGACCCCAATTTTTTCCAGGCGTACTGGGGGCTGGGTGCTGCCGACCTCTACAAGTCGCAGCATCAGTCGGCCATTGCTGCAATGGAGAAAGCAGTACAGCTTTCAGGACGCGCCCCCCTCTTTCTCGCAACGCTTGGAGAGGCATATGCAGCAGGCGGATATTCTCAGGAAGCTCAGAAGATTTTGGACCAGTTGCAGGATGTCGCAAAGGACCGTTATGTAACTCCTTACGGTCTAGCTCACATTCATGCAGCCCTAGGCAAGAAAGAGGACGCCCTTCATTGGCTGGAGACCGCTTATCAGGAACACGCGGTGCATATGATGTGTCTGAAAGC
>DATEPX010000196.1:0-16309 GCA_035272945.1 Terriglobales bacterium
TCGAATCCCTCCTCCTCCGCCACTAAATCAAGCGCTCTCGGGTTTAGAGACGACTGCCAATCTCTCCGGCGAGCGTAGCCTTTATCCCAATTTATCCCCATCGGCGAATTGTGTGCCCCAGCGGTCCGCGAAACCGTTAGGCTCGACCTCTACAAATAAAGCGACGGTCTGCGAAACCGTGGTATCTGCGGTCGGAGATTAATTCCGGGTTGCCGTCATCCGGACATGATTGCCAGAGTGACCCTGCTCCGGCGATTATCCCGGGGTGCGTTTTGTCAGTATACTCTTCGTGGCGCGAGCTAAACCGATGGACAAACCCGCCAAGACTGCTGGCGCTCATGTGCAGACCGCGTGGCCGATCATCTTCCTGCTCGGCATTGTGGTCAGCTTCTCAACCGCCCTTTACGCCCAAGAGACGCGGGACCATGTTCTGACGATGGGCAAGCCAAAAGAAGTCGGTATGTCGAGACCTGTCCTGAAAGCTGCCGTGAGCATGTATTCCGAGCCGCGGCACGCGGAGATATTCTGGGGGCAGTTTTGCTCGTGGCACGACATGGGAAAGTGGTGGTGTATGAAGCCGTTGGGCTTCGAGACCGGGAGAAGAACCTCCCCATGGAGAAGGACACGCCCTTTCAAATTCAATCGATGACGAAGCCGGTCGTCGCTTCGGCTGCGCTGATTCTGTCCGCTCAGGGCAAACTGCGATTGGACGATCCGGTTAGCCGGCATGTGCGTGCTTTTTCGCAGGGCGCTCGCAAGAGATCAAAGTTCGCAATCTGGCCAATCACACCAGTGGATTTCGGATTCCGACCAACTTCATAGCCAAGACAAACGCTGAGATTCCAGATGGGTCAACGCTTCAGCGAGAGTTGCCCGTTTTTCCGGAAATCGGTCCCGCTGAGGCTCCCGGCTCCTCGTACGACTACAGCAACCCTGGCTACAACACGCTTGCGGCTGTTATTGAAGTGGCTTCCGGTGAGACGATTGATCGTTTTTTGTCCGATTTTATTTTCAAGCCGCTCGGAATGAACAACACCTACTCCTACTGGCGCGGTCAACCGAGGAGGGGACTCTCGCCAGTCTATGAAAGGAGAAACGGTGCCTGGGAAATCGTCCAGGAAGATGAAGCCCCATTCCCCAGAGGGTCGGGTGGCTTGGTTTCCACTGCATGGGATTATGCGACGTTCTGTCAGATGTACCTGAACCAGGGTATCTACGCCGGGGTCAGGGTAATGAGCGAAGACTCCACTCGGCAGGCGACCTCCCTCACTATCCGTAGTCCGTTGGTGTATCCAGGTGCCTGGCAACTGGAACAGCGTCGAATGCAACCACGGTGGCACTACCGGCGGAATTCTCGCGGACTAGGAATTGACATTGGTTATGGCCTAGCCGTGGTGCTTCCAGGCGGCAGCGGCGTTGACCGTGGAAACGATACGGAAGCTCGGCTGGCAGGTCAATCCTCCGGAATAGATTTGAGGAACGAGATGCCGCACACAAGTGAAATCGAAAAAGCTCTCGACGATTTGATCATCGATGAGCCGGCATGAAGTTTCAGGCCCTTGCGGTGGTACTAGCCAAGCAGAAGTGGCCCCGCCTGATCGCGTGCGACCTCAAAAAGGACTTAGGTCTCGATGCGTATGCGAGCGGAGAGCTGGAGCCCGACGGGTCCTACAGTATGGTCGGCAGTCCGGGGAGAGGTGGGAAAGCGTCTTCGAGCTTGGTATGCACAGCAGGACGGACATCACAAACAGTGCGCTCTGGCTGCGATGCTGACTACTGGGTCGGACGACTTCAAAGACGTTCTCGTGCCGTTGCTTAGAGACGCCAACAACCAAATGCGTCTCGCCGTGATTCACACTGGAGCGGAACTTCTTCCATCGAGTCTGGGACCGAACTGGCAGGAAGAAGTGAGAATGTGGCCAGAAGCCGCTCGTCTCGATTTCCTCACGGAATTGGCACGTAATGCCTGCCCGCGCCCGCTGGCATAACTTCGCAGTGTCATTACGCAGCTTTGGACAATTTGGCCACGGCTGGGAGGGTCGAGCATGTAGCGCGGATTTTTCTGCACGACAAGGTCGGCCGCGTCGAGCAGGCCCTGGAGGCGTGCACAGGAATCCGCCTGCGCCGCTCACCCGAAGATTAGTTCAGCGTGATCTTCAACGCCCAAGCCGGCTGGGCTCTAAGATCCTCAGGAAGATCTGGCAGCTCGATGGCGAGGCCTGATTTCATCGCCTTGAACTTCACTAGTGTCGGCGAGCCCAGCAGGGCGACTGATTTGGCAGCGTTCAGGTCTTTAATGACCAGGCTATGGCCTAACCAGTGCGGCAGGATGGCGTAAATATCGTTACCTTTCGCGGTGAAGAACGCCTCGATAGACGCTTTGCCGCTCGAAGGCTTCTCGATCAACTTAGTGACATCGTACGCGGATGAGAATTCCTTGTTGTATTCGATCTTGGGCACTTCGCCAGCCGTCCATTGCCGCGTATTTTTCCACGGCTTGGTGCCATAGATGGCTTCGCCGTTGATCCTCATCCAATCGCCGATTTCTTTGAGCCGCTGCTCCATGATGACTGGGATCGTTCCATCCGCGTTGGGGCCAATGTCGAGCAGCAGGTTGCCGCCGCGGCTCACGGTGTCGACCAGGATAAAAACCAATTCCCTGCCGGTGTGATAGACGCTGAGGTCCTCGGCGCGGTTGTAGCCGTAGCTCACGCCCATGCCGCGGTTCTCTTCCCAGGGATGGTCGATCCCGCTCATGCCCGCGGTGTATTCGGTCGTCCAGTAGCCGCCGTGCTTGTGGCGGGTATCGCTGCCCCCGCGATCGTTAATCACTACTTCATCTCTGACGGGCGAGTCATTGAAAAGCCATGCGAGCAGTTCGGGAGAATGCCAGTCGGCAGAGGACATCTCCCACTCGCCGTCGCTGAAGATGACCGAAGGCTTGTAGCGCGTGACCAGGTCTTTGAATTGCGGGAACATGTGCTCGGTCACGTACCGCGGCTTGTTGTAAAGCCAGAGGGGGTTGTACCACTCGTACAGCGAGTAGTAATAGCCCATGCGCAAGCCTTTGCGGCGAACGGCGTCGGTAAGATCACCTAACAAATCCCGCTGCGGACCGATCTCGACCGCATTCCAGGGACGTCCCCATGTGGCGGAAGCTTCTTTGCTTGGCCACAGGGCAAATCCCTCGTGATGTTTGGAGGTTAGGACAACGTATTTCGCTCCCGAGCTGGCAAGAACGTCGGCCCAGTGATGGGGATCAAAGAGCTCAGCTTTGAATTGCACCGCAAAGTTCTGGTAAACGAAATCGGCACCATACAATTTTTGATGGAACGCCCAGGTACCCCTCTCGAGATCATTCGCTTTTGGATCGTATCTGCCATTAGTCATCGCGTGCCAGTACCACTCGGCGTAGGCGAGCTTGCCGGGAATGACAGGAGCATAAGCTGGTAGAGAATAGCTGCCCCAATGAATAAAGATGCCAAAACGCGCTTCGGTAAACCACTCCGGGTTCGCGCGTTGGTCAATGGAAGCCCAGGTAGGCTCGTATCTTTGCGCAAGTATCGTTGCGGCTGGGAAGCAAAGTAAGAAAAAAAGAGCAGCAAGTCTCTTCATATAATCTCCCTATGGCTGAACCGCAGTACAAAAGCGCACGCTCTGTTACGGCAGAAGCGGGCAATGGTTGTTAAGATTCTGGCGTCAAATCAGAACATAAATCTCAGTCAGGAACCTGCTTCCTACTAAAGCTTTGTCCAGTTACTTTGAGCGTCGATCGTCCTGGATGGATATCGGAGAGTCCTCCGAAACTCGGACACCGGTGCGGGGCGCGCTACCGTCACCAATGACTCGGGTACTTACGTCTTCCAGCCCGAGATCGCTCATGTTATTCCTACGGACGTTTAGAAAATTTCCACAAGAGTATTTCAAATTAAACCTTCATTGCCCCCCTTTTGCTTAAGGCGCTCTTTGGCTCTAGCTTTTCATCGCGCTCCGCAGCACTTCTTGGAGACGCCTCGCTACGATCTCATCCTCACTGGGTTGCAGCATCCAAACTCCCACAACGATTACATTGCTGCCTCCCGCGAGACCCATGCTGGCGGGGCCTCCGCCTGTGGATGGGTTCAGTTCAATGCGCGGGGTCCCTTCGCGCATCCTTTGCATCACCTCAATTGCCGAGACCTTGATTCGATTCATGTCATAGGTAATCAGCAGGTGCGGGACATGGTTCGCAACGGGAGGAATAAAAACTCTTGCTTCTACGCTAGGAACGCTTTTAACGCGCTCTGCGATTAGCGCGGCGCGCTTGCGATATTCCGCTTCCATGCGGGCATCGTCCTGCTCAAGAAACCAGTCCACGGCAGCAACCAGACCAATGATTTCTTCCTTCCCCACCTTCATCCCGCGACCTATTGTGTTTGAGTTGGGTGAATTGTTTAGCTGTGCCGCGTCGATCAAATCTTTTTTCCCCAAGAGCAACCCGGTACATTGCGGCCCACGCAGACCCTTTCCACCCGAAAAAGCCACCAAATCAAAGCCCATCTCCGTATAGTTCCAGAGATTTGAAATAGGCGGAACATCGGCAGCCGCATCGTTGAAGCACGGAATTCCATGCTTGTGGGCTACGCGGACCCAATCTTCCCTACTGATCCGGCCTCCCTCGGCGGCATTGAAAAACTGTGTCATTACCGTGCGTTCCGAGAAGGCTCGTTCATATTCATCGAGCGTTTCCACGTCGATGAGGCGTGCGCCACAGTCTCGAATCGCGTGATCGTAGTCATAGCGATGCGCCTTTTGGACGATAACTTCGTTCTTTAATCCCTGCATTTCCGTGGGAATATTTATAACCGCAGATTTGTTGCCCCGAGTAATGCACGCTGCTGTCGCCAGCTTGATTGCAGCGGCAGCACCGGAAGTTACCAATGCGCCCTCACAGCGTAGACGCTTGGCCAGGTACTCGCCAGCCGCCTGGTGTAGCTCCAACAGATGAACTGGCCTTTTTGCCGCCAAGGCGACGGCCGCTTGCACCTCATCTGGCATGGTTGAAGCGGATAAGATCGTGTAGGTGCCAGCCGCGTTGATGAAGGGCGTTACTCCAAGTCTCTGGTGATAATCTACGGCGCTGGCAGCAGGGGTAGAGGCGTTCGCAGGCAAGGCGCAACCGATGCACAGGCCTCCGGCGACAGCTTGACTCCCCTGGCGCAGAAGTTTTCGACGGCTGATAGATTCCGGCATGCTTCCTCCTTTTTTAATTTCTCGCGTAGTTGTCGGCGGTCGCTCCGAAGGGAGCCTGGTAATATCGGAAGATTGAAATATTGCGGGCGGGCTTTCTCCCATTGGACCATGCTGAGGCCCGAAGGGTCATAGAGGATTCTCCCCCCGCAAATCGTCATTTGCGCCACGATCCGCAGGGTTCCCTCCATCTTGGCGTAACCGCAATCAATGTACCCGAAATGACCGCGCAACTCTTCCAAAACGGCGATGTCCGCCTCCCGGCCAACGGACAAAGTTCCCAGTTCTGGTCGGTGAATTTCGTATGCGGGATTCGCCGTGGCACGCCGGATTAAATCGCTCAGCGATACGCCCATATTCAGAAACTTGGAAATCACATTACTCATGCTGAGAACTGTGAAATCGCCGGTGTGCAAGTCGGTGGACATGGAATCGGGAACAAATCCCTGTTTGACCGCAGGCACGGCATTTCGGAACCAGAAGCTCCCCGCTCCGTGACCCACATCGAAAATCACTCCACGGTTTCGCGCTTGTTGCAAGATGGGATTGATCTTCCCATCGGGCAGAAGGATCGGAAACTGCTGCGCAAAAACATGAGTATGAATGTCTCCGGGTCTGGCTTTTTGGAGAATGAGGTCCGCATAGGGCCTTTCTGGACGAGGCCAAAAATCGAACATCACCGGAACTTTTGCTGCTTCTCCGCAGGCGATGGCCCGATCCACAGCCGCCCAACTGGGATGCAGTTCGTCCAAGGGTTTCTGAGGCCAGTAGTGAGCCGTCTTTACACCCACGATGATGTCCGAATATCTTAGAACCGTATCAGCACAGCGCTTCACATCCATCGCATCGACGTTCTGTTCCAATCCACCTTTCATCCCATTGGCCACGATGTTCAGAAAGGCCAGCACACGCACCTTCGCCTGATCGATCACTTCTTCTTTTTCCTGCAGAAAGGTGTCCGCCCCCGCCGTCCCTGCATCAACTATTGTCGTTACGCCCGACTGCAGCGCTAAGTCCGCTGGAACTCCGAGCGGTGCAAGCTGCCAGCGTGGACTGGTTGTGAGCGAAGCAGTTGCGAGCGGAACTTCGAGATCTGGAGAATCGGGAGCAAACCAATTCAGCGGTGCGCCTCCTTGCCCGATATGGTAGTGAATGTCAATCAGCCCCGGCGTGACGTACAGACCTGAGACATCCACCACCTTGGCAGCCTGATCGGCGGGAATATCCTTTTCAACTGCTGCGATCTTGCTGCCAGAAACAGCAACATCGATTCTTCCATCGCGCTCATTAGCGGGATCGATGACATGGCCTCCCTTCAGCAGCAAGTCGTACCGTGGAGTGTCGACGACGGAGGCGCCGTGGCTGCCATCTCTCCTGGGGGCTTCGGGAATACTGTTCGCCGCCGCGACGCCGCGCATCGCGACGAATGCTCCAGCCGCAGCAGAATTTTGAAGAAAAGCCCGTCGGTTCTGTCTATTCATTCCGACCTCGCCTCGATTCGCGCTTCAATCGTACACGCGCGATTGCGCCATTCTCTATCACGGAGCACCGTCCCCGTCTATACCCGGTCGGTATACATTAAGAGATCCGCAGATAGGAAACGCGATCTGCTGCCACGGAATGCCGGGAGCATCGACTTTTGAACTGGAGGCCGGGTATCCCGCGGAAACCTCGTTGCCACTCCCCGCTGCAAAGCGTGTGAAGTGCATACAGGAGAGATGGTCCGATGGGCAAGCAGGTGAATCCCTGCATTGGCCGTCCGGTCAAGAGGGCATAGCCAGGCGCAGCCGCGCCCGGCTCACAGGTAAGCTCCGTGCCAGAGAGGAAGTGTCGGAATGATCGCAGCGAATCGCTCCGGTGACGAACAAGAGGTCATTCAGGGTGGTTCGCTTCCCACAGCCAAAGACCCCTCGCCGCAGGGCACATTCGACCGATCCGGCGGCACACCAATGAAAAACGGTTAGGGCCGGATGACCGTGCCATCCCGTCGCCGCGTCGTCCCCCAGGAATAATCGAAATTCGGCGGACCAGCGGGGATCGGGAATTTCGCCGCGAGCTTCTCGTCAACCTCGATGCCCAAACCCGGCTTCTCCTGCGCCAGCATGTAGCCGTTCTGGACTTCGGGGCAGCCCACAAATACCTCCTGGGTCTCTTTTGGGAAACCGCTGCCTTCATGGACGCCGAAGTTGTAACTCACCAGCTCGAGCGCCAGCTGCGCGGCGTGCGCCAGCGGCGACGCGTCACCTGGTCCGTGCCAGGCGGTGCGGACACCGAAAAACTCGCTCAGCGCGGCGACCTTGCGCGCCGGACTCAAACCGCCGATCTGCGAAATGTGGATGCGGATGAAATCAATCAGCCGCTCTTTGATGAGGGGCACATATTCGTGCTGTGTGTTGAACAGTTCACCCATGGCCAGCGGCGTAGTCGTCTGCTGGCGCAGCAAGCGGAAATGATCGTTGTCTTCCGGCGGGAGCGGGTCTTCCAGAAAAAACAAGCGATAGGGTTCGAGCGACTTGCTCAGATTGATCGCCTGATTCAACGTCACGCGCTCGTGCACGTCGTGGAGGAGCTCGACATCGTCGCCCAGTTTGGTGCGCAGGTGTTCAAATAACTTCGGCACCATCCGCACGTACGGCGCCGGCTCCCAGATGTCTCTCGGGCTGGTCGGACCGACAACTTCGCTTCGGGCGCCCTCCGCCGGCGCGTTGCCGCGCGCCCCGTAGCCGGCGTAACCGGGCGTGGCGACCTGCACGCGCACGTGCCGGAAGCCCTGCTCCATGGCCCGCCGGGCGTTCTCTTCCACTTCAGAAAAACTGTTGCCGCTGGCGTGAAAGTAACAGTCTGCGCCGTGCCGCACCTTGCCGCCGAGCAATTGATAGAGCGGCATCCCGGCGCGTTTTGCTTTGATGTCCCAAAGGGCAATGTCCACGCCACTCATGGCATTGAACAGCACCGGTCCGTTGCGCCAATACGAACTCACATAACTCGACTGCCAGATGTCCTCGATTTCATCGACGTTGCGCCCGATCAGAAACGGCTTGAGATAATCCTCAAGGGCCGACTGGACGGCCAGCGCACGCTGTGTAAATGTCGCGCAGCCCCAGCCGACCAGGCCTGCCTCGGTCGTTTCGACCTTCGCGACAACCAGCCGGATATGATTCGGCGCCGTGAGGATCGTTTTGATGTCCCGGATCTTCACCGGCGCCGTGCCTCTCAGCGCCTGCGCGTAAAGCGCATCGGATTTTGACGCGAGAACTCCGGCCAGCGAAGGTGGGGACGCGAGCAGGGACGCTCCGCCAGCGAAAGAGAGAGAACGTATTGCTTCACGACGGTTCATAATGGTGCCCTCCATGAAAATTGACCGTAGAATCGCTCTTAGCTTACGGCATCCTATGGAGAGGCGGTTCGCTTCGTAACGCTTGAGACCCTGTGGACGCCTTCTACCGTGCGCAACGGCGCCGGCGAGCCATCCGGCGACGACGCCGAGTCACAGCGTGAAGTCACTGGAGAGAGTAGCTTGTCAATTTCCGCTTGACAGGTTGTCGGCGTCCTCGTGTAGTAAGGCGCATGGACAAACCATCACGAAGAACGATCCTGAGGACCGCCGGAGTAGCGGCCCTGGCCATGCCCGCCACTTACGGCGCATCCGCCTTGTCATTGTCTGGCACTTCCGGCGCGACTGCTCGCGGTGGACTGCGCTTCGAAGGAAAGGACACGCCGAAGATTTGTCTGGAGGCGGCGCTGGGCGGGTCGCTGGACAACACGGCTGGTGCGAATGACCAGGCCGCGGCGGCGGCCCGACGAATCCGTCAGCTCGGCGTAAATCATGTGATCTCCGGTGGCGGCGCGATTCCCTGGGAAGAAAGCCGACTCCAGGACATGATGGGCCACCTCAAGACGAATGGGCTCGTCCTGGCCAACTTGATGATCACAGGCTTTCCGAATGCCATCTACAACCGGCCCGGAAGGGATCGCGACGTCGAGAACGTAATCCAGTCGATCAGGGTTGCCGGTAAGGTCGGCCTGCCAGTTATCGAATATAACTGGTACGCGCACCGGGCGATGGAGGGCTATTTCGAAGAGAACGGGCGCGCTGGCGCGGGCTGGACCGGCTTTGATTACGAACGGATGAAGGATCTTCCGCCGCTCGCGGAAGAAGGGGCCCATACGCTCGACGAAATGTGGGCCAATATCACCTATTTCCTCAAGGCCGTGATTCCGGAGGCCGAGAAGGCCGGCGTGCGTCTCGCGTTGCACCCCAACGATCCCCCCGCGCCGATCAGCCGTGGGTCTCAGCAGATCATGGGAGCGATCGAAGGTTGGAAGAAACTGATAGGCATAGTGAACAGCCCTTCGAATGGGATCACCTTCGATTGTGGCGTGACCAGAGAGATGGGCGGCGATCCTGTCGAGGTGTGCCGCTGGTTCGCTTCCCGGGACCGGATCAACCATGTGCATTTCCGCAATGTCAAGGTGCAGAAGCCGAATGAGCGGTACACCGAAGTGTTCATCGATGAGGGCGAGAACGACATGTTTAGGGTAATGCGAGAACTGGTGAAGCAGCAGTATACGCGCCTGATCTACCCCGAGCATCCCCGCGGACTTGATTACGACCGCGAACGGCCCAACTTCCGGTCATCGTATCCAGGGGGAGGTGGCTATGCCGCTTTCGCATTCAACGTGGGCTATACCAGAGCCATGATGCAAGCCGCTCTGGCGTTGATGTGAGGATTAGGATCATGACGGATCGAATGCGGCGCGTGCTGACAGCCCTGTTGGCAACCGAGCTCGTTGGCGGGCCGGTTGTTCACTTTGATGAAACAACGAATCATCGACTACACCGTGTCGAACACCTTGACCTGTTTCGCCATGGCGGACCGGAAGGCTACCGACGTGCTGATCGAGCGGGCCGGCGACGTAGACAACGAGGAAATCGACGACACCGGATGCTAGGCGAAGAGTTCCGCTCGATTAAAGAGGCCGCAAAACAGTTCAGGAGAACCTAATTATCCGTGAGCAACAAACGTTATCGGCAGGCGGTCTGTTGCCCGTTTGCCCCGCCCCCAGTGGGTTCCCTGGGACGCGTCACTGTATGCGTATTTCAATTTTCGTCTTGGGTTCACTCCTCGCGGGTTGGAGCCTCCTCGCGCAGGATATCGATCCGGGGCGCAGATTATTTGAAAATCGCTGCGCGACATGCCATGGCGCCGACGGCAACGGAGGCCCGATGGGCCCCCCGATTACCTCCCGCCTGGCTAGCCGCGAAGCTCGGCAGCTTGCCGCACTCATTCGGGAGGGCCTGCCCGCGCGAGGGATGCCTCCAAGCCAAGTCGCCGATCCGGAGATGGCTTATTTGCTGAGGTTCTTGCGCACGATTCAACAGCGCGCATTGGAGAGGCCTGTTGTGCACATGACCGTTCAGACGATCGACGGCAAGAGACTGGGTGGGCAGGTGCTCGGCGAAGGTTTCGAGGACCTGCAACTGCAAACCGATGATAAGCGCATCCATCTGTTGCGCCGTGCCGGAGATCTCTTTCGAGAGGTCACTTCCGAGACGAACTGGCCAACCTACAATGGCGATCCCGGCGGCAACCGCTACACCACGCTGACGCAGATCAACAAGAACAATGTCACCAGGCTGGCACCGAAGTGGGTGGCTACGATTCCGGGCGCGGGACGGCTGGAAGTGACGCCGGTGGTCGTGGACGGCATCATGTACGTGACCGCCCAGAACCAATGCTTCGCGCTGGATGCCGGGACCGGCCGCGAGCTCTGGCATTACCAGCTGCCCCCCACGCCGGGAATGGTTGGCGATTCCGGACTCAACCGCGGCGTCGGAGTGGCCGGCCAGCGCGTTTTTCTGGAGACCGATCACGCCCATGTGATCGCCCTCGACCGCTTTACCGGTGATCTACTCTGGGACACAGAGAGCGCGGACTGGCGCCAGAACTACTTCGCCACGTCCGCGCCGCTTCCGGCAGGCTCCCTCGTTGTTTCCGGCGTTGCGGGGGGCGAACATGGCGCTAAGGGATTCGTCACCGCCCTCGATCAGGACACCGGCAAGGAGGTGTGGCGGTTCTGGACCGTGCCGAAACGCGGCGAGCCAGGCTCGGAGACCTGGAAAGGCAAGGACGTCGATCACGGCGGTGCGCCAACGTGGTTCACCGGCAGCTATGACCCCGAGCTCGATATCATATATTGGCCGACCGGCAACCCTAGCGCGGAGTACAACGGAGACCATCGCATCGGAGACAATCTCTACTCAGATTGCATGCTGGCGCTGGACCGCCAGACCGGCAAGCTCAAGTGGTATTACCAATTCACCCCTCACGATCTGTGGGACTGGGACGCTACGGAAACGTCGGTTGTGGTAGACGCGGACTGGCAGGGCCAACCCCGCAAACTGATCCTGCACGCTGACCGCAACGGCTTCTTTTATGTTTTCGATCGCACTAACGGAAAACCTCTCCTGGCGAAACAGTTTATCAAGAACCTGACTTGGGCAAGGGGGATCGGATCGGATGGCCGTCCCATCAAGCTGCCGAACCAGGAGCCGACGGAGGCAGGCACCAAGGTCTGCCCTTCTCAGGATGGAGCGACCAACTGGTTTTCGCCCTCCTTCAATCCCTCTACTGGCTTGTATTACGTACAGACGTTTGAGAAATGCGGTATCTACACCAAGGGTGACGCTGGAGAGTGGGAAGCCGGTAAGTCATATCTGGGCGGCTCGCAACGCACGGCTCCCGATCCGAAGCCGCAGAGGGTTCTGAAGGCCATCGACATCCGCACGGGAGCGATTGCTTGGGAACTGACCCAACCGGGACCTGCGCTCTCCTGGGGCGGCACCCTCTCTACGGCGAGTGGGTTGGTAATCTTTGGGGAAGAAGGTGGAGGCTTGATGGCGGCGGACGCCACGAGCGGCAACCCTCTGTGGAGCTTCCAAACCAACCACGCGTGGAGGGCCTCGCCGATGACCTACATGTTTGACGGCAAGCAGTACGTAGCGGTCGCTGCGGGGTCGAATATCATCGCTTTGGCAATTCAGGAATAGGCGGCGAGGAAGCGTATGGTGTCGCAGAACGGCAGGTCAACCGCTGGCCTGCATTTCCGGAAAACGAGTCACGCCCCCACGCGAAGAAGCCGCAGGTTAAGTCCTCACGAAGAATGGCTGTGTTTCCCTGACGGATCTTCTTTTTGAACCGGGGCGTGAATTTATGGTTAGGAAGTTGATTTGATCGCGGCTCGAATGCAGCCTTGAATAGATTGATTCTGCCGGACTCCGGGCGGTAGAATTCGAATTGAGGTATGGAACAATGATTCCGAAAACTTTCTTCTTGATCGCGCTTGCAGTTCTTTTCTGCGCTTCCGCAGAAGCGAAGATCGCCGGCGATTACCTTGAGAGCCGCAGCGCCGACGTCTATACAGGTCAGTGCTTTGCCAATGGCGAGGTCGGCCTGACGGGCGATCAGGCCATCCTGGCGTGGCATATTCGTTCCGGCAGTTGGGATGGCGTGAAGCTGGACGGGTTCAGTGTGGTCGCTGCCGTGAAGGCCAACGCTACGTTGGGCGATCCATACGCCGACCCCTATCCCGCGAAATCCGTGCTGATCGTTGATAACCGGGCGGACGCTCGTGAGCGCGGCGCGCTCGCTGCTTTCGCGCGGCACATGGGCGGCAAGTTGCTCGCAAATGTGGTGAACGTCATCGACGCGCCCATTGACATGCAGGTAGCCCAGGAGCATCACGGTGGCGCGCTTGTTCGCGCCGGCGATTTCGTAACGCTCCAGACCCGCAGCATCAACGAGAACGATCACCTATGCGGCAACGAGTCGACGTTCTATCCTCCGCTGACCGAGGTCAGTCATGCTATGGCCGCCGTTGCTACGACCGACAGCTATAGCGGCAAAGGTTTGGGCGCGACGTGGACGTTGCACGACAAGCGCAGCGCCTTTGTTGGCTCGTTCTAAGGCTGTACGTTTTGAGCTTTTCATCAGCACCCAAGCAGGCGTGTAGCAATTTCTTGCTTCGACCGTAAAGCATCGTCTGAGGTATATGCGCTGGAAAACTGCTGCCCTTCTCCTGTTGGTCCTTTGCGCCAGCGCTCTAGCGGCACCCAAGGTGGAGACCATCGGGCCGTGCACTGACGCAGCCGTGGCCGACGCGGTGAAGAAAGCTCTCGCGCCACAGGGCTACCGCGTGACCCTCGACGACGGCTCGACCGTTGACCTCTGGCCTCCTGCCCAAATTCAAAGCAGCGCCAAAACTCGCGAGGATGCCACGTATCCTCTTGCACCGTCGCTTTTCTTCGGTGTTATCCATTTTGCGAAGAACGCCCGCGATGCCCGTGGCAACGCCATTTCTCCCGGTACGTACAACCTGCGCTATGAGCTACAGCCGAACGATGGCAATCATCTGGGCACTTCGCCCACCCCTGACTTCCTGCTGTTGGTCCCCGCCGCGGCAGATACAAATCCAGCTCAGAGCTACAGTTTCGATCAGCTGATTCATCTCAGCGAACAAGTGACCAGCAAGAAGCATCCTGCGGTATTCAATCTGGTGCCCGCCGATGCCAAGCAGTTTCCACTTGTTGTCACCGATTCCGGGGATCACACCATTCTGTTCTATAGAGTGAAGACCCAGTCCGGTGAGCTGCCGCTTGCATTGGTTGTGAAGGGGACCACGGAGGAATAGGCGCGCTAGGTCCGTGAGGCTTTCCTTCAGGGATGGTAATGGGTCAATTTGAATTTTCTGAATCATGACCAGACAAAAATCAAACTAACGGCTACGCAATGACTCTTGACAGAGAATCTCGCTCGGAATAATGATAAATTCCAATTAAATTTAATTCCACGCGGTGACTACATGACCACTAACAACAAATCCTCTGGCTTTTCGCGACGAGACTTCCTGAAAATTTCTAGCATTGCGGCATCGGTTCCGCTAGTCGCGGGACCGAAGGTCATCGAAGTAGCGGGGCAGGAGGTTGCTGTCCATGGTCCCGGTGCGGTTCCCGTCACATTGAGCGTGAATGGAAAGCGGTTCAATGCTGAACTGGAGCCGCGCGTCACACTGCTCGACGCATTGCGCGAGCATTTCGACGTGACCGGCCCCAAGCGCGTCTGCGATCGTGCGGAGTGTGGTGCTTGTACCGTGTTGATCGACGATCGCCTCGTATATTCATGCACCACACTGGCCATCGAAGCGCAGGGCAAAGAGATTGTCACCGCCGAAGGTTTGGGCGGGGGCGACCGGCCGCATGCTGTACAGTCTGCCTTCGTCAACAATGACGCGCAGCAATGCGGGTTCTGCACGCCAGGGTTCACCGTCGCCGCCAAATCCTTTCTGGACCGAAATCCTCACGGCCACGACGCAGAAATTGCCCACGGCCTCGCAGGGAACCTCTGCCGCTGCGGAACCTACCGCGGTATCCACGGCGTGGTCGCCCAGATGACCGGGCGAGAACCGCAAGGCAATGCGGGTACGACGATGATCGCGTCTCGCGCTACCCCTTCCTCGAAAGGAGATGCGTGATGCCGGCCGAAGACAAGTACGCCTACCCACCTGCAGACGAGCGCACTTACGTCGGCCGCCGCATGGGCCGCGTCGATGGCACTGCAAAGTCCACTGGCCACGCGAAATACACATACGATTACAACGCCAAGGGCTTGCTTTACGGCGCCTTTGTTCGCTCTCCCTATGCCCACGCGCGCATCAAGAATATCAATACCAGCGAAGCCGAGAAGATGTCGGGCGTAAAGGCTGTCGAGATTGTGCAGAAGCCCGGCAGCGAGATCTATTGGGCCGGAGACGAAATCGTAGCCATCGCTGCGGTTGATGAACCCACCGTGCGCGACGCCGTGCGCGCCGTCAAAGTCGACTACGAGCAACTCCCGCATCTGGTTATCGATTCCGAGGAGCCGCCTCACAATATCCCGCCAGATACCAGTCCGCTGGGCCTCGATGATCTCGAAGACATGGCTAGAAATCAGGTACCCACCGCTCAGATGGTGAAGGAAATTAACGAGCGCGGCATCACCTTCAAACCGGAAGAGGCTCCGCTGGACCGCATGCCGGCCGACATCGCCAAGGCGGTGAAATCGGCCAAGCAGAAGCCCGCCGAAAAGAAGCCTCCGGCCTGGTACAAACCGGCCGCCGCGGAAACGCAGGGTGATGCGGATGCCGCTTTCCAGGCTCCCGAGGTGGTCATCTCGGAAGGGCTTTATGGATTACCGGTCATCACGCATTGCTGCCTTGAGACGCATGGCGCTGTTTGCGAATGGACCGATAGCGATCACCTGCTGACACACGTGTCCACCCAATACATCTCCGGCATTCCCGGTCAGATGGCGGAGGTCGTGGGCATTCCTGCCGCCAACATTCGGCAAGTGCAGGAGAACATCGGCGGAGGGTTCGGCAGCAAGTTCGGACCAGACCGCTGGGGGATCTACAGCGCGAAGCTATCAAAGAAAGCGGGCGGTGCCCCTGTCAAAATGATGCTCAGCCGCGCTGAGGAACTCGAAGTTGCGGGCTGCCGCCCCTCAGCTTACGCGCGCGTGCGTGTGGCCGCGAAAAAGGACGGAAAGCTGACCGCCTGGGATTCGTTCGGCTGGGGCACTGGCGGGCCCGGCGGCGGCGGTTCGCCCCCCATCCCTTATCTGATTCGCGATCGTGTCCCCAACTATCGCATTCAGTGGACCGCAGTCGTCAACAACATCGGCCCGGCTCGCGCGTGGCGTGCGCCTAACCATCCGCAAGCCTGCTTGATCACTATGGCCGCTCTCGACGACCTGGCGCACAAGCTCGGCATGAACCCGCTCGAGTTTTTCAAGAAGAACATCGAGCTGACTGGGCCGCGCGCCAACATTTACATGGACGAGTTTCCTGTCGCCGACGAATTGATGGGCTGGTCTAAGCGTTGGCACCCGCGCGGCGACAAAACACCTGGGCCCATCAAGCGCGGGCTCGGTATGTCCATGCATACGTGGGGTGGGCGCGGACATCAGAGCGAATGCGACCTCACCATCCAGCCCGACGGCTCCGTGACGATCAACATGGGCACGCAGGATCTCGGCACAGGGAC
>DATEPX010000197.1:0-19800 GCA_035272945.1 Terriglobales bacterium
CGGACGTCCTTACCAGAAAGACGACAAGGCGCACCTAGAGCAGAAGAACTGGACGCCGGTGCGCAAGCTTCCAACTGGGGAAGGTGATTGATCAGGAGCTGGAACGCATTTACGAGAGGGCGAATCGGCGGCTCAGTCCGAGAGTGATGCCGGAAAGCCAGGCTGCGCATAGCAAGGAGAAAACACAACGCAGCCGGCGAAACGGCTGTGGAAAAGCCGCTCCCACAGCCGCGACAACGGCGGGTCTGCGGTTACATTTCCAATGTCTCGACGATCGACCCCAAGCTTACATTCTTAAATGGCTTGACGCGCGGTCAACGGGAGTTCACTGTTTCAGGCAGCGAAAAGAAACGATAGAAATTGCTACTCGACTGCCGCCCGACTTCCTCCGTCGAGAGTCCCCGCAATTCACCCAACTGCCTCGCGACCTCCTTTACAAACGCCGGCTCGTTGCGCTTGCCGCGATGCGGCACAGGTGCCAGGTAGGGCGAGTCCGTCTCAATCAGCATGCGATCCAGTGGAACCTCTTTGGTTGCATCTTGAATCTGCTGCGCTTTTGGAAACGTCACATTGCCGGCGAACGAGATCATAAATCCCAAATCGAGGGCACGTTTGGCGTGCCAGATGGTTCCAGTGAAACAATGCAGGATCCCGCCCAGTCCACTTGAACTCCAATGTTCCTTGATCAAGCGGAGACAATCCTCCCAGGCATCGTCGCTGTTGTTCGACGGACGGCAGTGGATCACGATGGGCAACTTGGCGGCGCGGGCCAGTTCCATTTGCCTCAGAAAGACTCGCTTCTGCACATCGCGAGGCGAGTGGTCATAGAAGTAGTCCAGCCCGATTTCGCCCCAGGCAATTACTTTGGGATGCCTTGCCAGTCGCTCCAACTCCTGAAAGTCGGCATCGGTGGGAAGCTTAGCTTCGTGCGGATGAATGCCAACCGTGGTGTGGAGAAAATCGTATTGTTCTGCGAGCTTGATGCCGCAATCGAGCGACCCCGGCCCATCGCCGTTGCCAATCGCGACGATATGCTCGATCCCAGCTTCCCTCGCGCGAGCAATCACCTGCTCGCGGTCCGCCTGGAACTGCTTTCCCTCGAGATGAGCGTGAGAATCAACGAACATAATGGAGAGGCAAAAACCGTGTGGGACGAGATCTATGTGGGGACGGGTCTCCGACCTGTCCAGCCGAGCGAGGCGCGATTTATTTCAGCCGCGTCCCCACGGGCACGTCTTCGAGAAAACTGCACAACACCGGCTTGCCGCCTTCCGCAGAAGCCGCCACAATCATGCCGTTCGACTCCAGTCCCCGAAGTTTGCGAGGAGCAAGGTTGGCCACGATGACGACTTTACGTCCAACCAAAGTCTCGGGAGCATAGGCTTCGGCAATTCCAGCCACAACCTGCCGCACTTCCGATCCGATGTCCACTTCGAGCCGCAGCAACTTGTCCGCACCCTTCACTCTTTCTGCTAGTTTTACCTGACCAACCCGCATCTCGACCTTGGCGAAATCATCGATGCCGATTCTGCCATCGAGAGACGCCACCGGAGCCTTGGCGGCCGGAGATGTGGCAGTCTGCACAGCAGGAGCGCTGGGTTGCGCCTGGGTGACTGGTTCTTGCTTTTGTTCCGGCGCAGCCGGGCCCGAGCGTTGCTGCTCTTCCATCTTCTGCATCCTTTCGATCGTGCTTCTATCGGCACGCGGGAATACCGGCTCGATCGTGCCAAGCTTTATCCCCAGTTTGAGTTGACCCCACTTGAGGTCCGACAGCGGGAATTGTTTGATGTCGCCCAAGCCGAGCTGTGCCCAGATGCGCGCCGTCGAATCCGGAATAACAGGGTGCGCCAGTGCCGTGACGACACGCAGAGCCTCCGCGCTGGTATACAGAATCGTGCCCAGTCGGGAGCGGCTCATTTCGTCCTGCTGTTCGCCGAGTGTCCATGGCTCGGTCTCAACGATGTACTTATTAACCGCAGCCACCAACGACCAGGCTGACTCCAGCGCCCGCGAGAACTGGTACTGATCGAAGAGGGCGCTGAAATCGGCGATCGTCTTGCGCGCCGTTTCCGCGATGTCGGTATCTATGGATTTGCGGGCCGCGGTCTGCGATGGGTAGGGAGCCTCGCCGTGAAAATAACGCGAGATCATGGTCAATGTGCGGCTGGCCAGATTGCCCAAACCATTGGCCAGATCGGCGTTGTAGCGTTGTACCAATGCATCGAAGGAGAAAGAACCGTCCTGGCCAAAAACGACTTCGCGCAGAAGGAAATAGCGCAATGCATCGGAACCCATGGCCTCAACGATAGTCTCGGCGCGCACGATGTTCCCACGCGACTTCGACATCTTGTTCTCTTCAAACAGCAGCCAGCCGTGCGCCACGATTGCCTTGGGCAATGGAAGACCGGCCGCCATCAGGAACGCCGGCCAGTACACGCAGTGAAAGCGCACAATCTCTTTGCCGATCATGTGCAGGTCGGCCGGCCAGTATTTTTCAAACTTGCTTGTGTCGTCCGATCCGTAGCCCAGAGCCGTGATGTAGTTCGACAGCGCATCCAGCCACACATACACCACGTGCCCCGGATCGTCGGGGACGGGCACGCCCCATTTGAAGGTTGAGCGGCTGACCGACAGATCGCGTAGCCCGCTACGCACAAACGACATCACCTCGTTGCGGCGAGTGTCGGGACGGATGAAATCCGGCTGTTCGGTGTAGAGTCGGAGAAGCTTGTCCTGGAATGCAGAAAGCTTGAAGAAGTAGTTCTCTTCGTGGACCATCTCCGTGGGACGCCCGCATTCCGGACAGGGCGTGCCTGGCCCGACGGCATCCACGTAAAGTTCATCGTAGATGCAATACTGGCCGGTGTACGAACCTTTGTAGATATACCGGTTGTCGCGAATCTTCCGCCACAAGGCCTGCACGCCCTTTTTGTGACGATCGGAGGTGGTCCGGATGTAGTCGTCATAAGTCAGGCCTAGACGATCCCAGAGCTTGCGAAAAGCGAGAGAAACTTCATCGGCCCACAGTTGCGGGGCCTTGCCGGCAGCCACCGCCGCGCGCTCCACGTGCACACCGTGTTCATCGGTGCCGGTTAGAAAGAACGTGTCAGCGCCCAGCATGCGTTGTCGGCGGGCAATCGCGTCGCAGGTAATGGTCGTGTAGGCGTGGCCGATATGAGGCCGCGCATTAACGTAATAAATCGGTGTCGTGAGATAAAACTTCCTGCTCATTTCTGATTCCGCGTGCTACCCAGGTACATCTGTACCGCCTCCTGCATTACGCTCTTGAGAGGGACGCGATGCTCGAGCGCAATGCGGCGGCAGTCTTCATATTCCGGTGCGCAGTTGGTAACTGTTCCGTTCATGCTGGCAAGCTTCAGCCGCACGTCGCCCCATCGAGTAGCTACCGTGAGCCACTTTCGCTGCAAAATCTGACGGCGCTCATCGCGACGGCGCACACCCAACGTTGTTGTTTCGGCGAAGATTAGATGGGTCAATTTTGAGGCATCTTCTGCTCGGCAGAGAACGGTCAGCAACATGCCTGGACGATTCTTCTTCATCTGTACCGGCATGCCGAAGACATCGAGCGCGCCTTCTTCAAGAAGCCGGTCCGTCACGTAACCGAATACCTGCGGGTTCAAGTCGTCAAGGTTTGCCTCCAGGACAGTAATCGTCTCATCGGAGGCTTTCACCGCTACTGGTGGTTCTCCGATCGTTAGGCGCAGGACATTGGCCTGACCCTCAAAGTCACGCGTGCCTGCGCCGTAACCGGTTATTTCAATCTTCATCTCTGGAAATGGAGCAAAACGTTTGGTGATAGTCTGAACGATCGCTGCTCCCGTAGGTGTGACCAGCTCAAAATTCAATCCTGAGGAATAGACCGGAGCGCCTCTCAGGAGCTCCACAGTCGCCGGCGCCGGTACAGGGAATGTGCCATGTGCACACTTGACGGTGCCACCGCCTACATTGAGCGGCGAGCAGATCCACTCGTCCACCTGCAGAGCCTCGGCCCCGACCGCCGCACATACAATGTCGACCATCGCATCTACCGCGCCCACTTCGTGAAAGTGAATCTTCTCGATATCGGTGTTATGAATCTTGGCTTCCGCCTCGCCCAGCGCCTGGAAGATCGCAAGGCTCGTTTTCTTCGCACCCTCGCTGATTGCCGCGCGAGAAATGATTTCCTTAATTTCTCTCAGCCCACGCCCATGCTCGTGCGGCGCGGACATTCCGGCCCGCGACTGAGCCGGTGCCCCCGCCCGCGAATGTCCATGATCATGCTTATGACCATGTTCGTGCTTGTGCTCTTTTTGTTCCCAATAGACTTCTCGTGGCAGTTCCTTTTCCCCATGCACGAGCACATCAATCTTCGTTGCTGAAATTCCACTGCGATTCACCCGCGAGATTTCCAATCGAGCACCAACGTTGAGAGCCGCTACGGTCTTTTCAAATACTTGGGCGGCCACACCTGCATCGAGCAGCGCACCCAGAAACATGTCGCCGCTGATACCAGAAAAGCAATCTAGATAAGCAATGCGCATTGTCCTTGAGAGTCTCAGCGTCCTCTACGAACTCCGCGTTTACCCAAAAGCTTCATCCCAAAAGCTTCATCATAGGGAAGCGCACACCACCCGTCAAACCTGCGCGAGCCAGCGAGTTTGTTACAATCACTAGTTTCTTCAACAGCTTAGAAAGAGTCTGTGTATCGACATCTGCAACTCCGGCTGGCCCACCACGTGCGCGATTTCCTGCGCCAGAACTACAACCTTGACCTGCCCAATATCGTCATTGAGCAGCCCCCCAAGGTCGAGATGGGCGAGTACGCTCTGCCTCTGGCGTTCGAACTGGCCAAGAAACTCCGCAAGGCTCCGCGCAAGATTGCCGAAGAGATTGTTGCCGGGATTGGTCGGATCGAAGGCTTCGAAAAACTGGAGCTAGCCGGTGCCGGCTACATCAATGCGCGTGTCAGCCGGGCCGAACTTGCTGCTGCCCTGGCCGGCGACGAGGTCGAGCCCATTGAAGTTCCCCCCGGCAAGATCCTGGTAGAACACTCCAGCATTAACCCCAACAAGGCGGCGCATATCGGACACCTGCGCAACGCTATCCTTGGCGACACCTTCGTTCGCCTTCTGCAATACGCCGGACGCAAGGTCGACGTGCAAAACTACATCGACAACACCGGCGTACAGGTAGCCGATGTAGTGGTTGGATTTCTGCATCTGGAGAAAAAGTCGCGCACCGACATCGAGCAACAGACCCGCCAGCCCCGCTTCGACTACTACTGCTGGGATCTCTATGCCCGTGTCTCGCAGTGGTACGGAGAGACCAAGGAGAACCTCAAGCGGCGCGCCGAGGTGCTTCACGCAATCGAGGAAGGGAATAACGAGACCGCAGCCATCGCTGACCTGATCTCGGTTGCCGTTCTGCGCCGCCATCTCGAGACCATGGATCGCCTCGATATTGAATATGACTTCCTGCCGCGCGAGAGCGAAATCCTGCACCTGCATTTCTGGGATGCGGCATTCGAGAAGCTCAAAACGGGTGGCGTGCTGTTCTACGAAACCGAGGGCAAAAACAAGGGCTGCTGGGTCATGCGACGTGCCGGCACAGACTCGACAGCCGAGGCCGCCGAACTCTCCGAGGAAGACCAGAAGGTCATCGTTCGATCCAATGGAACTGTCGGCTATGTCGGCAAGGACATCGCTTATCACCTCTGGAAATTTGGGCTTCTCGGCCGTGACTTCGGATATCGCAAATTCTACGTATATCCCAACGGACATCCGTGCTGGATATCATCCGCCGATGGAGAGCCCGATCATCCGCATTTCGGCGAGGTGAGCGAGATCTACAACGTCATTGACGCGCGCCAGGCCGAAGCCCAGAACACGGTCCTTGAGGCGCTGCGCGAGCTTGGCTACAAGCAGCAGGCCGACCACTACACTCATTTCTCGTACGAAATGGTCGCTCTCACGCCCCGCTGCGCCGCGGAACTCGGCTACGAACTCTCGGATGAAGACAAAACTCGCTCCTACATCGAGGTTTCCGGCCGCAAAGGTTTTGGCGTCAAGGCGGATGACCTCCTTGATACCCTGATTGCTTCCGCCAGAAAAGAAGTCGACGCCCGTCACGAACAGCTCAGCGAGCCGGAGCGCGCCTCGATAGCGAATCAGATTGCGGTTGGCGCCCTTCGTTACTTCATGCTCAAGTACACCAAGCCCTCGGTGATTGCCTTCGACTTCAAAGATGCGCTGAGCTTCGAAGGCGAAACCGGTCCTTACGTCCAATATGCTGTCGTACGCGCGACTAACATTTTTCGCAAGGCTGGCCTCGATCCCGACACTTTTGGCAGCGACGGGGCTTGCCCTGTCTCTGCCGAGGATTTTGCCAAGTTTCTAAACGACGAGTCTGGCAGTGAAATTTGGGAACTTTGGTTGGCAGCGTCCGAGACCTCCTACGTCGTGAATCAAAGCATCGCAACCACCGAGCCGGCCTATGCTGCCAAGCACGCCTTTCAATTGGGGCAATTGTTCAATAACTTTTACCACCGCCACCACATCCTCACCGAGTCCGACGAAGCTCGGAAGAAATTCCTGCTGGCCACCGTTCGGGTTGTTCGCCGCGAATTGATCCGCGTGCTCGCGTGCATGGGAATCAGCGTGCCACCCGTTATGTAATTTGCAGAGACCTGTGTGGGGACGGCCGCCCTCGGCCGTCCGGACCGAGCGCAGTTCGGCAGGCTGTTCCAAAACCTGTTCGAACTCCTCCTGACGTATTGCTCTCGACGCAACAAAAGCCCTTTCCGGGTCATCTAATCAATTGGGACGCAAGGAGGCATTCTATGAAACGGGCCTTAAGTATCGCGCTCGTTTTGCTCATACCTGCAGCCTTGGCAATGGCCGCTCCGCAAACGACGGATCAGCCTTTCCCAGGCACGCTGATCAATGCGAAATATGTGTACGTGACTTCCTATGACGGCAACCAGTTCGATCCCAATCTGTGGCCGGAAGATCGCCAGGCCATCGCGGCGGTGCAAGACGCGATCCAAAAATGGGGCCACTATATCCTGGTCTATCGCCCGGAGGAGGCGGACATTGTTCTTGTGGTCCAGTCGCGCCCATCTGAGGATGTGCTGGCGCTTTACGACGGGCACCTGTGGCCAGAGCAGAATTATCTCTGGCGCGCCATGGGACGCAACGGCTTGCAAGAAGGTGAGACTCCTCTTGTGGGCAAGCTGCAAAAGGCATTTGAGAAGGCGAGCAAGAAGGGATAAGAATTAAGAATTCGGCCACGGCGGAGCCGCTCACGCATACCAAACCAGGGAACGTGGTCGGTGGAACAAGCCGTGGCCGGTTGTGTGTCTACAGAGTTAGGATCCGCGCTTGCGCCCGCCGGCAATCATTAAGAGAACTCCGCCCGCAATCAGAACGGCACTGACCACTGGCGGGACTCGCTCGCTATGGTGGGTCTGAACCCCAATATCGATGTCGCCCGCCTTGATTCCTTGCCGCTCCGTTCGCGGAATGGCGACAAAGAGCGACGCGATCCCGAGCACCAATACCAATACTCCAACCCACAATAGAGCCTTCATCGACGCGCCTCCCATCCGCTGGTCTAGGAGCGACTGCCATCCTGAGCGAAATCTTTCGCAAACTCCACCAGGGATCGCACCGCAATTCCCGACGGTCCTTTAGCAATCCATGGTTTGTTGTCTTCCATCCAGGCCGTTCCAGCGATGTCGAGGTGGAGCCACGGCGTGTCCTCGGCAAACTCCTTCAGGAACATGGCAGCGGTTACGGCCCCACCCCAGCGTCCGCCGGAGTTGACGATATCGGCGATGTTGGATCGAATCACCTCTTTGTATTCCTCGTCCAAGGGCAAGCGCCACATCTTCTCGCCGGCCTTATCCAGCGCTCGGCTGAAGCGCTCATACATCTTGTCGTCGTTGGCAAAGACGCCGGCATTCACATATCCCAACGCCACGACACACGCACCGGTGAGAGTGGCCGCATCGATCAGATGCGTGCAACCGAGTTGGCGTGCGTAATAAAGACCATCGGCCAGCACCAGCCGCCCTTCGGCATCGGTGTTGATGATCTCGATGGACTTTCCCGACATGGCAATTTGTACGTCACCTGGTTTCTGGGCGTGACCAGACGGCATGTTCTCCGTGGCACACACGATTCCCAGCACTTTGACTTTGGGCCTAAGCAGCGCAATGGCCCGCAGGGTTCCTATCATGGCCGCGCCGCCGGCCATGTCGTATTTCATCTTCTCCATGCCATCGGCAGGCTTGATCGAAATGCCACCGGTATCGAACGTAATGCCCTTGCCGACCAGTCCTAGCACCGGTTTATCCGGCGCGCCCGGCGGTTCATAACGCATCACAATCAGGGCTGGTGGCTCATCGGAGCCTTGCGCCACACTCCAGAACGCCCCCATCTTCAATTCTTTAATCTTGTCCGCGCCGTAAACTTCGCATTTGATCCCGACCTCCGCAGCCATCTTGCGCGCCTGCTCAGCCAGTACAGTAGGCGTCATGCGATTGCTGGGCTCGTTCACCAGTTGGCGTGTGAAGTTCTGGGATTCTCCGATGATGCGTGCCTCATCGACCGCCTGCTGCAGTTTGCCTTGCTCTCCACCGGCGACCACAGTGATAGTGTCGATCTTCTGGTCCTTGCGATCACTCTTGTAGGTGTCGGGATCGAAGTTGCCGACAAACGCACCCTCGACAATGGCTTTGACTGCATCTTCCGTTTTGAGACCATTCTCTGGAACCACGAACGCGAAGCTGCGAATACTCTTAGACTTCAACGAACGCACCGCCGCTCCGGCTAGGCGGCGGAGTTCGTAAGCTGAGAAATTCTTGGCCTTCCCGCCTCCCAGCAACAGCAGACGTTTAGCCTTAAGCTTGGCTGGATTGTGGACCAGAGTCGTTTCGAAAATTTTGCCGCTAACTTCTCCAGTCGAAAGCACGCCTGCGGCACCGAACTTCACTGCTTCATCGGTGCTTTCCAAGGTTACCTGGGTTTTGTCCTTTTCACCGCGATCGAGCGCGACCACGACCAGACATTCCGTTTCGACTTCAGCAGGACGAGAGAAAGAAACGTTGGTTTTCATAATTTTCGACCACTAGTATCGGGGCCGGGCAGGGAAATGTGCAAGCAGGGGCTGACCGCTATGACCGCTATCTTCCTTTTTGGCTTCGGGCGATAGCTTCGCGGGTCTCGCGATCGGCAGTCTTGCGCCGCTCGGTCTCGCGCTTATCCCAAAGTTGTTTGCCCTTGGCCAGCGCCAGTTCTACTTTGACTCTTCCATTTTTGAAATACATTCGAGTCGGAATCAGCGTAAGCCCGCGCTGCTGGGTTTTGCCGATAAGCCGCCGCAGTTCCTCTTTGTGGACAAGCAGTTTGCGAGTTCGGAGCGGAGCGTGGTTGAAGATATTGCCGTGCTCATACGGCCCAATGTGGCAGTTCAACAGCCACAGCTCGCCATCTTTGATCAGCCCATAGGCGTCCTTGAGGTTGGCCCGTCCGGCGCGTACGGATTTGACCTCGGTACCGGTCAAAACGATACCGGTCTCAAATTTTTCCAGCAAGAAATAGTTATGAGCAGCGATCCTATTAACGGAGGCGTCCCGCTGGCCCGCCGCGGTGGGATCCCGCCGCGGATTTTTCTCCGGATTCGGGCGGGTCTGATGTGCGGGCTGGCGGGACATGGGCTAGCTGGAAACTTATCACAATGATGTGGGCTGGGCGCGAGTCCCGGGCGGCCTTGAAAACGTCGGGAGATCCGCACTGGGGCGGCATCGGTAGAAGTCTCCTTCCCCTTAGCTGGCTGCCGTACGGCATTGGAGGGACTACGACCAACGGGTGTAACTGCCACCAACACAGTCACTTCGGGTCAGATAAGTGGCGATGCTATAATCAGCCGCTGTTTACAATCAGCAACATTGAGGTTCCAGGCCCGGAGCATGAGTGTGCTCTGGGGAAGACTCTGTTACGAGGAAACAAGATGAGACGTTTGATCCGTGCGGCGGCATGCATAGCTTTGCTCGCCGTGCTCGCGACCTTGCCAGCCGCCGCCGATAAGTCCAAGTCCCTCTATAACAAAGGACGTGACGCCGAAGCCCGCCAGAACTACGAGTCGGCTTACGACTTCTACAAAGAGGCTTACGACCTTAAGCCCAAGGACATCAGGTACCGTGCGGCTTATGAGCGAATCCGTTTCCTGGCGGGGGCTTCCCACGTGCATCGCGGACAGTTACTGCGCGACGCGGGCAAGCTGGACGAGTCCATGGTGGAATTTCAAAAGGCGGCTGCGATCGATCCCTCAAGTTTCATCCCCCAACAGGAGATCCGCCGCACCCAGAGAATGATTGACGCAGCCAAAGGTACGCCGCCAAGCGCTGCCAACCGTCCCACCGACCCTTTTAAGAAGATGCTGGAATCGGCCGGCGGTCCCATCGAGCTCGCGCCTATTTCCAACGTGCCCATCACCCTGAAGCTCACCGAGGATACCAAGGTGATCTATGACACAGTCGGCAAGCTGGCGGGCATCAACGTGTTGTTCGACCCGGACTATACGTCCCGGCGCGTACGCATCGAGCTCAATGGAGTCACTCTTAACGAGGCGCTTCAGATCGTCGCTCTTGAGTCCAAAACATTTTGGCGACCGGTAACACCCAACACCATTTTTGTGGCCGCTGAAACCGCGGCTAAGCGCAAAGAGATTGATCAGAACGTCATCAAAACTTTTTATCTTTCAAATGTTTCTACGGCCCAGGAACTGCAGGACCTGGTAAACGCCATGCGGCAGATCCTGGAGATCGCCCGCATCCAGCAACTGCTCACCCAGAATGCCATCGTGGTGCGCGGAACTCCCGATCAGATTGCCCTGGCCGATAAGCTGATCGACGATCTCGACAAGTCCAAGCCGGAAGTGATCGTGGAAGTGGCCGTCATGCAGGTCAACCGCAACAAGCTGTATAACCTGGGCGTGAATCCGCCCACTGGCACCACGATTTCACTCCAGCCGAATGCGACTACGACGACGACCACGGGCGGTACATCGGCCAGTTCCGGCGGTGGACTCAACTTGAACCGCCTGGGCAACCTGAACGCTACCGATTTCACGATAACCATTTCCTCGGCGACCGTGACTACGCTGTTCAGCAACAGCGACAGCAAGCTCCTTCAGAATCCGCAGATTCGCGCAGTGGATGGCCAAAAGGCTTCCCTCAAGATCGGCCAGCGCATCCCTGTGGCCACAGGTTCGTTTCAGCCCGGCATCGGCGGCGTGGGTATCAACCCCCTGGTTAACACGCAGTTCCAATACCAGGACGTCGGCGTGAACATCGATATCACACCTCACGTGCACGCTAACCGTGAGGTCACAATGAAACTGTCGATGGACATCTCCGCGGTCGATTCTTTCCAGAACATCGGCGGCATCAGTCAACCGGTCATCGGGCAGCGCAAGATTGATCATGAGCTCCGGCTTAAGGAAGGTGAAGTCAGTCTGCTGGGCGGAATTTTCGAGAATCAGGACACCAAGTCGTTAAGCGGTCTTCCCGGTCTTTCGCAGATTCCGTTCTTGAAATACTTGTTTTCGACAACGAATACCGAGCACCGAGAAAGCGAGCTTGTGTTCGTGATCATTCCTCATATCATTCGCGGCCAGGAACTCAGCGAGCTGAACGAAAAAGCCATCGACGTGGGCACGGCCAATTCGCTGGAGTTGCGGCAAGTCAGCCGGCCAGCGCCGCCCGCCCAGGCGCCGCCGTCCAACCCAACGGCAACTCCTCCGGTCCAGCAGCAGGCACCGCCGCAGCAACCACAGGTGAGCACGCCGCCACCTCAGCCTCAGGCCCCTGCAACTACCGCTTCCCAGCCCGGCACGCAGCCCACTTCGCCCGGCATGGCAAGCTTCATGTTTGATCCTGCCAGCATCACGGCTGCGCCGGGTTCAACTTTTGCGGTGAACATCCAGCTCGCAGGCGCGCAAAACGTTTATTCGGTTCCGGTGCAGGTCAACTACGACCCGAATAAGCTGCAGGTGATCAACGTGTCGAACGGCGGATTCCTGTCCCAGGACGGACAGGCTGTGGCGTTGGCTCACCGCGATGACACTACCGCTGGCGTTTTGCAGGTGACTGCGACCCGTCCTCCAGGGTCGGGGGGAATTTCGGGTCAGGGCCCAGTGATTACTTTGACGTTCATGGCGAAAGCCGGGGGCCAATCCACACTCTCCATCACCCGGGGCGGCGCGCGGGATGCGGGAATGCAGGCTATCCCCGTTTCGGGTGCGCAAGCCTTGGTGAACGTCCAATAGAGGGCATCTAAGCTAGTAAAATAGTTATATGCAGCAAAGGGACAGAACAACATACCGGGGAGTCCTACGCTTTCGAAGCCTGCAGGGCTTCACCCTGATCGAGTTGATCGTGGCCACCGCCATCCTGGCGCTTCTGACTACGATGGCGCTGCCCCTGGCGCGCCTCACCATCAAACGCGAAAAAGAGAAAGAACTCCGCTTCGATCTTTGGCAGATGCGGGATGCCATCGATCGCTACAAAGACGTCGCAGATCGGGGTGCCATCCAGATCAAGCTGGGAAGCCAGGGTTATCCACCTGATCTTGATACCCTGGTGAACGGCGTGGACATTGCCGGCAAGAAGGTACGCTTCCTGCGCAAAATCCCTGTCGATCCCATGACCGGAAAAGCGGAGTGGGGGCTGCGCGCCGTCCAGGACGATCCCGACTCGGATTCCTGGAGTGGTGATGATGTGTTCGACGTCTACAGCAAGTCTCTGGGTACGGCGCTGGACGGGACAAAGTACAAAGAATGGTAAAAAGGCTCAAACCCCGACGGAGCCTCGGCTTCACTTTAATCGAGCTGATGATCGTGATCAGCTTGCTGCTGATCCTGATTTCGGTCGCGATCCCCGTCTACAATCAGTCGATTCTGCGCGCCAAAGAATCGGTGCTGAAGCAGGACTTGTTTACCCTGCGCCAAGTAATCGATCAGTACACGCTCGACAAGCAGCGCGCCCCGCAATCGCTGGAAGATCTGGTGTCTGCAGGGTATTTGAAACAAATCCCAGTCGACCCCTTTACCGCCCGGAATGACACCTGGGCGGCCGCACAGGAAGATCTCACGCAAAGCCCGGAGCAGACAGAGCCGGGAATCTCCGACGTCCACAGCGGCTCGAACCTGGTGGGCAGCGACGGCACTGCGTATTCCACTTGGTAAACCAGTGTGTGGAGGCGGGTCCCTGACCCGCCGACTGCCAACGAGTCCATTTCTTTATGTCTCTTTATGTCCGCGATCTTATCGGACGGGTCTAAGACTCGTCCCTACACAGCCGGTTGATTGCTTGCGACTACCGATAAGCACTACCATTACTTCATGCTCATAGACACTGAGATCAATCAGGCTCACGCCATCCGTGCACCGCGTGGCACGACACTCTCCTGCAAGGGCTGGCAACAGGAAGCGGCCATGCGCATGCTCATGAACAACCTCGACGAAGAGGTAGGTGAGCGTCCCGCGGAACTGGTGGTGTACGGCGGAACGGGCAAAGCGGCACGCAATTGGGACTGTTACCACGCCATCGTTGCGTCACTGAAGAGCCTTGAAAACGACGAGACCCTGTTGGTCCAGTCCGGCAAGCCCGTCGGGGTATTCAAGACTCACGATTATGCTCCGCGCGTGTTGATTGCCAACTCCAATCTGGTGGGTCACTGGTCGAACTGGGATAAGTTCAACGAACTGGAACGCGCCGGCCTGATGATGTACGGCCAGATGACCGCGGGGTCATGGATCTACATCGGCTCGCAGGGAATTATCCAGGGCACCTTTGAAACCTTCTCAGCGGCGGGCGAGAAGCATTTCGGCGGCAATCTGGAAGGCAAGCTAATTGTCTCCGGCGGCATGGGGGGCATGGGAGGAGCCCAGCCTCTCGCGGCCACCCTGACCGGCGCAGCGTTTTTGGGAATTGAAGTCGATCCGGAGCGCATTAAAAAGCGCCTGAAAAGCGGCTACTGCGACTTCATGGTCAATACGCTCGACGAAGCCCTGCGCATCCTGAAGAACGCCATTCGCAAGAAGGAGAATGTCTCTGTCGGACTGATAGGGAACTGCGCCGATGTTATCCCCGAATTGGCGGAGCGCGGGGTTGTACCCGACATCCTGACCGACCAGACTTCCGCCCACGATCCCCTGAATGGATACGTACCGCATGGAATGGCCCTGGAACAGGCACTGGACTTGAGGAAACGCGATCCCAAGGGCTACCAGGAGAAGTCGCTGGATGCGATCGCGCGCCATGTCGAAGGCATGCTGCGGCTTCAGAAGATGGGCTCGGTGACTTTCGATTACGGAAATAATATACGTACGTTTGCCTACGAGCGCGGGGTTAAGAATGCCTATGATTTTCCCGGCTTTGTTCCCGCCTACATTCGTCCCCTGTTTTGCGAAGGACGTGGGCCCTTCCGTTGGGTTGCGCTATCCGGCGAGCCTTCCGACATTCATCGAACTGACGATCTGGTGCTGGAGCTATTTCCGGAGAACCGCATCCTGAAGCGCTGGATCGATCTGGCACGCAAGCGGATCAAGTTCCAGGGACTGCCGGCTCGAATCTGCTGGCTGGGTTATGGCGAGCGTGCACAATTCGGTCTCGCCATCAACGACCTCGTTAAAAAAGGAAAAATTAAGGCTCCCATCGTGATTGGCCGCGATCACCTGGATTGCGGTTCTGTAGCCTCGCCTTTCCGGGAGACAGAATCCATGAAGGACGGCAGCGATGCTGTCGCCGACTGGCCGCTGCTGAATGCAATGCTGAACACGGCCGCGGGCGCGTCGTGGGTTTCGATTCACAACGGTGGCGGGGTTGGCATCGGTTATTCCCTGCACGCGGGCCAGGTAACCGTCGCCGACGGCAGCGAAATGATGGCGAAGCGTATTGAGCGGGTCCTTACGACCGATCCCGGAATGGGCATCATCCGTCATGCGGACGCGGGTTACAAAGAAGCTGCTGAGTTCGCCAAGGGCCACAACGTCCGAATGCCGATCGAAAGCAGATGAAATCCACCACGGAGACACGGAGGCACGGAGAAGAAGTTTCTGATTGGCGATTCATGATCTCTGATGGCAGGTTTTAAAAAAACGAGACTCGAAAAAAATCAACAATCAACAATCAAAAATCAACAATCAGAAATTTCTTCTCCGTGTCTCCGTGTTGGACTTTCGACGAAGGATAAATGGCTGACGAAAAAGCCTTACTCCTGGCCAACATCCGCCAACTCCTCACGCTCCGTTGCTCCACCGCTGGTCCACGCCGCGGGCCGGAACTCAAAGAACTCGGGATTATCAGAGAAGGTGCGGTGCTTTGTGCCGGCGGAAAAATTGTTTCTGTTGGTAGGACCAAAGATGTTCTGCGCCATCCCTGGCTTAAAAAAAACCGAAAGAAGATTACAGAGCTCGACTGCTCCAATCACGTCGTACTGCCAGGCTTCGTTGACTCCCATACCCATCCCGCTTTCATTGCCCCTCGTTTAGTAGATTTCGAAAAGCGCAGCGCGGGAGCCACTTACGAGGAAATTGCCAATGCCGGAGGTGGAATCCGCGCCAGCGTGGAACTGGTGCGCAAAGCTACCAAAGGTGACCTCGCTGCCCACGTCGTTTCCGCGCTGAACCAAATGGCTGCCCAAGGCACTACTACCGTCGAAGCCAAGTCGGGCTACGGATTGAACCTGGCCGCTGAGGTGAAATCCCTCGAAGCGATCCACCAGGCGTCCTCGCAATGGCCGGGAACTGTCGTACCAACCTTCTTGGGTGCGCATGTTGTTCCACAGGAATACGAAGGCCGCTCACAAAAATACGTCGAGCTCGTCTGTAAGAAGATGATTCCGGAAGTTGCCAAGCGGAAGCTGGCGGCATTTGTTGACGTGTTTACCGACCGGGGCGCGTTTACGGCCTCAGATACGGAGAAAATATTCGAAAGCGCAACAAAACATGGTCTGGGTGTGAGAGCCCATGTTTGCCAGCTGACGGAGTGCGTTTTATGGCCGCTCCTCGAATATCATCCGGCATCCTTTGACCACATGGATCATGTGATGGAGGAAGACATCCCGCAACTCGCCAGGCATGACACGGTTATGACGCTGGTGCCCGGAGCCAATTACTTTCTGGGCTTGGAAGAGTTTCCTCCCGCGCGCACGCTGATCGATGCCGGTGCGCCTGTGGCCTTGGCCACCGACTATAACCCGGGCAGTTCGCCAACGCCCAGCATGCCTCTTGTTCTTTCGCTGGCGTGCACGCGGATGAGGATGTCACCCGCAGAAGCAATCGCGGCGGCGACGATCAACGGAGCTCACGCCCTCCGCCTGAGTACTCGAAAGGGAAGCATCGAGACCGGCAAAGATGCAGATCTCGCCGTCTTCGATGCAGAGGACTATCGCGAAATCGCTTACTGGTTCGCGGCCAATCGCTGCGCTTTCACGATTCTCAATGGGGCTGTTAGAGTAAACAGGTAGAGGATGGCATTCGGGGCGGCAAAAAAGTCGTTGAAAAGTTTGTTTCCGCGAGGCACGGCGTCGGGACCTGCCCTGTCCACATGCGCAATTTCGTCGAAGGGAACCCAAAATGAAAAGAATCACGCTCTTATTGCCTGTCGTCGTACTGGCTTTCAACCTGGATGGCTCAGCCCAGCGTCTGCCCAAACTCGCAGAACCCGATGACTATCGCATCATCTTCGCTCCGAATTTCGATAAAGACAACTTCACCGGAGACGAAACCATTCAGGTCCGGCTTCTCAAGCCAACGTCGAACGTGGTCCTCAACTCGCTGGAAATTGATTTTCAGGAAGCCGGCGTGACGAGTGGCGGCGCGACCCAGGTCGCTAAAGTTGCCTTCGACAAAGAAAAAGAAACGGCAACCCTTTCGCTGGAGAAGCCTCTACCGCCCGGGCCGGCAACCATTCACATCCGCTACACCGGAATCCTGAACGACGAGTTGCGCGGTTTCTATTTGAGCAAGGCCAACGGACGCAAATACGCGGTCACGCAATTTGAGGCGACCGATGCCCGCCGTGCTTTCCCGTCCTTTGACGAACCCGCGTACAAGGCGACTTTCGATATCTCCGTCGTCGCGGATAAAGGCGACATTGCCATTTCGAACGGGAAAATTGTTTCCGACACGCCGGGACCCACTAACGGCAAACACACCATCACGTTCTCGACCACCCCCAAGATGTCGTCTTATCTGGTTGCACTTGCTGTGGGCGATTTTGAATACGTGGAAGGCTCCGCCGATGGCATCCCGATCCGCGTCTGGGCCACTCCCGGCAAGAAGGAAATGGGCAATTATGCGCTGCAGGTTGCCCAGCAGTGCATGCATTATTTCAATAATTATTTCGGGATCAAGTACCCATTCGAGAAGCTGGATCTGATCGGGCTTCCTGACTTCGGAGCCGGTGCCATGGAAAACACCGCCGCGATTACCTTCCGTGATGCCTTGCTCCTGATGAATGAGAAGAATGCCCCCGCCTGGGCATACAAGGAGATTGGCTCGGTCATTTCCCACGAAATGGCGCACCAGTGGTTTGGAGATCTGGTCACCATGGAGTGGTGGGACGATATCTGGCTGAACGAAGGGTTTGCCACCTGGATGGAATCCAAGCCGCTGGAAGCCTGGAAACCCGATTGGCATATGGAACTGGATGACGTACTCGAAGCCGGCAATGCCTTGAACGTGGACTCGCTTCAGAACACTCGTCCCATTCACCAGGCGGCAGAAACCCCGGCGCAGATACAGGAACTTTTCGACGGAATCGCCTACGACAAGACCGCCGCCGTCCTGCGCATGCTGGAGTCTTACCTTGGACCAGAAGCATTTCGAGCGGGTGTGAATGCTTATTTGAAGTCACACGCATATGGCAACGCCACGGAGACCGATTTCTGGACTGCCCTCGCCATCGCTTCCCATAAACCTGTAGACAAGATAATGCCCACTTTCGTCAATCAGCCTGGTGCTCCGCTGGTGACTATCCGCACCCAATTGAACGCCGACGGGACCAAGGTCACGCTTTCGCAACGGCGCTATCACTACGACCGCTCGCTTCTGGACTCTGCCAACCAGGAACTGTGGATGATCCCCGTATGCCTGAAAGAAGAGCAGGGAACGGGAGCCACGGCGCAGAAATGCGAATTGCTGACCAACAAAGAGCAGAGCTTCGGTCTTCCCGGACGAAGCGCGTGGGTTTTCGCCAATGCCGGCGCGAGCGGCTACTACCGTGCGGGTTACGACTCTACGGGGTTTCACGCCATCAGCCGCAATGCCGAGAAGGAGTTCACTCCAGCCGAACGCATCGTGCTGTTGCGCGATGTCTGGGCTGCGGTTCGAGCCGGTCAACAGCCCATCACAGATTTCCTGCAGCTGGCAGAACAACTGCGATCTGACCATACCAGTGCTGTCATTCAACAACTGGACCACACGTTTGACTACATAGGCACATACTTGGTGAGCGATGCGGATCGCGGTCAATATCAATCCTGGGTACGCGGCCTGCTGAATCCAACGCTAGCGGAGCTGGGGTGGCAGCCGTCGCAGGACGAAGACGATAATCAGAAAGCTCTCCGCGCGTATGTGATCTACACCCTCGGCTACACAGGGCGCGATCCGAAGGTTTTGTCCCAGGCTAAGGATCTGGCAACCACGACTTTGTCAAACCCTCGCGTGGTTGACGTGTCGCTGGTAGACACCGCATTTGGCTTGGCCGCCCTCAGCAACGACACTGCCCTATACGATCAAATCCTCGAACAGGTCCGACAAAACGAAGCTCCCGAGCAGTACTACCGTTACCTGTACACACTCGCGCACTTTACTGACCCAGCCCTGCTGCGAAGAACCTTGGACTATTCGCTCAGCCCCGCAGTCCGCAGCCAAGACAGTCTGAACCTGATCGCGAGGGTTATGGCCAACCCGGCGGGCGAGAAACTTGCCTGGGAGTTCGTGCAGGCACATTGGACGCAGATCGAAAAAGTGATGGGAGGATACAACACGGGTGGATTAGTGGCTACCACCGGTTCGTTCTGTGACGCGGGCATGCGCGATGAAGTACAGCACTTCTTTTCTCAGCACCCCGTTCCCGCCGCCGAAAGATCGTTGCGGCAAGCGCAGGAACGTGTCAACTACTGCATTGATTTGAAGGCACAGGCCTCGCCCGCATTGGCGTCTTGGCTGCACCGAAGCGAGACGTCTTCAGGCGCCGGTCAATAATTCCTGTCCCGGTTCTCGAGGGATTAGGGAGACTACTGTTCTTGGCCTGATGGCGCTTGCGCTTTATGTTGCTGCTCCATCATTGCCCGTCGGGCGCCATACATGCCTTGCAGAACTTGCATGGGACTCGCCTGCTCGGGTGTGGTGGAACTCGGCTGCTGCACGGGCTGCACATCGCTCGTGTTTACAGGCTCCGGAACACTCGAATTGATGCTGATGGGAGCTTGAGTTGCCGCGTCAGGCACTTCAGATTGTGGAGCAACTGGGGCCACTGAAGGAGCAACTGTTTCCGCAGGAGGCATTTCCGAGACTTCCTGCGGCGCCGGTTGCGGTTGTGTCGCCTGTGGCTGGTAAGGCATTGTCCGGGGTCTGAGCTGTTCGAGCAGCACACGCGAGGCCGTAGTAGGTTCAGCTGCTGGTGCGAACCCCGAGGCGACTGACGCTGGCCCGCGGCTCGGAACTCCGGCTGCAGCGGTGGTCTCCGCGGCCCCGTTGGTCCCCGCTTTAGGCGTGAGAACAAGCTTG
>DATEPX010000198.1:0-41865 GCA_035272945.1 Terriglobales bacterium
CAATCAACCAATCAACAATTTCAGCTGACTGCGTGGTCCTTCTTCAGCTTACGCAGCAGAGAGGTGGGGTGGATTCCCAGGATTTTTGCCGCTTGCGTTTTATTGTTGCCAGTCGCGGTCAGCACTTGCTGGATGTAATCGTCTTCCAGTTGCCGCAGGCTCGGGAGTTGCCGCCCCGTGGGTGACACATCCAGACTCGAAAGCGGTTCAGCCTTGGCAGGAATTTCACGATCGCGAATCTCCTCAGGCAGATAAGAAGCGTCAATGTCCCCTTCTGGAGACAGGATCATCGTTCGCTCAATTACATTCTTCAGTTCACGGATGTTACCTGGCCAGGAATAATGCTCCAGCAGATCGGCCGCCGCCGGGGTGAAGCCGGTGAAGTTTTTCTTCAGTTCCCTATTCATGTGCTGCACGAGTTCGAGCGCCAACGGCACGATGTCCTCGCGGCGGTCGCGCAGCGACGGGATGTCTAGCGGGACAACGTTTAGCCGGTAGAAAAGATCCTCCCGGAAACGGCCCTGGGCGATCGCCTCCTTCAGATTGGCATTCGTGGCGGTGATAAGCCGCACGTCCACTTTGATTTGTCGTGTGCCGCCCAGCCGCATGAAGGTGCCTTCCTCGAGCACGCGCAACAGTTTGGCCTGTACGCTGGGGGACATGTTGCCTATCTCGTCGAGAAACAGAGTGCCGGCATGAGCGCGTTCCAGCAGCCCTTCTTTGCGGCGGCGGGCGTCGGTGAAGGCTCCGGGCTCAAAGCCAAATAACTCGCTCTCCAACAAGGTATCTGGTAAAGCCGCGCAATTCAGTTCCAACAAAGGTTGATGAGCGCGGGGGCTGGCGTAATGGATGGCCTTGGCGAGGACGCCCTTGCCGGTTCCGCTTTCTCCTTGAATGAGGATGGTGGTGCGGTCCGTCTCAGCGGCCTTGCGCGCGACTTCCAGCATCTGCCGCATGGCCGGATTCTGCGTGACTACGCGGCCGAAGTCATATAGGCCTTTGGCGCTCTCCACAGTTTCACGCACACGTACCCGGAGCGCCAGCATCTCGGTGGCGCGGCGCAAGGTGGCGATCATGTCGGCAAGGTGAAAAGGCTTGATCAGGTAGTCGTAGGCGCCCAGCTTCATGGCTTCTACCGCGCGATCCACCATGTGATAGGCGCTCATCATGAGAACGATGCTGGCGGGGTTAGTGGACTTGATCCTGCGAAGCACTTCTACGCCGTCGATGCCCGGAAGCACGATATCCAGCAGCGTCAGATCGGGTTTCTCATCAGCGAAGATCTTGAGCCCCTCCTCACCGGAGGTTGCGGTAAACACCTCAAATCCCTCTTCGCGCAAACCGCGGCTGATGGTGCGCAAGGTCAATTCTTCATCGTCAACAACCAGGACCGAGTAGGGCATAAGAATTAGTGGATCACTACCTCCTGCTCTGCGGTTTCGGCGGAGGCTTCTTCCTCCTGGCGGATCGGCAGAGTAATGGTGATCGTGGTGCCGTGTCCAACTACGCTATCCACCCGGAGTTCACCGTTGTGGCTGCGCACATAGGCTTGGCTGATGCTCAGGCCGAGACCGGTTCCTTTGCCCCGCTTAGTCGTAAAAAAGGGCTCGAAGATGTGGGGCAGGATTTCGGCCGGAATGCCGCAGCCCGTGTCGCTGATGCGGATCTCGATACTGTCCACAAGCGACAACTTGTTTGCGGAAATTGTGATGCGTCCACCTTCGATGGTGGCCTGGGCAGCATTCAGCAGCAGGTTCATCAACACTTGGGAGAGTTGGTTGGCGTCGGCGCGAATCAGCGGCAGGTCGGCGGGGACATTGTTTTCCAGCTGCTTGCCCCGCATCATCGGTTGATTTTCGAGGAAGGCGAGGGTGTCGGCGATCAACCGTTGCAAGCTGATTTTGCTCAAGACCAGTGGACCAGGGCGTGCGTAGTTCAGCAGGCCGCGCAGCGTCGACGAGATTCGCTTTGCACCCTCGATGCACTGCTCGATCTCGGTGCGCGCCTCTCCGGTGGCATTCTTCAGTTCCAATTCCAGATGCGACAAGATTCCAAGCAGGGGATTGTTGATCTCGTGGGCGGCACCCAGGGCCAGTTGTGCCAAGGCGGCATATTTCTCGTACTCCGCCAGCTGCGCCTGGAATTGGATCTTCTCCTTATTCAGTTCGCGTTCTTCGTAGAGACGGCGGAACAGTTCGTCCTGGGCAAGATCGCGTTCGCGCTCACGCTGCTGCGCCAGGTCGCGGGCTTCTTTAAGTTGAACCGACAATTTTTCCGCATCCTGTCGCTTGATCCGCCAAATTGCGAATGTGATGGCGAAGCCGACTAAAACCATAGGCAACACGTAAACGGAGACGATCCATTCCAGGCGACTAGAAGTTAAGCCCAAGCGAAACAATAGGATGTAAGCTGCGGGGAATGCCGCATGCTCCAGGGACATCGCTGAAAATGGCCAATTCATCTGCTTACAACCATGGAACGTCTTGCCTCAGAAAGCTGTGATTGGGGTCACGAGGCGGGGTGCCGGAGCACACAAGTTATCTCTTGTGTGGTGTGTGGGCGCGGGTCTCTGACCCGCGCAGGCCAAAAGAGGCTCAGCGCGGACAGCCGAGGCAGTTATCCCTAGGTGCCTCTTAATGCTTTTCGTCTCTCTGGCGCAGCCACTCCAGGAACATTTGCTCGATCGGCTTGTCGTAACTCATGAGCACGTGTCGGACGGTGTGGCCGCTGATTACCTGGCAGACTTCCTCGGCGAGGTTCTTGGCATGGTCGCCGGCGCGTTCCAGAGATTGAGTCATGAAAATGACTTGCAGGCTTTCCTGACGCGGCAGGTTTTCGGGATTCTCGATGTGACGCAGAAAGATGAGATTGCGCAAGCGATCCAGTTCGGCATCAGCGCGCAGCACGGAAACTGCTTTTTTCAGGTCGCGTACGGAAAAGGCCTCCCCGACATCGGCGAGCATTTTTTCAAGGACGGTAGCCATCTGGGTCAGGTCGCGCGTGTCCTGTGGCTCGATGCGCGGCCCGGCAGCTAACGCACTGTTTGCAAAACTGAGCAGCAAGTCGCCAATTCGTTCCAGCCCAATCATGAATTTCATACAGGCCAACAGTTCGCGCGCTTCTGCTGGGCTTGCCTGGGTGATCGCGTCGGTCACGCCAGCGTCAATCTCCAGGTCCAGATCGTCCAGTTCCTTTTCACGGGGCCGGACGGAGTTCAACAGCGGCTTAGAGGAGGTTGCAATGCCTTCCGCAGCTGCCGAAGCCGCTTCCTTGGCCAGGTGACAGGCATGAACCGTACGTTCCAGAAAAACTGAGTGTGGAGGATCGGGCTGCGGGCTCTTTATGATGGCTGTGCTCATTCGCGAATACCTTCCCTAACTGGCCAAGCGGTGAATGCTCTGTCCTCGAGGCATGTGTTTGTGCACAAGAATAGGTGGTTTTTCCAGGGGACAGGTTAAAAATGTGTAAAATTTCTGCCTCAGGAGGCATGCAATTGGGCTGCTGCCGGCAATGTGAAAATGAAGGTTGAGCCATGATTTAGCTCACTTTCGGCTCGGATGGTGCCTCCGTGGGCCAAAACAATGTGTTTGGCGATAGCCAGGCCCAGGCCGGTGCCGCCGGACTCGCGCGATCTCGCCTTGTCAACCCGGTAGAAACGTTCAAAGAGCCGGGGTAGATGTTGGGACGGAATTCCCGGTCCAAAATCCTGCACGTAAAATTCAATTCCTCGTTCAGAAGGGCGCGCCCCTAACACAATGCGGTTTCCGCAAGCCCCATATTTCAGTGCGTTATCAATCAGGTTGGCAAAGACCTGGTGGATGGCTTCCCGATCGGCATTCACTGAAGCGTTGGAACTGTCCTCGACGATTAATTCGACGTTTTGTGTCCGGGCGATCTCGCGGAGGCTCTCGATCGCTTCCTGAAGCATTTCACTCGGGGAAGTTGGCTGGGTATCGAAACGATGCTGGCCCGATTCCACCTGGGCCAGCGTCAATAGGTCCTCGGTAAGGCGGGACATGCGGGCGGCATTCTTGCGGATGATCTCCAGGAATTCGCGGCTGTGATTACCCTCCGACGAACTGTCCAAAAGGGTTTCCGCGTAGCCTTGAATTGAGGTAAGAGGTGTGCGCAGTTCGTGCGAAACGTTGGCGATAAAGTCGCGCCGCGTCTTTTCAATTCGCTCGATTTCGGTCAGGTCGCGGAGCACGGCGACTGCACCGCCGCCGGGCATAGGGGCGGCTTTGACATCAAAGGCGCGCCCTGGGATGATCGAGGCGGCGCGGGCGGTACGAACGCTTTTCTGCTCCGCTGCTTCTTGCATCGCGTTCACGAAATCCGGATCACGTACCGTCTCGATCAAGGGTGCATGCAAGCGAGCACGCTGGACCAGGCGGTTCATGCCTTGATTGGCCCACTGCACTCGGCCGTCATTTCCTACTGCAATGACAGCGTCCTGCATACTATTGAGCAACGTTTCAAGCTGGTGTTGGCTGGTCTGCAGCGCCGCGAAGCTCTGCTCCAAGCGGCGGCCGGTCTTGTCCAGGGCAGCAGCAACGTGGCCAATATCATCCGAAGAAGTCTCTTCAATCCGCGCAGTCAGATCTCCGCTGGCGATTCGATCCGCAAACTGCACGATTCTTTGCAGGCGCCGGGCGGTAGATTGCGCGGCAATGCCTGCCAGGATCAGTGCGACGAGAAGCGCGAGTTGAGAGGACAAGAGCAAGCTTCGGCGAACCTGTCGTGCCACGGCCTCCACATCGGAAAGCGGATAGGCCAAACCCACTGCGCCGCCGGGAATAGGGGCGGCAACATATAAGAAAGGAAGGTCCAAGGTAGGGCTACGGCGTGTGTCCGAACCGATGCCACCATGAAGTGCCGCAACAAATTCGGTACGATGCGAGTGGTTCTCCAGGGTACTGGCATCGGCTTCCGAATCAGCCAGCACCTTGCCTTCCGTGTCGATGATTGTGGCGCGTGCTCCCGCTGCCTTGCCGTCCTGCGCGGCTATTTCCTGTAAAGAATGCCGGTGGTCCGTTTGCACGCGATTAGCAAACATTGTCGCTTTTTGCGTGAGATTACGCTGGATCTCTTCGGTGAGCGACCTCTCCCAGGCGCGCCGGATGGAGAAGTCGAGCGTGGCCGTGGCCGCTGCAATCACCACGACAAAAGCAGCCAGCAGCTTGAAGAAAATGCGGCTGGTCACTTCGGAACCTCGAAGCGGTAGCCCGCGCCACGCACGGTTCTCAGGTATCGCGGGTTTTCCGGGTCGGGCTCGATTTTCTCGCGAATGCGCCGCACGTAGACATCAACGGAACGAGGTGTGACATAGGAAGTGTCGCGCCAAACTGAGTCAAGCAACTGGTCGCGCGTGAACACACGACCGGCATGGCGGGCGAAATAATCGAGCAGGCGGAACTCCGTTGCCGTAGTCGTGACCGGCTTCCCGCGCACGGTCAGCACCATGGCGCCAGGGTCAATTTCAATCTCGCCGATGCGAATCGGAGTGGGCGACAAGGGCCTCTCGAACCGCCGCAATACCGCTTTCACTCGGGCCACCAATTCACGCGGACTGAAGGGTTTGGGGATATAGTCGTCGCCACCCAGCTCCAAGCCCAGGATGCGGTCGGCTTCGCCGGTCTTTGCGGTCAGGAAGATGATTGGAGTCATTGCGAGCGAGGACGCCTGCCGGATACGGCGGCAGAGTTCCAGCCCATCGCTGCCGGGCACCATGATATCCAGGAGAAATAGCGCCGGGCGATGGCGTTCTGCCTCGGCCATGACCCCGTTGCCGCTGCCAAACAGTCGCACGCTAAATCCAGCGGCCTCCAGGTGATGGCGCACCAGCCGGGATATATCCGGGTCATCCTCGACCACAAAGATGTTCGGCTTCACGCCCCTATTGTAACGGGAAGAGCGTGTGGCACGGGCACTCCTGTCCGCGCATCGGCACCTGAGTCAGGGGCGCTCACATCCGGGTAGCCGTTGTAAGAAGTCGCAGTGGGAGCCCATTCGCCAAACTTTGGTAATGCCAGAGGCTTTCCATTCCTCAAGAATGGAGTTAGAGTAGCCGACAAACGTTGGCGTGGGGCCAACGGATTCTCCGTCTCTACCCTCTGAGGCACGAATGCGTGAGGCAATAACAGGACTCTGTCTGGCGGCAGTGCTGTTGGTAATACCAGCGAGCGCGTTCCCGGCGGCAATACCGGCTTCCAGTTCAAACATTCCTGTGCCCGGCATTCTCACCATCCGCAAGCGAGTGGAAGAAGTCCAGATCGTTTTCACGGTGCAGGACGGCAACCAGCTGGTCACGGACCTGACCGGCGACCAACTCGCGCTGTGGGAAGACGGACAGCCGATTCCAGCCATCACCACGTTCCGGGAGCGCTTTGATCTGCCGTTGCGGGTGGGCCTGCTGGTGGACCGCAGCGACTCGATGCAGAAAGGGTTTGCCGCTGAGCAGCAGGCAGCACGCCGATTTCTCCAGCGACTACTCCGCCCCAACATCGATTCGATTTTTCTCGCAGACTTCTCCACCCACGTCTCGATATCGCAAGCGCACCTGGGGCCTCAGTTGATCTCGACTGAGCTTCAATCAATGCAAGCAAATGGGCTGACTGCCCTCTACGACGCGCTGTTCGAAGCTTCGCGACACAGCATGATGAGTGAGAAAGAATCGCAGCCCGTGCGGCGCGTCATTATTCTGCTCAGCGATGGCGAGGACAATTACAGTCGGTATAGCCTTGAAGATGCGATCGCGGCTGCGCAGGAATCAGAGATCGTCATTTATGCCGTCACTGCTCACAAGGGCCACGCCCGCCCGGGAGATGCCGCGTTGCGGCGCTTGGCGGATGCCACGGGCGGCCGGGCTTTCATGCTCAAGAGTTTTGATCGCGTTGACGAGGTCTTCGCTCAGATGGAGAACGAACTGCGCACTCAGTATTCGGTAACTTTCCACCCGCTGTCAGCGCAGCAGTGCGGATACCACTCGGTCGAACTGCGACCCACAAATCCGAGATTGCGCATTCACGCACGCGACGGCTATTACGGGTGCAGACCTTAGCATTCCCGCGCTATCTGACGGCAATTAGCAGATTTCCAACCTTGTCCATCCAAAACCGCAGCCCGGTCGGTATCACAGTAGTGGCGCTGTATTCAGCCACCACCGCTGGACCGGAATATTTCTTCCCCGGCTGCAGCTCATTGCGCTCGTAGATGGCGGTCGTGAGTTTCTTCCCGTCGAACACGACTTTGGTCGTTTCCTTAGAAGCCTTTGCGCGTGAGGAGGGCGGCGCGGCAGAGAGTTTCGCCTGAGGGGATTTCAGGGTTGCGCGCAGTCGCAATGTGACCAACTCGACCTCACGCCCCGGGTGACTATAACCATAGCGGCGGGCGTGCTCGCGATGAAAGGCGTCGAGTAACCCGCGAGTGAACGGCACGTTCAACTCATAGCCCTGGCCGCGGTAACGAACATCGATGGTGCGCTGGCTTCGGACAATACCATTCCAGTGCTCTTCTGAAAAGTTGCTCTCCGCGGCTTGACGCAATTTCAAGAACTCTTTCTCCAATTGCGACCACGGCAACGGCTCGGATACACGCCAGAGCACGGTACGCGAGTAGTCTTTTACTACGTCGCTGACCAGAATGCCGAACGCGGAGAGCGCACCGGGCAGCGCGGGCACAATGACCCACGGAATACTGAGCGCATCGGCCAGCTCGCAAGCATGCAGTCCACCCGCCCCTCCGAAGGCAACCAATGCGAATTCGCGTGGATCGTATCCCCGCTCGATGGAGACCACTCGGATTGCCTTTTCCATCGTGGCATTAACAACTCGTATAACTCCGGCTGCGAACTCTTCCAGGGGCAACCTTGAGCCGTGCTCCTTCAGCCAGGCAGTGATGATTTGTCGGGTGCGTTGTAGATCGAGTATGAATTCTCCACCTAGGAATCTGTGAGGCTGAAGACGCCCGAGGAGCAGATTGGCGTCGGTTACAGTAGGTTCAGAGCCGCGGCCATAACAGACCGGGCCAGGATCGGCCCCGGCCGACTCGGGACCGACCCGCAGTGCTCCCGCGGCATCGAAGCGCGCAATCGACCCACCGCCCGCACCCACGGTATGGATGTCGAGCATAGGGACGCCCACCGGAAGTCCGGCAATCTCCGCCTGGCTGCCTGCTCTTGCCTCGCGATCCACCAGGGAGACATCCGTAGACGTTCCGCCCATATCGAAGGAAATGATCCGTTCGAACCCGCTATGGCGTGCCGTTGCGGCTGCCCCGACGACACCGCCGGCTGGACCCGACAGAACCGTGCGAACCGGCTCTCGCGCCGCCGAGCTTACTGCCGTGATGCCGCCGCTGGATTGCATGACGAAGACCGAAACGTGCGGATTCTTGTGTGTCGAAGCAAGTGCTTGCTGGGCACGGCTTGCCAGGCTCTCCAGATAGCGCTGCATGATGGGTTGCAGGTATGCATTCACAACCACCGTGCTGGTGCGCTCGTATTCGCGAAACTCTGGAAGGATCACATGCGAGATTGACAGCGGCACGCTGAAGTTTCTCATCGCGGCGGCGACCGACTTCTCGTTTTGCGGATTGGCGAAGGAAAACAGCAGGGAAATGGCAATCGCCTCAGGCTGCGCTGACTTGACGCGATCCGCCAGTGTCGTCAATTCCGTCGCAGATGGTTCTTGAAGAATGTTGCCGTCAGAATCTATCCGCTCCCCAACACCGAAGCGCATTTCGGACGAAACCAGCGGTTCCACTCGGTCGAAGAAAAAGTCGTAGAGTTTGGGACGGGCTTGGCGCCCGATCTCGATGGCATCTTCGAAGCCGCTGGTCGTCAGAAGGGCAACGCGCGCCCCCTTGCGCTGAAGCAGAGTGTTCGTGCCAACCGTAGTGCCATGCAGCAGCACTAGTGCGCCGGGTATGCCAATTTTCTTGAGCGCTTCCAGAATTGCCTGCGAAGGATCGACTGGCGTCGAGAACACTTTCAGCATCCGTACCCGGCCGCGCTCTGTCCAAACGCAGTCGGTGAAAGTGCCACCGGTGTCGATGGCGATGCGAACCGCCTGCTTGTTCTGGACAGCGTGTTTCATGGGGTGCCGGAGCGGAACGCTAGGGTATCACCTGCCCGAAGGTTGTTGGAGGAGAGGCCGTGTGGAGGCGGTCTTTGACCCGCCCTCGACGGGTCAGAGACCCGTGCCCACCGGTCTCTCTGCCTGCAGGAATGGCTAAGTTTTGCTGGTGAATGCCAGCGCCAGCAACGTTTTCTGCTCGACTTCGTGGGCTTTGGCCGAACCGGTAGCCGGGCTGGCGCTGGCCGAGCGCTTTACGGACAGCACAGGCCGTTCCCCGGCAACTCGCCGCAGCCGAGGCAGCATATAGAAAAGCGCTCCCATGTTGGCCGGTTCCTCTTGCACCCACACAAGGTCCCGCGCTGAAGCATGTCTTGCCAGTTCGGCCGCCAGTTCTGCTTCCGGAAAAGGATAAAGCTGCTCCACAAAGACGATGGCGGTCGAATGGTCCTTCCGCTTCTTGCGTTCGGTCCAGAGTTCGTGGCCAAGCTTGCCGGTGCAGAGCAAAACTCTTTGAGCGTTCGTGATTTCGTGATCCGGCAAAACGTTCAAAAAGCGCTCACGAGTAGAGTCTTCGATCGGCGAAGAAGCATCGGGATGGCGCAGCATGCTCTTGGGTGTGAATACGACCAGTGGCTTTCGCCATGGCCGCAGCGCTTGTCGCCGCAGCAAATGGAAATACTGTGCCGCGGTGGAAGGCTGGCAGACTTGAAAATTATCGCGCGCCGCCAGTTGCAGGAAGCGCTCAATGCGTGCGCTGGAATGTTCCGGTCCCTGGCCTTCATAACCATGGGGAAGTAGCAGGACGAGTCCCGAAAGCAAGCCCCACTTGTCTTCGCCGGCGCTGACGAACTGGTCGATGATGGCCTGAGCGACATTGGCGAAGTCACCGAACTGCGCCTCCCAAAGCACCAGCGCCTCGGGATAATCTCGGCTATAACCGTACTCGAACCCAAGTACAGCCGCTTCCGAAAGGGTCGAATTGTAAATCTGGCAGCGCGCCTGGTTGGGGGCAACGTGCTCCAACGGTACGTACTCCTGCTCGTTCTCCATATCCACCAGCACAGAATGACGCTGATTAAAGGTGCCGCGGCGGCTGTCCTGCCCGCTGAGACGAATCGGTACGCCTTGCCTGGCAAGCGTGGCAAAAGCCAGAGCCTCTGCCATGCCGTAATCCACGGGATTCCTGCCCGTTCCCATCCCCGCGCGTAGTTCAAGCAATTTCTTGACTTTGGGATGAATGTGAAAACCGGGCGGATAACTCGTCAACCGTTCTGTTACCACGCGGAGTTCCTCAAGCGGGACTCCCGTTTGCACGTCGTACTCGGGTTTATGGCGCCCGCCTTTGTAGTTATTCCAGTAGCTCGGAAGTTGGCGCAGTGAAGGCTTTTTCGTGAGCGTGCCAGCTCTTTTCTGAGCGGCTTCGAATTCGGCGCGTATCTTCGCTACACGCTCTTCGCTATCTTCAACCTCTATATCCCCGGCATAAATCTGCCAAAGCTGCGGATGTTCTTTGATGGCCTTATACAACAGGGGTTGGGTGATGGTCGGGTCGTCCACCTCGCTATGCCCGTGCCGGCGGTAGCCAATGAGATCGATGACAATATCACTTCCAAAGGTGTAGCGATACTCCAGCGCAATACGCGCCACGCGCACTACCGCGTCCACATCCTCGCCATTGACATGAAAAATGGGAACGGCTTGGCGTTTGGCAATGTCGGAAGCAAAGGTCGCCGAGTGCAACTCGCCGGGCACAGTAGTGAAACCGATCAGGTTGTTGACGATTACGTGCATGGTGCCGCCGACCGTGTAGCCCTTCAGGTCGGCGTAATTCAGAGTCTCGGCCCAGACGCCCTGGCCTGCGAAAGCGCCATCCCCGTGCACCAACAGCGGCAGGAACTTCTGCGGGCCGCCTTCTCCCGAGCGATCCTGCTTGGCGCGAGTGCGGCCAACGGTGACCGGATCGACCGCCTCCAGATGGCTGGGATTGGACACAAGGTGAATGTGGATCTTGGCGCCGCTGCGGGTGACGTATTCGCCGGTAGCGCCCATGTGGTACTTGACGTCGCCGCCCCCGAGAACACTGCGCGGATCGACATCTTCGAATCCCGCGAACACTTCTTCCGGAGCGCGCCGGGCAAGGTGGGCAATGACATTCAACCGACCGCGGTGGCTCATGCCCATGACCAGTTCCAAGGCGCCACGCTCGCCCGCCTGTTCCAGGATTTCGTCGACTAATGGCAGCAGGGCGGTTACGCCTTCCAGGGAAAAGCGTTTGGTTCCCAGATAACGCTGTTGCAGAACTTGTTCGAACAGGTCGGCGCGGATCAGCAGATCAAGCACGTGCTCTTGGTCAACCGGTGCGGGTTCACTTTCCATGCGCTCTTGAATCCAGCGTCGGCGCTCGACATCGGCGATATGCATGAAATCGGCGCCAACCGTGCCGCAATAAAAGCTGCGGGCCTGGCGGGCAAGTTCGCCCCCCATCTGCAGTTCCGGGTGAGGCTGCGGCTTCAGAAACCCGAGTGGATCCAGATCGGCCTCGAGATATCCCCACCGGCGGAAGGCGTCGAATATGCGCTCTCGCCCATCGGGGGAAGCTTCCAATACACCTGTGCCGGCAGCGACTTTGCTGGTTCGTGTGGCCATGGGAATCACTACTAGGATAAAGGATGAGAATGCATCTGTCCCGGCTACAACCCGGTGTTACACCTGACTTGGTCAGCGCTTGGCGATTTCCGCAAGAACCGCGAGGAACGAGTCCACTTCCTCTGGAGTGTTGTAATGCACCAGTCCAATGCGAAGAAAACCGCCGCTCTTCTCCACGTCCAGGCGCTCGGTCAGATGCAAAGCGTAGTAGTTGCCGTCCCAGGTGAAAAAGCCCCGCTCTCCAAGCTTCATAGCTAATTCAAGAGGTGTGTGGCCCGCGATACGGATGGCAGTCGTAGGGGCGCGCCGGGCAAAGCGCTGTGGCTCGGATATGCCATAAAGCTTCAGCCCGGGAATCTGCAGCAACCCGCGGACCATGCGCTCGGTCAGCGCTCGCTCATACGACAGGATGGCTTCGTAGGCCGCCAGCAATGCCGCCCGGCGGCTCGCAACTGAGGGTTTTACTCGGCGTCCCAAGTCTGCCAGATATTCAACACCTGCGATGATTCCGGCAATGCACTCGTGATTGAGCGTTCCCCATTCCCAGCAGTTGGGAGTGGCATTGGTATTAGCGCGCACTTTGTAAGGCTGAAACTTCTTCAAATGCTCGCGCTTTCCGTAAAGTACGCCCATGTGGGGGCCGAAGAATTTATATGTCGAGCACACCAGGAAATCGCAGTCAATTTCGCGGACATTGATGGATCCATGAGGCGCATAGTGCACGGCGTCAATGAAGGCCATCGCACCCGCCTGGTGCGCCAACCTCACGATTTCTTTTACGTCGTTGATAGAGCCCACCGCATTCGAGGCATAACCGGCGGCGACCAGCCGAGCATGACCGGTGATCTTGCGCGCCATGTCGGCCATATCGAGCGTGCAGTCTGCCTCAGTGATTTCGACGAAGCGGACAGTCGCCCCGCGTTCTTCCAGAGCCCGCCACGGCGAAATATTGGCGTCGTGGTCCAGGTGAGTGACCACGATTTCATTTCCGGGTCCAAGTTGACGTCCAATCGCTCGGCTGAGCGCAAAAGTCAGGGTCGTCATGTTGGGCCCGAAGACGATCTCATCGGCGTCGCAACCGAGGAAATCAGCCATGGCAGCGCGGGCGTCAGCGATCATGGCGTCAGTGCGCCGACTGGTTCCGTATGCGCCGCCGGTATTGGCATTCGACTGCTTCAAATAATTGCTGATTGCGTCAACGACGCGCTGCGGAACCTGCGTGCCGCCGGGGCCGTCGAAGAAAACTGCGGGCTGACCGTTGACGGTTTGTAACAGCGAAGGGAATTGCGCCCGAACCCATGCGATGTCGAAGGTGGCGGTTACGTCCTGCTCTGTAATTAACATTGGGTCCCTATTTGCTGACAGCTCTTATGAAGTCGGCCAGCATTCCGTAAGCGGTAGCTTCCAGGCCAGGATTGTCTTCGGTAATGGCCAAGCCGGGAAACGTATCCGTTTCAAAATACACTACCGAGGAAGTGCCAGTCACATGGGCGAGGGGATCGCTGAGGGAAACTTGTTCGGGGCGAACACTTGCCCTAATTCCATCGCCCGACGAGGCAGCCCGACAGACTAGTTTGTAGGGAGTTCCCGCACGTCTAGCCGCCCGCACTAGCTCGCCATCCAGTCCACGGATACCCTGGCGCTGAATTTGATCGAGCGTCAGGGGCACGCCCATCACTACGCGAGCCAGAGCCGCCACTTTTGCAGCGCCGTCCCAGCCGTCGATGTCGTCGCTCGGGTCGGTTTCCGCAACGCCCACGTCTTGCGCCTTCTTCAATGACTCCTCAAAGCTGAGTCCTTCTTCCATACCGGTCAGAATCACATTGGTGGTCGAGTTGAGAATGCCGCGGAACCCGCGCACATGAACCGTCGGAAGACTATGGCGAAAGAGAGAAAAAATGGGCACCCCGTCCATTACCGTGGATTCGAAGAGGAACCGCCGCCCTTTAGCTTCCGCGAGCCTGCTTAGCTCTTCGTAGGCGTACAGCAAGGGTCCTTTGTTGGCGGTGATGGCGTGAACTTCAGATTCGAGCGCGATGCGGATGTGATCTATGGCGGGTTGTCCGTTATGGACATTCAGCGAGGTCGCCTCGAACAGCACGTCGGCATCGGCATCGTGTAACCAGTCGCGTACGTTGCCACGCGGAGGCGAGACATGCGGAAGCAGATCCCAGCGGGGAGCGCTATTTCCGGCCAATAGCAGAGGATCGAGCCCGTCGCGAGAAGCAATCCACCCCAGTCGGCGGGTAGCTACTCCGGTAATCCGCCAGGCAATTCCGTACTTGTCCCTGAGTTCCTGCTCCCGGTCGTGCAGCAACTGGACCAGGGTGCGGTTTACATTTCCGAATCCAAGCAGACAGAGGTTGTGAACACGGTAGTGTCTCTCCCCAGCCATGAAAGAAAAAATCCCCCTGCGTTTTGCAAAGAGGTGTTCAAGGCCCGAAGCTGCGGGGAAGAGTAAGGCGCGGGCCCTGACTTAAAGAAACAGCTATGCTACAGGCCGGCCAACTCGACCGGCAACTATCCCATGGTACTCGTATGTTCGGGGCGGATCCTGTAAATCACCCGGACTTCGCCGGGCTGCCGGTGGGGATACTTATCGAGTCCCAGATATTTTTTGGCCAACTTGTCAATGTGCGCGTCGGCGCCCTGTTCCGTGATCTCCACGACTTTGCCGCGAATTTCCAGATAGCGATAAGGATTCTCCGGATCGATGATGGCCATCGCTACGCGTGGGTCACGGCGCACATTCCGATCCTTCTGGCGGCCTTTGGCAGAATTGAACAGCACGTAATCACCATCAATGTCGCACCATACGGGAGTCACTTGCGGAGATCCGTCGGGCATCAGGGTAGCCAGGCTGGCAAAAGCGCGCTTGTTGAACAGGTCGCGATATTTGTGCGGGATCACTTCCGGCATGCGATCTTCCTCCTTACAGGGGTGCCGAAAAATTCGAAGCTAGATTATAGTCGTCCGCAACCCGAATTGTGTTCTGGCCAATAATCCCTAGTTCTTTTGCCCCGACTGCCGGAGCATTACAATCCTGTATTTTGGCGAGTCCTTATGTTCGCTCCACCCATTACAAAATGTAGAACCCGGCTGGTGCTGGTCTCTTTTTGTTTGCTGCTTCTGCTTACACCTCGTACGGCGCCGGCTTTCCAAAACACGGAGCCACCGGCTCCACCCATCGTTGTATTCATGACTGACTTCGGCACCGTAGACGACTCTGTCGCCATCTGCAAGGGCGTGATGTACGGTATTGAGTCCAATCTTCGCATCGTCGACCTCACCCATCAGGTCACACCGTTTTCGATTTTGGACGGCGCACGTTTTCTTTACGGTGCTACCCCGTTTTACCCGGCCGGAACAATTTTCGTGGTCGTAATCGATCCCGGGGTGGGCACTGCTCGTAAGGCCCTCGTGGTGAAATCGAAGCGAGGGCAATACTTCGTTCTTCCCGATAATGGGCTGCTTACGCTTGTGGAGGACCGCGACGGGATCGAAGGCGCTCGTGAAATTAGGAACCCATCCTGGATGATTGGCACGGCACTTTCTTCGACGTTCCATGGCCGGGACATTTTTTCTCCTGTGGGTGCCCACTTGGCGCGCGGCGAGGATTGGAAACAGGTCGGACCCGAGGTCAAGCAGCTTGTCCGGCTTGACATAAAGGCGCCCAAGGTTGACGAGCGCGGCATCACGGGAGAGGTGATCGCTACCGATGGACCTTTTGGGAATCTGGCTACCAACATCGAAGCCGACGATTTCTTGAGACTGGGCTATGAGCACGGGCAGCCGGTGCCGGTCACGCTTGGCGGCGCACAAATGACGATTCCATTTGTGAAGACTTTTGCCGATGTGCCCCTGAAAAAGCCGCTGCTCTACATCGATTCCCGTGGACGTGTGGGCCTGGCTGTGAACCAAGGGAATTTCGCCGCCGCTTACGGTATTAAGCCGCCGCTGCCAGTTTTTATTTCCAAAAAGAAGTGACGCAGAGCTTAGGTCGTATCCGATTCAAGATCGGAGGCGATCCTGGGCAACACGGCCTTAAGCAAGGCCGTGAAGGCGCCCTTGACGCGCTCGCCAGTTTCCAGCACTTCTTCATGAGTAAGGATCTGATCGAGAATTCCCGCCGCCATATTGGTTACGCAGGAAATAGCCAGTACTTTCAATCCCATGTGCCGGGCAGCAATTACCTCAGAGATGGTCGACATCCCCACAAGGTCGGCGCCAAGCGTGCGCAGATACCGAATTTCTGCGGGCGTTTCGAAACTCGGGCCGGTCATGGCCGCGTAGACTCCCTGGTAGACGGTCAGGCCGAGCTTGCGGGCCTCGTCCAGCGCGAACTCGCGGTAAGCTTTCCAGTAGGCCTGCGTCATATCGGGATAGCGGGTCCCGAAACGGTCGTCGTTTTTCCCAATCAGCGGGTTCTGGCCCTGCAGGTTAATGTGGTCGCTGATTACGACCAGCGCGCCCTGCTTGAACTCCGAATTGATTCCGCCGGCAGCGTTGGTCAGGATGACCGCGCGAACGCCCATGCGCCCGAACACTCGAATGGGAAACGCGACTTCCCTGGGCGAATAGCCTTCGTAGAGGTGTACCCGGCCTTGCATGGCCGCGAGCGGAATACGGCCGGCATTTCCGATCACCATTTGTCCGGCGTGTCCGACAGCCGTCGATCGGGGAAAGAACGGAATCTGGGCGTAAGGAATGCGAACCGCCTCGCTGAGCTCGTCGGCTAGTCCTCCTAGGCCTGAGCCCAGGATGAGGCCAACCCTAGGACGAAGCTCAGTTTGCGAGAGAAGGAATTGCGCGGAGGAGTCCGCTTGCATGTAGTCGTCGGGCATGGCTGCTAGCTCTTAGCTCTGAGCTGGGGAGGAGAACGAGAACCAAGAGCTAGAAGCCAACCGCTCAAAGCTGCTCAGAACTTGCTCTCAAATTTCGCGAAGTCCGCCTCCAGCGCCCACTGCGCTCGCGCGCGTTCACTGCTGTCGAGAAATTTCTGGCATGCCTTCGAGAGCTTCTTCCGGGTCGGCTCATCGCCTGCACACGCCTCGACGCGGCGAAATTCCCGTGTTTCTTCCCACTGGCTGGGGCCGGGTAAAAAGCTATGCTCCAGACTTTGCCGCGCCAGCCGTTTCACGTCGTCGTAGCTAAGGTCGTAGCTTTGGACAGCCCGGAGATATTCATTGGTCATGTCGGAACGGGACACGCCTTCATCGTCCGTAGCCAGGGCCAGCGGGACTCCATGTTGCCGATACACCGGGAACGGATGATCTTCGCCGCGTACTCCCAGGATCACGTCATTGCTGGTCAAGCAGATTTCCACCAGGATTCCATGCTGGGCCATTTCACGTAGCAACTGCAGGGCATCAGTCTCGTGCATGACGGACACGCCATGTCCAATGCGCTCAGCATGGCCGCGCTCAATGGACTCGCGAATATGGAAGCTGAGTCCTTCCGGCGGCACCAGGCCCAAAGCCAACTCGCCCGCATGTAGGCTGATGTGCACCTTGGGATACATTTCATGCAAGTAATCCAGCATGTGCATGTGCAGGTCGAAGTCATGCATCGGAACGTACCAGTCCTCGGGCATCACCAGGTTCAAGCCGACGACCCTAGGATCGGCTTGCGCCAGTTCGAAGCCAGTCAGCATTTGAGCAAAGACCGACTCGCGGGGCAGCCCGCGGAGGATCTGATAAAGAAAGCGTACGGTTACGGCGCAGCCCGGGTCCGCATCCTGCGTTCCACACTTCAGCAAGGAATGCATCCTGGCTACGTCTTCATCGAGCTTCTTATGGGTTGAAGCAACGATGTCCTTCAGGCCTGCAGCCAGCAACTTGTCGCGCATGGCAGGGAGGTTCTCGACCCAGCCAACTTGTGCGCCCACTTGGGCAGACTGCATCTGGTCAGCCGTATGCATGAGTTCCAGGTACAGCAGGTGGTCAGCGGCAGCACGACTCACGGCCTCAGCCAGCATCTCGCCGGTGTGCAGGCGGGCGGCCAGGTCGAATTTATCGAAGGTTCCGAAGAAGTGGTCATGACCGGATTCCGTGCCTGGAATCCAATTGCGCATCGACCAAGCGTCGATGATCTGGTTATAAAGCACATGATCCTTGTAAGCGCAGGCGATGGCGGGCTTGTTGGCGTACTTCTCACAGGGATCACAAGGCGGGGCGATCAGGACCGACGTGGTGTGGTCCACGCACACGCCGCTGTCGGCGGCGTAGTCGATGAAGGACTCCGCATAAATGGCTCCGTACAAATGATTGTGCAGGTCTCCCCCTTTTGGCATCGCCTTGAGGAACGCCAGCAACAGAGGCGCTTGGCGACGAATGGATTCCAGATACCGACCGGCACGTTGTTCGCTGGTAGCCTGCGCTTGTGCGGTTGCGACAGCAGTCCAAAATCCCAGAATTGACGTCGTGAGCAGACCTGCAGCTAATCTACGAGCAAATCGAACCACAGAGTCCCCCTGATCTGAACGCGCATTTTACCGTGCTTCACGGCAGAACTGAGCGTGAAAGGCAGGTGAAAGGGTGCAGAAAAGGAAAGGTAGGACGCGGCTTGCCGCGTCTCTCTCAAGTGGCGAATGTGTTGCTCCCGTCCAGCGCGATTTTCGCTGAGATTTTCACAATGGCGAAGTCACGGCAGCGCGGCCCGTCAACCTGGCACCGCGCCGAGAATCTTTCCGAAAACCGCTTCCAGCGTGGGTTTTCGCGAATTGAAGATTTCGAAGTGCACCAATTCCGGTCACGGGCTTGTGGACTGGCTGCACTGAACTGATTTCAAAGAAGATAGATACGTGTGTTTTTCATTGACTGTAAGAACAGGAAGAGTAAAAAAGCCATCGTTCTTTGACAGCTTCTGAAGTTTTCCCGGTTGGTGCGGCGTCCGGGGCTCGAGCGAAGTCACCCTTTCGAACCGCGAGGTGAGAAGGGAGGGCCAGCAAGGGTCTATAGCAAAGTGCTGGTCGAGGGGAACCGGAAGAAACGTCGAAGACAATATAGAGTCCCGAAGCGTTGAGCAGTTTATCCGGTTGGCGGTAAGCCCGGAGCCCAAGTACAGATCGCGCTGACGCAACCGCAAGGAAGCGACAGCAGCAGGTTTGGCAAGGGTCTAAAAGCGAGCTACTGGCTGAGACGAACAGGTTCAACACCACTTCGGGACTCTTACGTTTTTAGTAGCGGGTGTAGTATCCAGCAAATAACTGGACGACCACATTATCTTCTACGACTATGCTGGGTCATGCCACGACCCGCTCCCGCACTCGTCCTCCCGGAAGCCGGCCAACCGCAACTTCGCCAGTGGGTATTCAGATAGAAGCCCGCCACATCGCTCAACCGTTCTAGAAACTTGGCATCCCGCGATAGTTTGAAGGTTTTCACGCGATGCGGTTTGAAGTTAAGTTGTGACTCTGCCAAATGTCCCGGCCTTCGGGACACCGCAGCAGGTCGCCTTACGAAGTCAGATGGTGTTAACCGCTGCCGAAGGGCAATCCGACAATGGCATCGCGCAAACGGCTAGAGGTCAATCGCAAGACGGTCACCTTGGGGCGCACCCGCCTTACCCGGGAGGGCCTGGATCGTCTGTGGGAGGTGGCGCCCGGGCGTGGTCGCAAACCGACCTACGGTCCGGAGAAGATCCAGTCCATCGTCAATGCCACGCTAGGTACCCAACCCAAGGGAAAGACCCAATGGAGTTGCCGGCTCATGGCGGCCCGGCAAGGAGTCAGCAAATCCATCATCAATAACACCTCCCCAACAGGCGATCGTGCGGATGAAAAGAGCCAAATCCAGGCGCTGGACCGCACCCAACCCGGCTTGCCCATGAAAAAGGGCCGCTGCGGAACCATGACCCATGACTATAAACGCAACGGAACGACCTCCTTGGTCGCCGCTCTGGAAGTCTTGCAAGGACGGGTGATCGGACAGTGCTATGAGCGGCATCGACACCAAGAGTTGCTGAAGGTTCTACGCCTGCCTCGACCAAGAGTTCCAGTTGGCTCCATCTGGTCGAGCGCTGGTTCGGCGAGTTAACCCGCAAGCGCATTCACCGTGGCTTCTTCCGCAGCGTGGAAGATCTCGAGAAGGCGATCATGGAATTCCTGGCCGCCTGGGATTCGGCCCGGCTGTACCCTACCTCGAAGGCGAAAAGCGAAACCTTGAGTTGGCCAGTTGTTTATCGGACGCTAGTAGCTAGTGGTTAGTGGCCCGTGGCCAGAAAAATATCGATTACCGACAAGTTTTTTGCTAACCGCTAAAACACTGATCACTGACCACCGTTAGGGAACACTCACCACCAACGGCTGTGGAGTTTGCAGCCGGTCGCGATGGATCCTGTTCTTCACCTCCACTTCCGCAATCGCGTCAGCATGCACCACGTATGATCCCCGCGGCAAGCTGGAGCCGAATGGGATCGCCACCTTCTCGGACTTAGGCCCCAGTGTGAAATGCTGGTATCCGAGAGCGAAGGCCTTTCCAATTTCGTTTACTGCGAGGATGATCACGGTCTGATCAAAAACCTCGTCCCTGGTGCCGTTGGCGACCTTGACCGCGCCGGAAATTTGGTCGACATTTACGCGCGGGTATGTGGACCACTCCAGGGAAAGGCCCGCCGCTGACGGCAGAGACAGTTCCCGACTCACACTCTGTGGCGGCTCAGACGAATCCGTGACCGTTACGGTGAAGTGGAAATCGCCAACCTCGGTCGGAATGCCGGCTATCAAACCCGACTCCGGGTCCAAACGAAGCCCATGGGGAAGTGCGCCGACGGTGATGCTCCAGTGTAGAGGAAGTACTCCGCCGGTCGCTTGTAGAGCCTCCCGGTACTGCTGACGCGGCACCGCCTGCGGCAGGCTGTCAGTTGTAATCGCGAGCGGGGCCGGTGCGGGAGGCAGAGCCTGTTGCGACCATGCGGAATAGGGATAGAACGCGGTCACCGCGATCACGAAGATACGAGTGAACTTTGCGCTAGTCCTCATTAATAAATGCTCGTGTGGAGGCGGGTCTCGGACCCGCCTGGCCAGGTCGAAGACCCGGCCTCGCACGGGTCATGGTTTTCCTGCAGTAGGATGCAAAAATTCATCCACTGTCTTGATGAATAAATTCGGCTGATCCACAAACGTCATATGCCCGCTATTGGGCATAACTGCCAGCTTCGAGCCTGCGATTTTGTCCCGCATTGCCTGGGATAGCGAAGGATCACACTCATCATGATCCCCCACAACGAACAGGGTCGGCACCTTGATGCCCGCCAGGCGGTTGGTGTACTCCACCGACTTGAGATTCCCATCAATGATGAATTCGCCATGTTCGCCCCACATCTGGCGATAGAGATACCAGGAGATATTTCCATTGGCGATCGGGTCGTAATTGGGGTCGGGACGATTGTGGTAGACGTAGGGGAAATACCCCTCACCCCAGGAAGCGATCATGTACTCCGCGGTGTAGCGGTTCTGCTCGTAAACCTTGCCATGGCCGAAGAGTCCTGCCGCTTCCAGCCTGTCGATGCGGTCCCGTAGCTCGGGTGACATGTTCGCTTTCATTTTCACGAATACCTTGTTCATCGCTTCTGTGCTTGACCAGGTGCTGCCCAGGATCAGGTGTGTCAGGTTCTGCTGGTACTTGAGTGCATAGGCCTGGGCCAAAGCCCCACCATAAGAATGCCCCAGCAGGTTGATCTTGCCGAGACCAAGCGCCTGTCGCACCGCTTCCACGTCCTCGACCATGTTTTCGATGGTGTAGCCGGCTGGATCCTCCAATTTCTGAGAACGCCCTGAGCCGCGCTCGTCAACAAAGATCAACCGATTGTGCCGGGCTAGAGGCAGAAGGTAGGGCAGAAAGTAGTCATGCGAAGCCCCGGGACCACCGTGCAGCATAAGTAGTGGCTCACCCTTGCCCAGGGTTTTGTAATAAATCATCAAGCCATTCGCGTCGACAAACCCTTCCTGTTGAATGTAGACATTCAAGGCCTCCTTGGTGGGTTTCTCGGGCGTTGCGGGCTTCGACGCGGGCTTGGATCGCCGTGCAGGCGCTGTGGTCTGGGCGGTGCCCAAGGCGACTGGCAGGCTGACAATACATAAAAGAAAACATGTACGTGCATTTCTCATGGCGGCATCCTACGCCCGCTTGTTTAGCATGAGCAACTTGGTAGCGCCGGCGTCTCGCCGGCAAAATATGCCGTGAGCCACGTGAACATTGGATAATCAGCGGTTCGGCCCTCGACTCTCTCTCTACCCACAAGGTAAGCTAAAGAGTTAACTTAAGAGGGCGGAACGATGCGTGACACTGTCGCACGGCTCTGGCCGGAAATCGACTGGATCAAGGACACGCGGCTGCGCGAACAGGTAACGCAAACCTGGACGAAAGCCCTCGAGCGCAGCCCACTCAAGGCAGACGACCTCAAGCGAATTCCCTTCACGCTCTTGATCCCAAATTGCCCGATCACGTTCATCGAGCACAAGCGCTGCGTAGTACATATCGCCCGCGAGAGTGCCAAGGCCATGCAGGAGTTCATGGGCCGGTGCCTCTCGATTGACATGGACACAGTGGTTGCCGGCGCTATTCTGGCGGACGTCGGAAAGTTGCTGGAATACGAACTCGGTCCCGACGGCAACAGTCGTCAAAGCGAGCGCGGTGAAGCCCTGCGGCATCCGTTCACGGGTGTAGCCTTGGCTTTGGAATGCGGTGTTCCGGACGCAGTTTGTCACATCATCGCCGCCCACGCGGGGGAAGGCGATCTTGTGAAGCGCACGACCGAAGCCTACATCGTGCACCACGCCGATTTCATGGCATATTTGCCCTTCAAGAATCCGAGAAATGTGAAGGCGCGTTGAACAATAAGGAACGACAGATTGAAGAAACGAGGCTACTGGTTCGAGCAGGTCGTTGTACTTAGAACAAACCGCCCCGCAGGGGCGTCGCGATAAAGCCCAGCGCTTCAGCGCTGGGTAAAGCAAAGAAAAATGTACCGAGTCCCGTAGGGACGGAACAAAGCGCGGACAGGAGTGTCCGCGCCACACAGGACACAACGGGAGCCAACGTTGTCCAAAGAGGCTGTCGGAACGAGAGAAACTATCACGGCCAAGATGTCGCGCTGGGCCGCCGGCCTTCAATATGCCGATCTTTCCAAAGATGCGATCTATCAGGCCAAGCGCTTCCTGCTGGACTCGGTCGGCTGCGCCCTGGGTGGCTACCAGCAACACGACGTCAAAATTGCACTCGGCGTGCTGGATGAAATTGCCGGCCGTGGGCCGTCTACCGTCATCGGCACTGGCGAGCGTATTGACCCCGTCTCCGCCTCCTTGGCCAATGCTCTGATGATCCGCTGCATGGACTACAACGATATCTACTGGAAGCAGGACCCATCTCACCCCTCCGACATTTTCCCCGCTGCGCTCGCCTGTTGCGAACGAGCCAAGAGTAACGGGAAAGAATTGATCGTGGACCTCGTTCTGGGACACGAATTCGAGATGCGCCTCTGCGAGGCCGCTTTTCCGGGAATTCGCGAACGCGGCTGGCATCACGCCACACTCACTGCGTTTGTCTCGCCGATCATTGCCGGCCGCGCGCTGCACCTGGGCTGGGAGCAGATTCAGAATGCCATCGGCATTTCCGCCAGTCGCCAGTGCACCTTGGGCGCGGTAACTGCCGGCAAGCTCACCATGATGAAGAACACGGTCGATCCTATGGCGACCCAAAGTGGCGTGCTCGCCGCGCTCCTCGCCGAAAAGGGATACACCGGCCCGGAGCACGTTGTGGACGGCAAAGAAGGACTAACGCACTGCTTCGGTCCCGACTGGAAACTGAATGTGCTGACTGACGGTCTGGGCGACTCCTGGCGCATCACCCAGTGCGGAATGAAATTCTTTCCTACCGAAGCGCTGACCCATGCCCCGATTTCGGCGGTCCTGGACCTCGTGAAAGAAAATGATCTCCACCCAGAGCAGGTAGAGAAAATTCAGGTACGCTCGCTGGCCCGCGCTGCCGACATACTCTCTGATCCCAGCAAGTACGATCCGCATAGCAAGGAAACTGCCGACCACTCGCTGCCGTATGTGATCGCCGCAGCTCTGGTGGATCGAAAGGTCACGCCAGCGCAGTTCACGATGCAGAAGATCATGGACTCGGCTATTCGCGCGCAGTTGAAAAAAATCGAAGTGGTCGCTGACCCAGAGATTGAGAGAGCGTTTCCGGCGTTGCAACGCGTTATCGTGAACATCGGGACCAGCGATGGACGCTCGTTCACAAAGCAACTGGATTACCCCAAAGGCGACCCCCGCAATCCCCTAAGTGACCAGGAAGTCGAAGAGAAATTCATCGCTCTGGCAGACGGAGTCTTGTCGAAAGCTGCACAAAAAAAATTGAAAGACGCGATCTGGAATTTGGAGAAGGTTAATTCCGTGAGTACGCTGATGGCATTAATGAAATCAGATGCACGCAGGGACAGCCGCCCTAGGCTGTCTGGGCGAGCGAAGCGCGCTTGAGCTCTAGCTTAGCTAGGCCGAGGGCAAGATGCCCTCGGGACTGCCGGCAAGATGCCGGCGCTACAACACCGGCCCTTATGCCTCAAACTGTGGTTGAAAAGATCGCGCAAGCCCATCTCGCCGAGGGGCCCAATCGCCCGCTACGGACTGGCGACTTCGTTTCCATTCGCCCTTTGCATGTGATGACTCACGACAACACCTCGGCAGTCATGAGCAAATTCAAGGGCATTGGAGCAAAGAAGATTCACGATCCGAAGCAACTGGTCTTTGCGCTCGATCACGACATCCAGAACCAGGATGAGGCTAATCAGAAGAAGTACCGCGCCATTGAAGCTTTCGCGAAAGAGCACAGTGTGGACTTTTACCCAGCAGGCTCGGGAATTGGACACCAGATCATGGTCGAGCGCGGTTATGCGGTACCTGGAGCGTTTGTAGTTGCTTCTGACTCTCACTCGAATATGTACGGGGCGTTGGGAGCCGTGGGCACTCCCATCGTTCGCACCGACGCGGCTGCGGTCTGGGCCACTGGCGAGTTCTGGTGGCAGGTCCCACGTAGTGTGCAGGTCGTCCTCGAAGGAGAACTTCCCGCGGGCGCTACCGGTAAGGATGTGATCATCACCTTGTGTGGCCTTTACAACAACGATGAAGTGCTGAACGCGGCGGTCGAGTTCACCGGCCCCGGAGTCGCCAGCCTCTCCATGGACGCGCGTCTCTCTATCTCCAACATGACCACGGAATGGGGGCCCCTGGTCGGCTGGTTCCCGGTGGATGAAATCACGATCAACTACCTGCACGGTGTACATCAGCGGCTGAAAGCTCAAAGGATCGAACGGTTTACAGAGAAAGACATCGAAAACTGGGCCAAGAACCCTCCCCTGGCAGACGCCTGCGCCATCTACGCTTCTCGCATCGTGCTCGACCTGAGCCAAGTCACCCCGCATGTCTCAGGCCCTGATACTGTTCAAGTCATCGAGTCGCTTGCCGAAATGGAGAAGAAGAAAGTAGCGATTCAAAAAGCCTACCTCCTCTCCTGCGTGAACTCGCGCCTAGATGACCTGGAAGCTGCCGCGAAGGTCATCAGAGGGAAGAAGGTCGCTTCCGGTGTGAAGTTTTACCTCGGAGCCGCGAGCGCCTGGGTACAGCAGGAAGCAGAAAAACGCGGGGTCTGGCGAACCTTACTTGACGCCGGTGCCCACCCATTGCCGGCGGGTTGCGGCCCGTGCATTGGGCTCGGCGTGGGGCTACTTGAAGAAGGGGAAGTTGGCATTTCCGCCACCAACCGGAATTTCAAAGGCCGTATGGGCTCCCGCCATGCGCAGTGTTATCTCGCCAGCCCGGAAGTGGTGGCCGCTTCGGCGGTGGCCGGCTACATCCGGGGTCCTTACGAATCTGCCGATCGTGCTCCCAAACGAGAATACCGGGAGTTCGCAGAAGCAGCTCATGCCGAGAGAGTCGAAATCCTGCCCGGCTTTCCGGAGCGCGTGAAAGGTCGCCTGATTTTCATGCCGCAGGACAACGTCAACACCGATGCCATCTATGGTAAGGACTATACCTATCGCGACGACATGACACTCGAAATGATGGCCAAGGTCGTGATGGAAAATTACGATCCGCAGTTTGCCACTCGCACCAGCCAAGGCGATGTGATGGTCGGCGGTTTCAATTTTGGCACCGGATCGAGCCGCGAGCAGGCTGTTACCTGCCTCAAAGCTAAGGGGATCCCTCTGGTGATCGCCGCCAGCTTCTCACAGACATACCTGCGCAATGCGTATAACAATGGTTTTTTGTGTATACAAGCCCCGGAACTGGTGAAGCGCTTGCGGGAGCAGTTTGCGAAGGAGATTAAGGAGAAGACCATCATTCCCGGAGACGAAATCGATATCGACTTCACTTCCAGCGCGATCACTTGGCGCGGAGGCAAATTCACCTTCCCGCCGCTCGGCACGGTGCCGCAATCGCTGGTAATTGCTGGAGGCGTCGAGAACCTGGTGGCCAAGCGTCTGGGTCTTGCATGAGGCTTCGTTAATTTCAGATGTCGTTATCCATTTGCTGCGGACTCGAGCTTGTCATCCCGAACGCGACGAGGAATCTAGGTTTTGCTCTTATAAATTTAAGGAGAACCCGCACGAATGGCAAAGTTCACGGTGGTCACGATGCCCGGCGACGGAATCGGCAACCAGGTCCTGCCCGCAGCGTTGCGGCTATTGACTGCCGTTGGCTTCGACGCCGAATACGTCCACGCCGACATCGGCTGGGACTGTTGGTGCAACGAGGGCAACGCGCTGCCCCAGCGGACGATCGAGTTGCTGGCCGGGCACAAGCTTGGCCTATTCGGCGCTATCACCTCCAAGCCGAAGAAGGAAGCCGATGCTGAATTGAAGCCTTCGCTGCGCGGGAAGGGCTACACCTACTACAGTCCGATCGTTACCATGCGCCAGCGCTTCAACCTGGACACCTGCATTCGTCCGTGCACTTCATTCCCCGGCAATCCGCTGAACTTCATTCGCAAGAAAGTGGATGGCAGTCTGGAAGAGCCGTTTGTCCGCGTGGTGGTGTTCCGCCAGAACACGGAAGGTCTTTACGCCGGAGTGGAATGGACGAATCCGCCCGAGCAGGTGCGCAGTGCGCTGGCTACTCACCCCAAGTTCAAACCCTTTGCTTCTACGCCAGGCCCTGATCTGGCGATTTCCGTTCGCGTCATCACGCGCAAAGCCGCCCACAACATCACCCAAGCGGCGTTCGAGTGGGCTAAGAAGTACGGTTACAAATCAGTGACCATCTGCGAAAAGCCCAACGTTCTCCGTGAGACTTCGGGCATGATGGAAGAAGAGGCGAAGGCAGTCGCAAAAGATTACCCGGAAATCGCGCTCTGGTCCACCAACATCGATGCGCAGACGATGTGGTTGACCAAGAATCCGGAAGACTACGGCGTAGTCGTCGCTTCCAATCTGTTCGGGGACGTGATTTCCGATGCATTTGCCGGCCTCGTAGGCGGGTTGGGCTTCGCGGCGTCCGGCAATATTGGCGATGAGGTGGCCGTGTTCGAGCCGACCCACGGCTCCGCGCCCAAGTACGCGGAACTGGATCCGCCGATCGTGAACCCGATTGCCATGCTCCTCTCGGCCGTGATGATGCTGGAGCACGTGGGTGAGAGTGATAAGGCCAAGCGAATCCGCGATGCCATCGAAGCAGTGGTCAAGGAAGGCAAGGTGCGCACATATGACATGATGCGCATTCCCGGCGGAGCGAGGTCCATTTTGCAAGGCGCCGCCAGCACGATTCAGATGACGGACGCGGTGTTGGAAAAGCTGAAGTAATAAGCAAGGTCGCCTCGTGCCTCATTGCCGGTCCGCGCTGCGGACCGGCGGCACGGTCGCTCGCCCAGATCCTTCGCGCGCAAAGCAGCACGCTTGATGACAACATTCATACTTAACGAGCAGAGATTATCGTGAAGACCGACCAGCGCATGGAAGCTTATTACGACGAGGTTCGGGCGGAGAACCTCGACGATCCCAAGGCGCCGCCGCAGAAATTGCTGGCCGTGCTGAATGCGGGGTTCGTAGAAAAGGACCAGTGTGTCTTCCTGGCACAGCTGAAGAAAAGCGTCCAGGTGCAGCGTCCTGATTTCTCCAACCGTACTGGATACGAGTGCGTTGTGAATCACCTGCACATGGAAGACTATCTGGAAAACGGCGGGCTTCCTCCCCTGGAGACGCTGGGCCGCGGTCTGGCTTTTGCGCAGGAATTGAAAGAACGGCTGAGCGCACTCGGCGGTCTGCGGCATTTTAGAATCATTGTTGCTTGCAATGGTTCTACCTGCACGGTCCGCTTTCATACCTTGAGACATGATGAAGAATGGCTAGATCAGGATGTTGATACCCTTTTCTATGCCACAGCGGTGTTGGAAACTTAAATCATGAATAAAGCAACGGAAGCCAAGGCGATGCGGGTGGGCGAAGCCGGGCAGTGGGGCGAAAACATTCGTTCCGACACCCATGTCTGGGTCGAGCCCCGCGAGCGCGGGCTAGTGGACATTGTGCTGGAGTCGCGCGTCAAACCGTACTATGGCGACGCCATACTCGCTCAGGCCCGGCAAGTCCTCAGCGTGCTTAAAGTCGAGCACGCGCAGGTAGTCATTCACGACGAAGGCGCACTGCCGTTTGTCATCTCCGCCCGGATCGAAGCCGCCGCCAAGCGTGCAGGGTTCGGAGAAGGTCTGAAAGCGCTCCCCGAGAGGGTTGTCCTTCCCGAAGCCCCGCCCCGCGATCGCCTGCGCCGGTCCCGCTTATATCTTCCCGGCAGCGAGCCCAAGTATTTCATCAACGCCGCATTGCACGGGCCTGATGCAGTCATTCTCGACCTGGAAGATTCCGTTCATGCCGCCGAGAAAGATGCCGCCCGCATTCTGGTTCGCAACGCGTTGCGGGCTGTTGATTTCGGGCCCTGTGAGCGCATGGTGCGCATCAACCAGCTTCCGCTCGGCCTAGACGATCTCGAAGAAGTCATTCCGGAATCGCCGGATCTGATCCTGATTTCGAAGGTTGAGCGTCCCGAGCCGGTCCTCGAGGTCACGCAGCGCATCGAGCAGATCAAGACGAAGCACAAGCTGGATCGTGACATCTGGCTCATCCCGATTCTCGAATCTGCGCTCGGCATCGAGAACGCCTACAAAATCGCGAGCGCCAGTCCGCAGGTGGTCGCCCTGACGATCGGGTTGGAGGACTACACGGCCGATTTGGGAGTGCCAAAGACCGCACTAGGCACAGAGTCTCTTTTTGCCCGCCAGCGTTTGGTAAACGCCGCAAGGGCCGCGGGAGTCCAGGCCAATGACTCGGTCTACGGCGATATTGGCGACCTGGAAGGTTTGCGTGTTTGGGGGCTGAATTCCAGGGCCATGGGTTTTGAAGGCATGGGATGTGTTCACCCGCTGCAGATTCCGGTGATCCACGAGGCGTTTGCGCCTACAAAGGCCGAGATTGAGAGAGCACTGAAAATCGTCGCTGCCTTCAACGAAGCCCAGCAGAAGGGCCTCGCAGTGGTCAGCCTGGGATCCAAGATGATCGATCCGCCAGTGGTCGAGCGCGCCCTAAAGTTGATATCTCGCGCTCAGTCCATGGGGCTGGTCGCAGGAAACACGTAGGAGCGGTCATCGGCTGTCGGGCCGAGCGAAGGTCGGCAGCTAAACCGAGGAACTCATAATGATTCAGAAGGTCGAACTAGCCTTGAATGCCGCCGGGCGCATGGTTCCGGCGATGGTCAACGGGCGGCCGCAGATCCCCTATATCGGCGTTGGCAAATACCAGCCGCGAGCGCGGAAGGCTGCGTCGCCGGTGCGCACGGCTGCCGGCTATCCGGAGAATGGCGACAAGCGCGTCGCGGACCTCGAAACCGCCCTGCGCAAATGCGGTCTCCGCGACGGCATGGTGATTTCCAGCCACCATCATCTTCGCGACGGCGATAGCGTGGCGCTGATGGCCTTAGAAACTGCGGCCCGCATGGGCCTAAAGGACCTGATGTGGTTCCCCAGCGCCTCTTTCCCTTCGCAAAAAGATGCCATCAACCTGCTCGAATCGGGGACCATCCACCACATCGAAGGCAGTATGAATGGCCCTTTAGGCGATTACTGTACCCAGGGAAAAATGCGCGGCATGGGCGTGCTGCGCTCACATGGAGGCCGCTGGCAGGCCATTCAGGATGGTGAAGTTCACATTGACATTGCAGTCGTTGCGGCGCCGACCGCCGATTCCTTCGGCAACGCCGACGGGTCGCATGGCAAATCGGCTTGTGGTTCTCTGGGATTTGCCGTGGCCGATTCCATCTACGCCGATCAAGTCATCGTCGTGACCGACAACCTGGCTCCGTTTCCATGCATTCCGTCGCAAATCCAAGGCAACAACGTGGACTATGTCGTCCAGGTTGATTCGATTGGTGATCCCACGAAAATTGTTTCGGGCACGACCGAGATCACACGTTCTCCCGACCGCTTGCGCATTGCCGAGTTCGTGGCGCGTTTTCTTCGCGATTCAGGAATCATGCGCAACGGGTTTTCCTTCCAGGCAGGCTCCGGCGGAATAGCACTAGCTTTTGTCGAGTACCTGAAAAACATGATGATCGAAGCAGGCGTGAAAGCCCGCTTCGTCCGGGGCGGTTCGACGAAGTACCTTGTGGAATTACTGGAAAAAGGCCTAACCGACTACATCCTCGATGGCCAGACGTTCGATCTGGACGCCGTAAGGTCGATTGCCAACGACCCGCGCCACGTTGCGACTTCACCTTTCACCTCATACAACTACCATGGCAAAGGCAACTTCGCTTCCATGGTGGACGCGGTCGTTCTCGGAGCAACCGAAGTGGATGTGAATTTCAATGGCAATGTCGTCACACACTCCGATGGTCGCTTGCTCCACGGCATCGGTGGATGGCAAAACTGTCTGGCGGCAGGTTGCACCATCTTGGCGGTGCCCAGCTTCCGCGATCGCATTCCTGTGATTGTGGATGAAGTGACTACGCTTACCGGTCCCGGCGAGTTGATTGATGTCGTGGTGACCGAGCGAGGGATTGCGATCAACCCGCGGCGTCAGGACCTAGTTGATGTAGTCAAGGGTTCCAGGTTACCTATCCGTCCTATTCAGGACATCAAGGCCGAGGTCGAGCGCATTTGTGGAGGCAAGCCGGCCAAGCCCACGCTCAGCGAGCGCCCGGTTGCAGTAGTGAAATGGGTGGACGGCACCCTGCTCGATACCGTGTGGCAGGTCGCGTAACCTACTCGACATCCTTCAGACGAGCTGCTTTCCCTCTCAGATCACGCAGGTAATAGAGCTTTGCCCGGCGCACTTTCGAAGAGCGCAGGACATCGATCTTGTCCACCACCTTCGAGTTGATCGGGAAGATACGCTCCACGCCCTGTCCGAAGCTCATTTTGCGCACAGTGAAGCTGGCCTGGGGACCGTTGCGTTTTGAGATCACGACACCTTCGAAAGCCTGCAGCCGCTCTTTTTCGCCTTCCTTGATCTTTACCTGCACACGCACAGTGTCGCCCGGCCTGAAGCTGGGGATATCAGTGCGTTTGTTCTTCGCGAGAAGTTTTTCGATGATTGGATTTGACATGGTTGTAATTCCTCTTAGATTCCTATTTCCCTTGTCATTCCGAGGAGCGAAGCGACGAGGAACCTGCTTTTCTTAAGACTGCAGATCCCTCGCTCCGCTTGACGGGATGACATCAACCTTCTTTGCCTTTGATCTGGGCAATCAATTCCTTGTCTTCGTCGCTGAGTTCCACCCGATTCAGCAAGTCTGGGCGATTACGCAGCGTTTTTTCCAAAGCCATGCGCCGTCGCCAGCGCCGGATTTCATCGTGGTTACCGGATACAAGAACCTCCGGCACCGGCATCCCGCGAAACTCCGCCGGCCGCGTGTAATGCGGATAATCCAACAAGCCCCCGGAAGAGCAGGTCGAGTCCGGACCCACACCCGTGCTCGGTTCCGCGTGTAACGTGAACGACTCCTGGCGCGTTGAGGCTTCATTACCCACCGCACCGGGAATGAGCCTCGTAACGGTATCCACGATCACCGCCGCTCCTAACTCACCGCCACTGAGCACGAAGTCGCCGATCGAGAGCTCGCGGTCGGCCAGAAACTCGCTGACCCGCTCGTCTACGCCTTCATAGCGCCCGCAGACCAATACGATTCGCTCCGTGGCCGCCAGTTCCGCAGCCACCGTCTGATTAAAGCGGCGGCCTTGGGCAGAGAGCAAAATAACGCTTTGCTCCGTGCTGCCCGCCGTACGCTCCTCCCACGGAGGTAACCCTAAAGTTTCAATACATTCAAAGATCGGTTCCGGCTTCAGGACCATGCCTTCGCCGCCGCCAAAAGGGCGGTCATCCACGGTGCGGTGCCGGTCATGCGCAAACGCCCGCAGGTCGTGCACGTGAATCTCTGCCAACCGGGCTTCGCGGGCCCGACGAACAATGCCGTAATCCAGCGGTCCGCGAAAGAAGTCGGGAAAGATCGTTAAGATGTCGATCTTCACGGAAAACTAGGAGCTAGGAGCGGGTAGCTAGTAGCTGGTCTTCCTAGCTACCAGCTACCAGCTCCTAGCTACTCTTCTGTCGTTCCTTCTCTTCCGCCGTCAACGGCGCATTCACGTCAAGCATGCCTTCGGGCAACTGCATCCGAATCTGTTTCTGCGCGACGTCGACGCCCGTCAGATACGCCTCGGCGAACGGAATCTCGTACTCTTTCTCGCCCTCGACCATCAGAAGAGGCGCTTCGCCTGCCCCGAACTGCACGTCGATCACTTTGCCGATCTCGCGCTCACGGTCGAACACGGTGCAGCCCGCCAAGTCGCTGACATAGGCCGACCCCGGCTCAAGCTCTGCGCGTTCGTCGACCGGAATCTGCAACTCGCAGCGGACCAGCGTCTCCGCCTCGGAGATCGAATCGACGCCGGCAAACTTCAAAACCATCAGGCCCTGATGCGGCCAGAACGATTCCAGCTCCAGCTCTCGTCGTCCGTCGTCAGGCTTCAGCGCGAAAATCCGCCTGCGCTCTTCGAACCGTTCGGGAAAATCGGTGTGGAGTTCGGCCGCAACCTCGCCGCGGCGGCCCTGCGTCTTGACTACGCGGGCGATGGTAATGAACTCTTCGCCTATTCCAGGATCTCCAGCGAATAGCGCCTATGCAACTTCATGCTCGCCGCGCCCAGAAGCGTGCGCATGGCGCGGGCAGTGCGCCCCTGCTTGCCAATGACCTTCCCGAGATCATTGGGAGCGACTTTCAGCTCCAAAACCGTGCCGCCGTCTTCCTCGACAGCCTGCACCGCGACTTGCTCCGGTTCATCCACCAGAGATTTGGCGATCTGCTCGATCAAAACCCGCATGTCCCCAGCCTGCTCCCCGGTCATCTGAAGTGGCTCCTTGCTCTGGGGGAAGCGTTTCTCGCTACAGGTATATTAGGCTACGGACTCGGTAGCTGCCGGGACTGGCCTTGACATCAGTTTGCTGACCCGGTCCGACATCTTGGCGCCCTTGGACACCCAGTACTCGATCCGGTCGCGCTTCAACTCAATGCCGGTTGGCGTACTGCGGGGATTGTACGTGCCGACTACTTCCACAGAACGACCGTTCCGCGCGCGCGCCTTTTCGATCACGACTACCCGGTAATGCGGTTGTTTGCGCGCACCCGTGCGCGCCAGACGAATCATTAACACAGAACTTAGGTTTCCTTTCTACTGTATCCGGCGAGGGTAAGACAAACCATTATTATCACGGAAGATAGCGGGATTGTCCAGTTGCAGGCACACGCCGAAATCGCGAGCGCGGTGCGAGGCCTGGCACCTGAGATCTGCCACCTGACACCTTCGACCCGCGACCTGACACCTCTCCCCAATCACAGCTTCTCTCACTCCTTCCGCCCTCTAAACAGCGCATCGAACGACACTGGCCCCGCGCCCCGCAATGCCACATACAGAAAGAAGAAACATAACAATACCGCCAACTCCCCATGATTCAGGATCGGAAAGAACCCATGCGGGGCGTGTGACTTGAAATAGGCGACTGCCATCTCCCCGGATGCGATGAAGGCTGCACAGTTGGCAACCAGTCCCACGGCGATCAGCAGCCCGCCAAAGAATTCAATCGACCCCGCGGTGATCCCCAGGCCATCAAGTTTTGGCTCCGACCCAAGCACACCGAAAAGCTTCTGGGCACCGTGACAGGCAAAGAGGAATCCGGCCACAATGCGTAAAAGCGCATAGGCGTAATCGGCGTAGTGGCTGACACTAATTTTCATGAGCCCTCATTGTCAAAGTGCGGAACTCGGCTGGGCGGCAGCGCCTCACATACTGGCAGTACATGGTAGCCTCGGCGCTACGGCTTGATTTCGATTGGGGTGCCATCGGGCACGGTACGCCAAATCTCATCCATTTCTTCGTCAGTGACGGCGATACATCCATCCGTCCAGTCGAGATGCCGGTGCAAGTTTCCGAGCCAGCCAAAGCCGTTGGGTAATCCGTGGATCATGACATCGCCACCAGGATCAATACCCAACTGCGCCGCCCGTTTCCGTTCGTTTGGGTCTGGGTATGAGATGTGAATGGAGCGATAAAACCGGCTACTAGCGTTTCTGCGGTCCAGAACGTATTGCCCTTCGGGAGTTTTGTGATCGCCCTGCTGCGTTTTAGGGCCAACCGGCGCGCGTCCCAACGATACCGTATAGGTCTCGATGATCTTGTCACGACTCATCACGCTCAAAGTTCTACCGTGCTTGACCACAATCACTCGGTCCGGGTTAATGCCTGCGGCTAAAGGGTTCTCTTGCTCACGTTGGCGGAATACGAAAACCATTATGAGGATGAGAAACGGGATGACCAGGAGAGTTGACCGGTGTGACCGCACGCCACGAATTATAGCTGTGTTCTATCGCAATTGTTGAAGCCTCTGCACGATCTCTAGTGGCTCCGGCCGTTCCGTGTAATCGGGACTGGCCGATGCATACAACACGGTCGAATCGCGTTCAAGAATGTAGGTCGCTGGTATCGGCAGTTCCCAGCTTTCATCCCCGTTCACAAACGGAAGATTGATGAACACGCGCCGGTAAATTGCCTGCTGGTCCTCAGGCACGCGGTAGGCCAACCCGAACTGCCGCGCCACTTGATTCGCCGCATCGCACAGCAGCGGAAATCGCAACCGATGCTGGTCAGCCATGAAGAACGATTGCTTCACCGTTTGTGGGGAAATAGCGATTACGGATGCCCCCGCCTGCTCGATCTGCGGCAAGGCGGCATTCATGGCTTCCATCTGTCCGACGCAAAAAGGGCACCAGCGTCCGCGAAAGAAGCAGATGACTAGCTTGGCTTTGGCAAGCAAATCGCTGGAGCGAACCGCGGCGTCACCCTGATTCTTGAGGTCGAAGGCCGGGGCCTGGGCGCCCACTCCAAGAGCACGCTCAGCCATGCCCGCCCGCTTCAGGTCCGCGACGACCCTTTCATGAACCGCTTGCGTCTCGGCGGGAACGTATTGCGAGATGAGAGCCTTCCGTTCGGCAAATTGCTCGCGTAGAGAACGGTCTTCAGTTCCGGTGCTCGATTCTTCCAGGGACCGCCACTTCATCATTCGATTGGGTCTACCTTTGTGCCGGATTGGGCACACTCGCGTGGGCCACAATCTTCCATTTTCCGGCAATCCTCTTCACCACGACCACATAATTGCCTTCAATGACGCGATCACGCAGAGTCACGTTGTAAGCGCCCGTGTCGTACCCCAGGTCCCCCGAGCGTTCCGTGTGCAGGCTGTTGACGGAATAGTTTTGTGCGCCGGCGGTGATCGACCGCCGCATTTCTGCCAGGATGGAGTCTTTGCCATGTACCGACCCGTCCCAGCGCATCAGCACGGCTTCAGGCGCGTAGAAATCAGCCACCTTGTCGGCATGGCCGCCATTGAATTCCTGGACCCAACTGTCACGCAGCCTCTGCATTTGCGCGGCGAAGTCGTCCGTTGGGACAGTCGTCCGCTTGCCAGACGACTGCGTCACAGGCTTCTTCTGAGCCATTCCCAATCCGCACAGCATCAGGAACACAGATAAAACAGAGCAGAACTTCCCGCGCTGGATCAACATGTTTTTCCGCGCCTCTGCTTTCTTGCCTTATATAAAGACCGCTCCTGGGCGGCAACTGAGAACCGGGACCTGGCAAACTGAGAACTGAACTCTAGAGCCTAAAGCCGAGCGCTTAGAGGCGAGTCAGTCCTACATGCCGGGAAACTTCATTCCCGCCATGCGTCGCGCGAAGCTGGGCTTCCCCATCTGCTTGAACATCTTTTTCATCTGGGCGTACTGGCGGAGCAGATTGTTGACTTCCTGAACGCTGGTTCCGGAGCCGCGCGCGATGCGTTTTCGGCGGCTGCCATTGATGACTTCATGATGGTTGCGCTCATAGGCGGTCATGGAGTTGATGATGGCCTCAACACGGTTGATCTGCTTGTCATCCACCTTGTCAGCGGCGGCCTGTAGTCCGGAGAACGGGCCGATACGCGGCAGCATCCCGACCAGGCTCTGCAATGACCCCATCTTCCTGACTTGACGCAGTTGATCGCGGAAGTCCTCCAGGGAGAATCCGTCACCGGTGAGCATCTTGGTGGCAATCTCCTGGGCTTTCTTCTTGTCTACCTGCTGCTCGGCCTTCTCGATCAAAGAAAGAATGTCGCCCATGCCCAGGATTCTCGAGACGATGCGGTCGGGATGGAACGGCTCCAGCGCATCATACTTTTCGCCGACACCGATAAACTTGATCGGTTGGCCGGTGACCTGCCGGATGGACAACGCCGCGCCACCGCGTGCATCGCCATCCATCTTGGTCAGCACGACGCCAGTCAAGGTCAGCTTTTTGTGGAACTCGTCGGCGGAGCGCACCGCGTCCTGTCCGGTCATGGCGTCGGCCACAAACAGGATTTCCTGGGGGCTAAGCAGCTTCTTGAGCAACTGCATCTCGTCCATGAGTTGCTCGTCAATGTGCAGACGCCCGGCCGTGTCGACAATCAACACGTCACAGCCGGTATTCATCGCCTCGCGGCGCGCCTCTTTTGCCAAGCGCTCGACCGTAGCGGTGTTCGCCTCCATTACCTGGCCTTCATAGATATTCCCCCTGATCGCCTGGGCGACTACTTTCAACTGCTCACGTGCTGCGGGGCGGTACAGGTCCACGGAGACCAGCAGAGGCCGGTGTCCGCCATTTTTCAGCCAATTCGCAAGCTTGCCGGAGGTAGTGGTTTTACCTGAACCCTGCAGGCCCGCCATCAGAACGACGGTCGGCGGCTGAGAGGCGAATTTGAGCTTGGCCGTGTCCTGCCCGAGCATGCCCACCAGTTCATCACGGACAATCTTGATGACCTGCTCCCCCGGCGACAGCGCCGTCATGACGTCCTTGCCCAGTGCCTTGTCCTGGATCTTGTCGATCAGCTGCTTGACGACTTTGAAGTTAACGTCGGCTTCCAGCAGCGCCAGCCGGATTTGTTTCAGTGCGTCCTGGATGTTGTCTTCATTGAGGACTGCCTGGCCGCGGAGCGTCTTAAACGTTCGTTGTAGTTTTTCTGAGAGGTTCTCAAACATAAAGGTCTACGAAGATGAGCTCAATCCACCTATTTTAGCAGTCTGCGCCTGCGTGCCGCTGCGGGTGGTCAGCGGAGACTCACCCACTCGCCATCCTCCGGGATGGCTACCTGCTGGATCATGCGAGCGGCTTCCAACTGAAACGCCAGATCGGCCCGGGTAAGCAGGCAGTGATTGATGGCCTCCATGTGAACGGCGATTAGGTGGGAGTTCGGAGCGTGTTGGCAGGTTGTGATTACGTTATCGGCCGTCATCGTGATCGGGTCACCTTCCAGGAACTGCGCCGCGCCAGCGTTGACCACGATCACCTCTGGATGAAAGCTATCCAACGCAGTTTGGACTTCATCACACCAGATTGTGTCGCCCGCGATATATAACGTCGGCTCGCCTTTCGAACCTAAGACGAAACCCGAGACGGGCGCCATCTTCTTTCCGATTTCGCCGGTGCCGTGCTGCCCGCCTGTGCGAGTGATCTCGATGCCATTCCATTTCGCTGACTTGCCGACGGGCGGAACATTCGTAAACCCTTCCGAGCGGAACCTCTGTTCATCCTCGGGCTGGCCCAAGATCGGCAGATACTTGGTTAGAAGTTGCGCGGCGGGCGCGTCCCAGTGATCGCGATGCGTATGGGTCACCAGTACTGCATCTATACCCTTGATCAGTTCTGTTGCAGGCATCGGCAATGCCACGAGCGGGTTATTCCGCGGATTGGGTGAGTTGTCGATAGGGCGCTGTGCGCCCGCGTCGCCCAGCATGGGGTCGACCAGGAGTTTGCGGCCGTTGTACTCAATGACGAGCGTGGCGTGGCGAATCAGTCGTAGCCGCATGGCCGGTTTACTTGCCCCCAAGAATCTCTTTGGCTGCGATCACCGTGTTGCAGTGGATGGTCACCGTATCGTCGACGATGCGAGCATACCCGCCGGCAAGTGTCACCATCACTGGAATGCCCCGAGTCTTGGCCATGCGGAACACCAGTTCATCCCGCCTTTTCAATCCCTCGATGCTGAGTGACAGCCCGCCCAGTTGGTCTTCACAATAAGGGTCGGCGCCGGCAACGTAGCAGATCAGTTCCGGGTCGAACTGGCGCAGGCCGGAACTGATCGCGTTATCCAGCCAGGCAAGATAGTCGTCATCACCGATCTCGTCCGGAAGATCGACATCGATGGAAGACGGGGGTTTCCATGCCGGGTAGTTGTTTTCCTGGTGGAGCGAGATGGTGAAAACATCCGCAGCGTGGACGCTGTCGACCTTCGCGGGCCGGAACGGGCTTAGGCCGGGCGCTCGGGAAGGCAGCGGATCGCCCAGGGTCCGTGCGCCAGCGCCGAAAATGACCGCAGTCCCGTTGCCTTGGTGGACATCGCAATCAATGGTCATGGCGCGCCGAATCTTTTCGTCTTTTTGCATGCGGCGGATGGCGATGGCGACATCGTGGATCATGCAGAAGCCCTCCCCATGGTCCGGAAAAGCATGGTGGAAACCGCCGCCGATGTTGATTGCCACACCATCATTCAGAGCGTGATCGGCGGCCAGCATCGAACCTCCCGCGGCCAGCCAGAACGCGCGCACCAGTTCTGGCGAGTAGGGAATCTCCATCTCAAGTTCTTCGCGCGCCGTCAGCGTCCCCGTTTTCAGCTTGAGAACGTACTGCGGCGTATGCACCAGTAACACATCCATGTCCGACGCCGGCTGGGGTGTAACGAAGTCGGACGGCTCGGCCACGTGGCTCTCCACGAGCTTCTGGTGAATGCGGCGATACTTTTCCGCGGGGAAAACATGGGCGCCGATGGGAAGGTAGTAGTCCTCGCTATAGACGAGCTTGAAAGGAAGCATTCAGTACTCAGCCGCCGAAAACCCACTATCATACGCGTCCACCGCAACTTGGCAGTACTTGCGCTCGGCGGGACCTTCATCAGGCCCTGCCGGAATCTGAGAATGACGACGTAATCCTAAATGGCGTCATCCTGAGCCCGGCGCAGCCGGACGAAGGATCTCGCGTGGACAAACCAGCAGTTTGCGTGGAAGCGAGAGGTTTGAACTTTGGCAATACTGACGCGCGCAGATGTTTCGAGGACGACCTGCCCCCTGAAACCTGGCACCCGATACCGGCCCCTACTTCTTTTTTGCCGCCGGCGGAGTTGCAAATGGCCGATGCAGGGGAACAATTGCACCCTTTGAGGGGTCAGCCGCCGCACTGGCCCGCGAGAGCACTTCTTCCTGGATGTATTTCACAAAATCCTGGATCTGACGCTGCATCTCTTCCATACGCTCGCGCATTTGCAGGATGATCGCGATCCCCGAGATGTTCACGCCGAGGTCACGAGCGAGCGACAGGATGAACTCGAGCCGCTGCAGATCTTCGTCAGTGTAGAGGCGCGTGTTCCCTTCGGTCCGGGAAGGCTTCAGCAGCCCCTCGCGCTCGTAAAGCCGAAGAGTCTGGGGATGAATGCCGTACATCTCGGCCACCGCCGAGATCATGTAGGCTCCCTTGGATTTGCGTTTCGTCATAGCCGCCCGCCAAATCCAATGTACAACATGCGAAGCAGACGGCGAAACCAGGCAAGAGGCACGCTACCCAGTGTTTGGGGGACGGCCGTCTCGCCCGTCCGGCGGAGCGAAGCTCAGCAGCCAACTGTGGTTGAAAAACCAGAAAGCCACCGATTGCACGGATTTCCCATCCCTGAAATCTGTAGTCGGGGTTCTTAGGCGGCTGGTTCGGTCTTTTCTTGCGGAGTCCAACCGGAAGGCTTGATAGCGATGTTCAGGGCGTAGGCAGCAACGCCCGCCCCGATCAGCACCATCCCAAAAGCAAACGAGCTCATCCCCAACACCTGCTCTGTTTGGCTTCTTACGACTGAGAAACCGAGCAGAAGAACTGGGAATACGCCCACTGCAATTGTGCCAAACATCCCGCCCGGCACACGGAAGGGACGCGGCAAGTCAGGTTCCCGAAGGCGCAGCCAGATCAGCGCCGCGAATTCCAGGGCGAGGCTGGTGCCGTAGAGCAGGATGTCGATGGTTACCAGGCGCTCGAAACCCAGCCCAAGACAGCAGGCCCAGCAAATCGCCAGTGTGATAATTGCCACCCAGGGTGCACGGCTGCGCCGATGCAGCTTGGCAAAAATTTTAGGCAACATGCCGTCCTGCGCCATGGCCAGAGGCAGGCGTGAGTAGCTCATGACCAGCGCATTGAACATGCCAAAGGCGCTCATCATGCCGCCTAGCACCAATCCGACTCTCAGCAGCGGCCCGCCCACCAAGCTGGCGATCTCTGCCCACGAGCCGGTTTCCCAAGCGGTCGGGGCCAGACCGGTCATCCACATAGCTGCTACGGGAATGATGTAGCCCAGAGATACGATAGCCACCGCCGCCAGCATGGCTCGGGGATAGGTGTGCTGCGGGCGCTCGACTTCGGTGGCGATGGTCGAGGCGTTGTCCCATCCCATGTAGTTCCACATGGCGATCAGCAGGCCGCCGGTGATGTCCACAGAAGACGTCGTGGGTAGGGTGACCACGTTGGCCAGGGCGCCCAATTTCCACGGCGCTAGCACCACGATCAGCGCGAACGGCGCCGAGAGCAGGAAGAACAGCCACAAGGAAGTCGTCGAGACTACCTTCACGCCGGCGATGTTCAGCAGGGCGCAGACAATTACCACAGCCAGTCCGACCATGATCCCGCGATATCCGTGGCTGAACCAGGGAAATACACGCACCAGGTAAGCCAGGAACAGAGTGGGATAGATAGCCATGTCGAAAATGGACGCTACCAGCGAAAGCCAGGCCTCCTGGAACCCCCAGAAATTGCCCATGGCGCGGCGCACCCATGCGTAGTACCCGCCCTCGTGGGGCAGCGCGCTGGACAGTTCGCCGATCATGAAGGCAGTGGGAAGGCTCCACAGAAGCGGGGTCAGCAGCAGGATGAGAATGGCTCGCCCGTACCCGGCGCCATGAACAATATCCTCGGTCCCGTAGGTTCCGCCCGACACCATGAAGAAGGTGGCAGCGACCAGGGGCCACAAGGTGAGTCGAATCGACTTTTTCCGGGGAACTGCTGCGATCGTTGGCTGCTGGGTGTGAGTGGCGACGCTAGTTGCCAATTTCGATGGCTTCCTCCTCAGGCGACTCACTCTCACCACCTCGTCTCCCTTGTGTCGAGGCTCCCGGCTGACTGCGATTTCCGGGCATTTCGGCGGAGTTAGTTCGCAATCGCAGAATAGAACATCTGGCCGCCCACGCAAGAAAAATCTCAAAAAACTCGGAACCGCTGAGTAACGAAAGTGCGGACGGCATAAGGGGCGGAGGAGTTTAGATCCCCTCTTCCCGCGTGCGTGGTCAGGTGGTGGATCGGAGAAGGCACGACTTGCCGGGATGAGATATCATAGCGCCCATACTTCCCGAATCTCACCAAGGGGTTAATCGATGAACAAGAAGTTGATGTTGGTTGCTGCCGCCGTCTTTTGCCTGGCGCTTCTCGGGGCCGACTCGGCAAGCCCGCACAATGCGTTCACACCCAACCAGGTGCAGTATGGGCCACCACCGCCATTTATTCCACCGGGTGCT
>DATEPX010000199.1:0-9459 GCA_035272945.1 Terriglobales bacterium
GACCGCCACCGTCGAATCGATTCAGGAAAAACTCACTCGCTGTCGGCGGACTTTGGAGCAGATCCAGCCCGGCTGTACCAGCCCCAAGTCCAGAAAGCGGAAGCGATAAGTGCTTAGTTATTTAGCAGACACTGCACTAGCGCTTCATCCTGGCAGCTCTCTTAGCATCGTCAAACTTATGGAACTGGAGCAGGTTCCTACCGAAGCTTTGCGGTGTCGCTTCTGCCGGGGGCAGCCTCAGTGCCGGAAAACCAGGCCCGATGGCACTATACTGGAAGGATATCACCGGATTTACGTCCTTCAGCAACGAGGGGTCGACGTATCGACCGTTATTCCGTCGCACTGGGACCGAAGTAGCCTTGTAATGCCGGTTTTGCAAAGCACATTTACATGAAACGTATCGCCATCTTGGGCTCGACCGGTTCCATAGGTCGCAGCACTCTCAACATCGTTGAAAACTACCCCGAACGGTTTCGGATCATTTCTCTAGGGGCCGGCAGCAACCTTGATGCGGCTTTTGAGCAGGCGCAGCGCTGGAAGCCGCATGTACTCTCGATCGCATCCGAAAAAGATGCTGAGACTCTGCGTGCGCGTCTAAGATCCGCCGGCGTCTCGGGCATCGAAGTCGTGCACGGCGCTGCGGGAAGCGTGCGCGTCGCAACTCATCCCGACGTGGACTTTGTGGTCAGCGCCATCGTCGGCGTCGCTGGCCTGGAGGCAACCTTCGCAGCGGTAAAAGCTGGTAAGGCCGTCGGACTGGCAAACAAGGAGTGTCTTGTTGCGGCGGGAGAGCTAATCACCGCTGAAGCGCGCCGCCAAGGGAAGCCGCTGCTGCCGATCGACAGTGAGCACAACGCGGTTCATCAGTGTCTGCGGGGTGGCCGAATGGAAGAAGCGCAACGTATCTGGCTGACCGCCTCGGGCGGACCGTTCTTAGACACTCCAAAAGCGAAATTTTCTTCCATCACGGTGGAAGAAGCCTTGAACCATCCGACGTGGAAAATGGGACGGCGCATCACCATAGACTCAGCTACCTTGATGAACAAAGGATTCGAAGTCATTGAGGCTTGCCGTTTGTTCAACTTGCCGCCCAGCAGCATCGAAGTGATCGTGCACCCGCAATCCACAATTCATTCGATGGTGGAGTTCGTGGATGGCAGCATACTTGCTCAGTTCTCCGTGACGGATATGCGCCTCCCCATTCTCTACGCGCTAACCTATCCTGAGCGGGTCCAGTCGGACCTGCGCTTCCCGGTCACCAACCTACGTCACCTCGACTTCCGACCTCCGGATATGGCTAAATTTCCTTGTCTGCGCTTGGCTTACGAGGCAGCGGAGGCCGGAGGAGCCAAGCCGGTCGCCCTAAATGCGGCCGATGAGGTGGCGGTAGCAGCGTTTTTGGATGGCAGTATTCGTTTCAGCAACATTCCTGAGATTATCGAGAATGTTTTAGTTGAAACGCGAACGCAAAAAATTGAATCTATAACACAGGTACTGGAGATCGATGCCGAAGCCCGGCAGACGGCCCTCCGGTACGTGGAGCGTCGGAGCAGCAAATCCCCCCTGCCGCACACCGCCTCCGCAATTTGGCAAGGGGAGTAGCTCGGTCTATGTCTTTTTTCCTGACGTCTGTGCTGGCCATGGTCGTGGTTCTAGGGTTCATGATCCTGATCCACGAATTCGGCCACTATGCCGCCGCCAAGTACTTCGGCGTGCGGGTTGAAGCGTTTTCCATCGGCTTTGGACCTCGCCTGTTGGGTTTCAAAAAGGGTGACACCGATTACCGCATTAGCGCTATTCCGCTGGGCGGCTACGTCAAAATGAGTGGTGAGAACCCCATGGATGAGCGCAGCGGGGACCCGGCGGAATTCCTCTCGCATCCGCGCTGGCAGCGCTTCATCATCGCGGTGGCTGGGCCAGCCATGAACATTTTGCTGGCTTTCGGACTGCTCACCGGCGTCTACATGGTGCATTACGAATACCCCGTATTCCTGGATCAGCCGCCGGTTATCAGCTGGATCGAGAAGGATTCGCCCGCAGCCAAGGCTGGCCTGCAACCGGGTGATCGCATCGTGCAAGTGGATGGCATCCAGAATCCTACCTGGGAACAATTGGAACCGAAGGTCGAGCTTAGTCCCAATCAGGCGCTTCCCATCACGGTGGAGCGGGCTGGGCAAGTGCTCGAAACCACAATAGTTCCTAAGCCTTACAGCGTCTCTCAGTATGGCTATGCCGGCTGGGCTCCGAAGCAACCTTTGACGATCACTGCGGTGGAACACGGCTTGCCCGCCGAAAAGGCCGGGTTGAGAGTGGGCGACGAGATTATCTCGATGGATGGCTCCCCGGTGCCGGCCCTGGTCGCAATGATTGACCGGCTCAAGGTCACCAGAGATAAGCCCATTCAGCTGACGGTTCGACGCGACGGAGAGCTGAAGACTTTCACCGTTCAGCCGGTGCTCAGTGATATCGAGGTCGCCAAGGAAAAGCGATACCGCATCGGCGTCGAAAGCAATCCTGTGAAAGTGACCCGCTTGCCCTTTGCTGACGCCTTCCGCTTGTCGCTGGACCGGAATAAACGCATGTCGGCGCTCATTCTGGAACTGCTCCAGAAGCTGGTGCAGCGCAAGGTCTCAATCCGTTCCGTCGAAGGCCCTATTCGCATCGGCCAAGCAGCCGGCGAGGCCGCGAGCGAGAAAGGCTGGACCCCGCTACTGGAACTGACCGCAGCCATCAGCCTTAACCTCGGCATCTTCAACCTGCTGCCCATTCCTATTCTGGACGGTGGCGTGATCCTGCTGCTCCTGATCGAAAGCCTCATGCGCCGGGACATCAGCCTGCAGATCAAAGAACGCATCTACCAGGCTGCGTTCGTGTTCCTGGTGCTGTTTGCCGTGACGGTGATTTACAACGACATCGTCAAGACATTGCCGGGGCTGTCGCAACGATTGCCGTGAAGTGCTAACCACAGAGGCGCTGTCGTCCTGAGCGAGGGCTTCAGCCCGAGTCGAAGGACCGCTTCCCTGTGGTTAGAACCTGTGCCAAGGCATTCTCACGCAAGGTCATGAAGCGCGAGGACGCCTTTGCCATTTTGGCGGAGCGATCACCGTAGCGAATCCTTCGATTCCCCTTGGCCCTGCTCCGCGAGGCCCAGCTTCGCCCGGATGGCAACCTCTCTGTTAAACTAGAACTTCCCATGGCTGACATCCAGCGCAGGAAAACTGTAACTGCCTCAATCGGCGGGGTCCGCGTAGGCAGCGATGCACCCGTCGTGGTGCAGTCGATGACCAACACCGATACCGCGGATGTCGCCTCCACCGTCGAGCAGGTTGCATCCCTGGCGCGGGCCGGGTCCGAGTTAGTGCGGGTTACGGTCAACCATGAAGAGGCCGCCGCCGCAGTTCCCGCAATTGTCGAGCAACTCGACAAGCAGGGAGTAAATGTCCCCATCATCGGCGACTTCCACTACAACGGGCACATTCTGCTGACCAAGTATCCCGGCTGCGCGGCAATGTTGGCCAAATACCGCATCAATCCTGGGAATGTGAGCGTAGGCCGCAAGGACGACACCAACTTTCGCACCATGATTGAGGTTGCGGCCAAGCACCAGAAGCCCGTGCGCATCGGCGTGAACTGGGGTTCGCTCGACCAGGCGCTGCTCACCCGCATGATGGATGAAAACTCGCGCTTAGCTGAGCCTAAAGACGCGCGGGAGGTCACCATGGAGGCCATGGTGGTCAGCGCGCTAAATTCGGCGGCGCTGGCGGAAAAATATGGGCTCCGTTCTGATCAGATTATTTTGAGCGCAAAGGTCAGCGGGGTCCAGGACCTGATCGATGTATATCGTTCCCTGGCTGCGCGTTGCCAATATCCGCTGCACCTTGGACTCACCGAGGCCGGCATGGGAGCAAAGGGCATTGTTGCTTCTTCTGCGGCGCTGGGCGTTCTATTGCAGGAAGGAATCGGGGACACGATTCGCGTTTCGCTTACCCCTGCGCCCGGCGGCGACCGCGCCGAAGAAGTCCGTGTTGCGCAGCAGATTCTGCAATCGCTCGGCCTGCGCAGCTTCACGCCCCAAGTTACCGCCTGCCCTGGTTGTGGCCGTACCACCAGCACTTTCTTTCAGGAAATGGCGGAGCAGATTCAGTCTTATCTGCGTGAGCAGATGCCGGTTTGGAGCGGACGCTATACCGGCGTGGAAAGGATGAAGGTGGCGGTCATGGGCTGCGTAGTGAACGGACCAGGGGAATCAAAACATGCCAACCTCGGCATTTCCCTTCCTGGGACCTTCGAAGAACCCAAAGCCCCGGTGTATGTGGATGGGCGCCTGCTCACCACTTTGCGAGGCGAACGTATCGTGGCCGAGTTCATCAAGATCCTGGACGAGTATGTGGATTCACACTACGCTGCCAGGGTTGAAGTCACCGCGAAGTAAGAGGGGGAGACCCCCGCTATCCAGCCGTCTTCAACAGCACGAAAGCCGCCGCCACCCATGCCGCGAACCCGGTCACATTCAATGCAATCCGCCATTTCACGCTGTCAATGATGTAATTGTATTTCGCATCCATAAGCCACCTCTCGCTCTCTACCAGTTGGACGCAGCAGCAAGCCGAAAGTTAGTCGGCTTGCTGGTCACGCCGTGTCTGTAAGTAATTACGATGGCAGGCAGAGAAAAGTTGCAAAAGGTCCGCGGCTCTAGGCGCGGAACTGAAAGCCGACAGTTGAACCCTAGAGCCGAGAAGTAGCCGAGAACCAAGAGCCTAGCGCCTATCTTCACGCCAGCAAGGAGAGATTCGGATCAGAAGTATCTGCCGCGGGATCGGCAAACTGCTTCAATTCCGGGTAACGGCGCAGTAGCGGCTCGGGAGCTTTCACCCGCTGACCGCTTAACAGAGTCTTCAACTGCAACGCATTCACTCCGGCCTTCGCCTCGAAATGGTTATTGGTCACCACGTAGGTGACTTCTGTTTGAGGGGCGACAACTTCGATTTTTTCTTTCCAGTCGAGAAGTTCCGCTGCACTGTATAGATAGTTGTAGCGGTCATTGCGATTATCAGAATCGAACCACTGCTCGTAATTGCGGCCATGCAGGCGAATATAGCCGATGGGAGCAGTCACGTGCTCGGTTGGAGACAAAGAGCGGCCGATCTGCGGCTGGTCGATATTGCAGAAGCCGACGTTCGCTCTGGCGAAGTACGCGATCGTTTCCGGATTGTTCCAGCTTTCATGGCGAACCTCGACGATTCGCGGATACTCGATGAATTGGCGGAGCAATTGTTCAAGATACTCGCGGTTGAGAGAGGTGTTCTTGTAGGAAACCGGAAACTGGATCAGCAATGCCCCCAGGCGGCTTTCCGACGCCAGCGCGTCGAGACCTTCGCGGGTCTGAGCTTCGTCTTGCTCCCCCGGACGAATGTTGGCTGCCGACGTCGCTTCCATCACCGACAGGGGGGAATGGGTGAAAGACTTCAGCAGCTTGGCCGTGAACACGAATTTCGGGTTCACGGCGGCAACTTTGCGGCACCAGATTTTCGCCAGCTCCGGCTTAATCGGTCCGTAGAACGACGTGTTGATCTCAACTACGTCGAAGAACTGCGCCAGGTACTCCAGAGGATGAATTTTGCGGGCCGTCAGGTAGTCGGGGTAGAAGACGCCATTCCAGTCTTTGTAGGACCAGCCCGCCGTCCCGACCCGGATCTTTCCCGAGGACTCCATACGTAGGCCTTAAAACGGCGTCCAGCTTAGCACGGCGTACAAAAGCCCGAGCTATCCTCATCACCCAAGTGTCGGTCCACTTCCTGCACTGGCTTTCATGCTCATCATCGGGAAAGCCGAGCGCTTTCCGTGTGGGAAGCAGATTGCGAGCTATCTGGGACTGGTGCCGTTGGAAGATTCTAGCGGGAATCGGCGACGGCTCGGGCATATCACCAAACAGGGGAGTTCGAGGCTGCGTTTTTCGCTGGTGGAAACGGCGCGGGTTACGGCACGCAGCATTCCGGAGTGGCGGAGCAAGTATCTCCACCTGATGATACGGCGAGGACGAAAGATCGCGAAGGTAGCGATGGCGCGGAGACGGGCGGTTGCTCTGGACTGGATAGTGGCGCAAGGGATGGGATTAAGAGCAGTCAAAAAGTTCGGTTCGCACGCGGGTGAGCTCGGACCAGGCGATGGTATGCAGTACGACATCGAGCAATTGAATGGGCAGCCCGCTCCTCTTTAGGGAGGAGTTCGAACTAGTAATCATGATCGAGCTTGTGAGCGAAGAGATGCTTGGGTCGAACTGAATTCTCGACCTGAAACGATTACAGCGAGCCTAGGGTTGGAAAAGCAAAATCTTCAACTAGAGCGAAGTGGCGCGCTCTTCGGAGTGCACGGGTTGGTACGCTCAAAAAAGAACTTGACACGGCCGACATTCTCAGAGAAGAGACGCCTGGTGATGAACATCACATTCACAGTTGACCTCTGGAGTTGCCGCCACCTTGGCATTGGAGTATTTCTATCAACGACTCGGGGTAGCGCATGACTGGAAAGAAGAAACGCGAAAAAGTTACTGCGGAGATTACGGCGGCGTACCTGAGCCAGTTCGCCGGCGAACTCGGTGCGGTCATGACTCGCGAAGAGGCCATCGCATTCCTCAACCGCGACGGCCGCGCCTACGGTATGTGGAAGCAGATGATGCAGGCCGGCGAGGAGTACATCAAGAATACTTTGCAGCAGCAAACGCCCGTGCGCCTGCGCCAAAACGATCCCAAGCGCCCGCGCATTGCGATCTGATAGAGCGGCCATACTCACCAAAGCAAATCACATGTCTTGTCATTCCTGGGCGGTCAGCCTTCGAGGAATCGGTTGTTGGCGTTTTAATCGCTGGCCGTATACGCGAGATCCTTCCCAGGCTTCCAGTCTGCTCAGCATGTCGTCATTCGGAGGGACCGCCAGGTCGCGAAGAATCTCGCGTGCAGTGGAGTCGTAAACGGGCTACTTACTCCGGACTCCTGATCCATCCCCACCCGCTCGGGACTACGACATGAGCTCGTTGTCTAGTAAAACGCTACGGCCACCCAGTAGGTCCCCCCGGGATAGCTGGGGGACTGTGCGAAACAGGCGCCGACAGCAAAGCTGCGCAGATTGCCATCCTCGATTGGCTTTTGAATGTTGGCGGGGAGCAACTCGGGTTGAAGGTTGGTATAGGTGATCACGTAATGCGTCCCTCCCAGCGCGCTGACTGTTTTGGGGTTCAGGTGATCGTGATTGGCCATGGAGCAGGCGGCCTTGCGCAGGCTTCCTCATTGCACGCGGCGCAATCGTGGACCACCTCTGTTGGTCCGCGTACGGGTAATCGCATCGGCCACCCTGTTCTCAGCCTCGGCCACTGGATAGTTCTGCACTTTGTGGCCGAAATCCTGCGTTATGTAAACCGTATCCCCGACTCTGACAGCCCCCAAGCCGACGACGTTGAACTTGGGATTGAGAATATTGCCGCGATGTCCCGGCGAGTGCATCAAGCCCTGATGCGCCTGATCCACGTCGCTGTCGAACGCAACGTTCTCGCCTGCATCGTTTAAGTGCGGAGAAGCCTTCGAGAGCCGTTTCATGAGTGGCGGCTCGCCCGGAAACTGGTGCGACAATTCGCCTTTGGAAGCTATGAGAACGGCATGTTGGCGGGCAGCCTCTGTCAGCCCCGGATCGGGCTGCAGAGCGGGTGCTCCGGCCTTCTGTCGCTCCTGGTTGGTCAACTCCAGAAGGCGCTGCTCGGCCTGGGTATCGTACGCCGGTGAGGCATCAAGATTCTGAGGTTCGGCGGCGGTTGGGAGCAGCAGAGCGAGAGCGGTAATCAGCGCGCACAGCATCGCTTGTTTACCTCTATTGGGATGCCCAGGAAAGACAAACTTCTGTCTTTGTTTCCATGAGGGTAGAACGTAGAATCAGAGTCAGCCAATTACCATGGACACAGTTTTGCCTGTAATCGCTGTCGGTCTCAACCTGATACTCGTGGGAGTGGTGGTGGTCGCCATTCGTAGGCTGTCTCAGCCTTCGGACTTGCTGGGGCAGCTCTCGAATCAGCTCGGCAATTTAGATCTATCTATTACTCAACAACTTAGGTCGGCTACCGCTGATATGGCGGGGCGCCTGGAGAGCACGAAAGGAGACCTGCGCCAAGAGGTCACGGACCGGGTCAGCAGCGGCTTCCGGGAAATCCGCGACTCGGTCGAGGGCCAACTCGCAGGCGGCCGCCGGGAGCAGACCCAGCATTTGCTGGATGCCCGCACCGAGCTGACCAGCTCTCTGGCACTAACGACAGCGCAGTTGAAGACCGAGTTCGAGAGCCTCAACCAGAAGACCGCTCAGAGCCTAGAGGCTATCCGCGACCGGGTGGACGCCAAGCTGCTTGAGATCACGCAGCAGGTCCAGGAGAAGCTGGATCAGAACATCAAAGAAGGCTTCGCCCAGTTTGAAAAAGTCCAGCAGCACCTGAAAGCTGCCGAAGAGCAGCTTCGTGAGGTCGGCGCAATAGGACACTCCATCAACGATCTCAATAATCTTCTCAAGCTCCCGCATATGCGGGGGCAGTTTGGCGAAGCGAGTCTCGAGCGTTTGCTGGCAGATTTCCTGCCAGCGCACATGTACGAGTTCCAGTCTTCGCCGGGCGAGGGTGGCGGGCGTGCCGACGCCATGATTCAGTTCCCCGACCGGCGGCTTCCGATCGACGCCAAGTTTCCACGCGAGCAGGTGCTGGCGCTTTTTGAGAGCAGCGATGAGGCAGAAATCGAAGACGCGCGCCACGAATTTGTGCGCGTGATGAAAGCCGAAGCGAAGCGCATCAAGGCGTACATTCAGCCCGAGAACGGTACCACCGACATCGCGCTCATGTATCTGCCGAGCGAGACGCTTTACATGGAAGCAGTGCGCAACCGCGATCTGGCCGATTGGCTCAACCAGCAGCACGTCTTCCCGGTCTCGCCCAACACGCTCCTCATGACGCTGCAAACCATCGCGCTCGTGCACAAGTGGTACGAAGTCGCCAGCCGCTTTGAGAAGAGCCGCCTGGAGCTGAGCAAGGCGCAGAAGTCGTTCGATTATTTCCAAACGCAGTTCGAAAACGTCGGCAAGAATCTCAACAAGGCGCAAGAGGCGTTTGACACCGCTTCCAAGCACCTAAAGACGTACCGCGGCCGTGTAAGCGTCCTCAGCGGCCAGGAGCAGCTGGAACTCGATCAATCGACAGAAACCAGCGCACTCACCGACAAAGCCAGCGCGTAGATTCTCACTGTCATCCTTAGCGAAGTGCGTTCATTCACCGGCGAATGAACGCACGGAGTCTAACCCGACTTTGACAACCGAGGGTTGATTTTACGGATCTTTGGCGGTTTCCTGCCGATAAGTATTTGCTTTTCAGTAGCACTTTTCCCGCAACGCGTTGTAGTGAAGACCTAACCCCTTGATTGCTGCGAGGCGCCGTGCACA
>DATEPX010000200.1:0-22832 GCA_035272945.1 Terriglobales bacterium
GACCGCCACCGTCGAATCGATTCAGGAAAAACTCACTCGCTGTCGGCGGACTTTGGAGCAGATCCAGCCCGGCTGTACCAGCCCCAAGTCCAGAAAGCGGAAGCGATAAGTGCTTAGTTATTTAGCAGACACTGCACTAGAGCATCCCAAGACGCTAGAGCTCCCAAAATGACGCAAGCCGCTAACTCGTATTCCGTTTTCCTCCACAGAGGTCACTCGGCGACCTTTGCGGTCTCAGCGGTTAATAGGTATTTCTGTAACGCATAGATCCCTCGCTTTGCTCAGGATGACGACCCAAGGGACGATCACAAGCGTCTGTGATGCTGTATAATCGCGTGCGATGGCGGAAGCCGAACAGAAACAACCGGGGATGGTTCCTGACGAACTGAAGTTTGAACCAAAGTCCAAGGGCCTCACCAGCGTCCGCAAGAAAAAACCCAAAGAACTGGCCGTAATCACGGAATGCTGCACGGGCTGCGCCGGGTCGCCGGCGTGTGTCGAGTACTGTCCGGTGGAAGACTGTATGTTCTGGGTGCCGGACGAAGACCATCCGCCGTTTGGACGGATTCAGGTGGACCCCATTCTGTGCATTGGCTGCAAGAAGTGCACCAGCAAGGGGCCGGATGGCGCCTTCCTGGATGGTTGCCCCTGGGATGCAATTGTGATGGTTGACACTAGGGAGGTCGAAAAAGAAGTGGGAGTGATGCCGTACTAGCTGTCGGCTATCAGCTTTCAGTATACGCGCGATGAGCGCGCGTTTTCTTTTTCAGACCAGAGTTGCGCACGCAAGATTCTTCGCGGACTGGCGTCCGCTCAGAATGACGACAAGTCTCTGACAGATTTCTGAGCAGCAAAAAGCTAAGAGCTCAAGGCTCCGAGCTGAAAGCTGAAGAACTATTTCGCTCGTTCTCTTATTGCTTTCTCGGCCAGGACTGCCTGCTGTTTGACGCGCTCGGGAATATCCGGCAGGCTGCGCTCGTAAGGCTGAATAGCCGGTAGATCCTCGAGTTGTCCGATTAGATAGAGGGCACGTAGGGCTTCCCAGACCTGTTCAGTATCAGGATCGATGGTCGCGACCTCCGCCCCTGCCGTTAGGTTTTCTCCGGTCTTTACGGAAAGCGAACGAATGCGGCCGCCAATCGGCGAACGAAGCTCGCGGCTCTCGCCTGCTGATTCCAGCTTGGCAACCAACCCACCTTGATGAATTGCCGCTCCGACCTTGCCGGCATCCACAATCTTGCCTGATTCGGGTGCTGCAACCCTTGCCGGCTGTAACAAAGCGACGATCTGCGAGCGGCCGGAAGGGTCCCCAAAGCGGACCAGTGACAGCGCGGCGTTGCCTCTCACAGTGAGCGACGGGTCATTCAGCATTTTGAGCAAAGCGTCGTGGAGGCCTGCGACGGAGTTGTCCTGGCCCATGACCCAGGCATCCGTGTTCCGCACTTCTTCCACCGGGTGGGATGACAATCGCGGCAGTTGCTCATACCAACGGGCGGCGCTGGTATCATGCCGCGCCATGCGGTCGCCGATCTGCACGAGCGCGTGTTGAATATGACGAGGATGCTTCTCGTCACGTAGATATTCGCTGATCTGCTTGTCAGAGAGTTGGCGACCGAACCACGTATTCCACCAGAACAGGAACGGCATCAAGACGATCAGCCATGCCGTGAGGAAGAAAAGCAGGCGCTGGCGCCTGGACATGCGGTGACGTTTGTTGGCCGCCGCGGTTTCTGCTGGAACGGTACTGTCGTCGATACGTGATTGGCTGGACATTTTCAAATTAACTCAAGTATTAAGAAGAATGCCAGAGATCCTTCGCTTAGAATGACAATTCGTTTTTTACTCGATCACATCTGCATCGAGGACTCTTTCTTGTTCCAGATAGTGCGACACGGCGTATTGAGCCAGCAAAGGTGTTTGCAGGCGGATTTCTGCGCCGATCCACTCTCCTTTGGCGTGGGGAACATTGGCTGGATGCTTGCAACCGGCGCTCGTACCAAACTGTGGGCCGAAGACGGCGCTCTGAATTTCATCGTATTGCTTTAGCTTGCGCCAGGCTTCGTCGCCAACCGTGCCGGATACGTCGATTTTCAGTCTAACGGTGGACATTCAAAAATTGTCGATTTCTGATTTTTGATTGAAAACCCTCTCCACCCTAGGTCCCATGCGGTGCGAATAGGTGGTAGAGCATCACATAAATAACTACACCGGTAATGGAAACATACAGCCACACTGGGTAGGTCCAGCGGGCGATGGCGCGATGTCGGTCGAAACGCTCGCGAAGCGCGCGGCTCAAGGTGATGATCACCATCGGCACGATAGCCGCAGCGAGCACAGTATGAGAAATCAGAATCGTGAAATAAACCGGGCGCGACCAGCCTCGCCCCGGAAAGTGCACGGACCCAACATGGGCGTGGTAGTAGAGGTAGCAAGCTAGAAATAGGCTGGATGCCGCCAGAGCCGCGATCATGAAGGCACGATGAACCGCCATTCGTCCGTGCTTGATAAACCAACGTCCGGCTAGAAGCAGGACTGCGCTGCTGCCGTTCAGCGTGGCATTGATCGCTGGAAACATGGCGTATTGTTCAGGTATTTGCATTAGGCAGCGGGTTTGGTCGTCCGGCGATTGGCCATCACAAACGCCAGCAAGAACATGACCACCGAAAACAAAATGAGCGTCAGCATGGATACCCCCAGCGAGAACGCTTGGCTCCCGGGATAGAGCAGGCCGCGCAGCGCTTCCGTTCCGTAAGTCAGCGGGTTGATTCTCATCAGCCATTTCAGCCACCCCGAGGCTCCGGTTAATGGGAACAGGGCACCCGAGAGCAGCCAAAGAGGAATCAAGAACAGGTTGATGATGGCGTGAAAAGCCTGCGTCGAGTCCATGGGCCAGGCGATAGCGAATCCCAGCGCCGTGAGGGCGAATGAGACCAGAAAGATCGTGAGGATAACCAGCAGCAAATAACCGAAGCTGAGATGAACGCCTACCAGCGGCGCAAAGATCAGGAAGATCATGCCCTGAATCGCCGAGAGCGTGGTGCCACCCATCACTTTTCCCAAAACCACAGCCGAGCGTGGTACCGGCGCGACCAGAACCGAAAGCAGGAAGCCTTCTTTGCGGTCCTCGATGACTGACATCATCGTGAAGATCGAAGTGAACAGCACAATCATGATCAGCGCACCCGGATAGAAATAATCCAGGTAATGCTGTTGTCCGGGAGCCTCACCGGAGCGGAAGGAAGTTCCAAAGCCGGAGCCGATCACCAGCCAGAAAACCAGGGGCGAGGCAATGACACCCACCACGCGGCTCTTTTGCCGGTAAAAACGGATGACCTCGCGCCACCACAGAGAGAAAGCGGGCAGAAGTACGCCTGCGTTGGCAGGAGCGGTTGCGCTGGGGAGACTTGTGCTTTGTGTGACCACGATTTAACTCGTTTTCTGTTCGGGTGTGTCTTTCAGGCCGCGGCGCAGCTCCAGGAACGCGTTAAGGAAGAAGATACCAGAAAGAGCTAGCAGGATCAGACTCAAGAAGAGCCCATCGACCGTAGTGAGGCTGCCGTTTGCTACGGTCCACACAATGCCCAGTAACGGAATGATTCCGAACACTATCGAGAGCCCGACCACGAACATTCAGCCTCCTGTGGTGAACATATGGGGACGGGTCTCTGACCCGTCCAGGCCGAGCGAAGCTCGGCTCACATCAGTCCTTTGCGCTGGACTCGCCGTTCTCAGTCCAAAACCGGTGACCGGTGCGATGAATGAACACATCTTCCAACGTCGGCTTGCTGACAGAAATCGCTTCGATCTCGCCCGGAAAGCCTTCCACTACATCGGTGATGAATCGATGCCCATTCTCCCGTTCGATGCGAACCTTCCCGCCCAACACCTGCGCGTGCACATGAAAGCGAGCTTCCATTCGTTGCGCCAAAGACTCGGGATCGTGGGCATCGAGCAGAATCACATCGCCGCCGATTTCATGCTTCAACTCGGTCGGCGTACCCAGTGCTACCAACTTTCCTTCATTAAGAATGGCCAGCCGATCGCACCGCTCGGCTTCTTCCATGAGATGAGTGGTCACCAGAACAGATACATGTTCCTGATCGCGCAGGATCTGAAGATATTGCCAGAGATCGCGCCGGGCGCCGGGGTCGAGACCGGTCGTCGGTTCGTCCAGCAAGAGGACTGACGGATGATGAAGTAATCCCTTGGCCAACTCCAGTCGACGCTGCATGCCGCCGGAAAATGTTTCAGCGCGATCGTTGGCGCGATCGGCAAGCGCGACGCGTCCCAGCATTTCAGAGATTCGCGCTTTCAGGGCTGCACCATGCAATCCGTACAGGTGACCCTGATGGCGCAGGTTCTCGTATGCAGAAAGTTTCACATCGATGCTTTGCGCCTGGAACACCACGCCAATTTGTCTCCTCAGAGCATTGGATTCCTTGGCCGCGTCAAAACCCATGATGAGCGTGCGGCCGGACGTCGGCAGCATCAGGGTTGAAAGTAATCGGAAGAGCGTCGTTTTGCCGCTGCCGTTGGGACCCAGCAGTCCGAATAATTCCGCTGGTCGTACGTCGAAGCTGACTCCGTCCAGCGCCGTGCGTCCGTCATACCGGTGCACGATCTTCTGGACCGAAATCACGGCGCGGCTCGTGGGAGATTCCGCCCTTGGCTGGGCAAGTTCGTACGCAGAGGTTTCGAAGGCCACAAGGTATTTTACAGGAGGCAAGGTTTTGTGTTGGGTGTGTACGACCTCATGCGGTTAACGGTTTTCCTTCGGCGCCGGGCACGTGTTCTTCGAAGGAGACCGGCACGTGCCTCCAGACTTGGATGGCTAGGATCACAGTCGTTGCCAACAGGAGTGCTCCGATCGCGACGTGGGCCACGGTTGAGAAAACCATGGGCAATTCGGGCTGAACGGCGTCCCGACCCCACACAACCCTGGTCTGAAACGTGAGAAAGCCCAGGCACAATTGCGTAATCAGCAGGGAGAGCATGAGGATCGCAGGCTTCTTCACGGCTCGGATCTGTGAGTAGAGCGACAGGGCGCGGACGGCAGTCCAGGTCAGCACCAGCGCCACGATCCCCGCATTCAAAACATGCGGCCACCAGCTCATGCCATGGTGCCGGAACATGCCGCCCAGGATCAGCTGAACGTAAAGAACAAAAATCGAAAGCAGGGTTAGTGTGACGAGGCTGGGCCGGCGGGAGTCGAATTCGACGCGCGGCTGCTCTTCGATCCAGCGCCGGCTGGTGAAGGCCGCGATGATTACGGCAATACAAAAGAAAGTCTGGCCGACCACGGCATGGGCCGTCGATACCGCGGGCGGCAGCAGTTTCAGCACCGTTATCCCGCCCAGGATTGCCTGCACGATGATGGTACCGAAGGCGGCCAGCGCGAGCCTTCGCATCCAGCGGCGGCGGTCTACGATCCAGGTCCAGCAGGCAACGGCAAGCGTAAGCAGAATCGTGGCCCCGGCGATCATGCGGTGACCATGCTCGTAGAGTATTCCGCCTACCATGCGCGGCATGCGGAAGGTGTGAAACGTGGTGGGCCAGTCGGGAACGGCCAGCCCCGCGTCGTTGCTGGTGACTAGGGCACCAGCAACGATCAAAACAAAAGTTGCGCAGGCCGTAAATACGGCAAAGCCGTGGTGAGCCCGGTTATATGGCGTGGCCAGAGACCTCAGAGAGTGCTCCTTGGTTCGCTACGCGCGAGTGGGCCGGTTCTGGCCGCCCACTCGCAAGAAAAAAAGTCCAACGGACTACATGCTGCCGGCTGCGGCACCCCCCGCTTTGAAGGTCTGGTCCACAGTCTTGGTATCCTTCGGACCGACTGTTACCTTCTGTGTCTGCTCGCCGAGCTTTTCATGTACAAAACCCAGCGTGTAGTCGCCAGGCGGTAGTCCCTTGATCTCGTATTTCCCGGAGTTGTCTGTCACAGCGAAGAACGGGTTCTTCACGACGTTGATATACATCTTCATCCAAGGATGCTGGTTGCACTTGACCGGCAACATGATTTCTTCACGGGCAAAGGTCTTCTGAATATCCGGAGCCTTAGGCGGCTGCGACTCGTTCCACTCGCGGTTGTCTTTCGGAGTGGGGTGGATGTTGTGGGTCGTGGGGTCGCTATTCTTAATGTCGACAGTCTGCCCGGTCATTACGCCCAGCACGTGAGGATGATAACGGCAGCCCTGTTGATCAAGGCTGGCGGCCTCTTTTGGAACATCGAAGCTGCGATTGCCAAGGCCATCTTTCACATAAACAAAGACGTTGGCCAAGTCTCCACCGTTGACGACAACGGTTTCCGCTTCGTTAGTGCCCTTGCAGGCCGGGTCCTGGCTCATGTCGATTTTGGCCAGCCTGGGAGCTGTGCCGTCGAACTTCACCGTGCCATTTATGGTGGCTACAGTATTGGGATCAATGGGAGTGGCTGCCGGAGCTGCTTTCTGCTCCGGGGCATTGCTGGTTTCCGTACTCTCTTTCTTGCTGCAGGCGGCCAGGAGCAGAATGCCGAGCAGCGCAATCACACTGAAGATGACTACCCACGTCTTCTTACTATTCATGACCTACCCTTTCTTAAGGCTTCAAAACCTGTCTACAAAACCTATTATTTTACCGCGAAGCACTCCCTGCCGAATGCGGAGATGCTGGTTGCGACTTGCGGGCTGCTCCGGATGCGGTTTTATTTCGGGAAGGTGGGGTTAGGTTGGAGGCCGTTCGGCCCATGGCGGCGGCTACTCGCCGCTGCTCCTCGGGTGTGAGCCGGAAGATGTAGTCCACCAGAAGCTTGGTGTGGTCCCGGTCGTAGCCTTGGAACGAAGGCGGCGTCGGACCGGCGAAGACCCACTGGCTCTTTTCTTTTCGGAACAATCCCGATGGCATGGACGTGCCGGGGCTGATGGCCTGCGGGTCGATGATCCAGCGCTCCACCCAGTCGGGTTTCAGTCGTTCTTTGGCGAGCAGGAAGTTGGGTGCCGTTGCGATCTTGTCGTGCTGCGGATCACCGGTCGCGTGACACTTCAGGCAGGGTGCCGCCGTGCTCGAGAACAAGCTGCGCGCCATGTCGTTTTCCTTGGCGGTGAGCGCCGGCACTTGTTCCGGAATGTACGGCAGGGGCTGTTGCGAGAGTGCCTGGAAGAAACGCACCAGAATACGCAGTTCATTATCCGAGAACGAGAACGTAGGCATGCGCACTTGCAGGTACGGACGAACTCCGTTGCGGTTCGTGTCAGTTGTGCTGAGCGCTGGGTTCGACAGGAATCGCCGCAACCACTCAGGATCGACACGCGCGCCTTCGGTCAGCAGCTTGGGCGGCAGTTGTTCCTGGATATCCTGGTAGCGCTGGAGGCTCATGAGGATGGTTTTTTGGCCGGGAACAAACTGGTGGCATCCCATGCAGTTGTACTTCTTCACCACCCACCAGCCCGCCTGAATGTCGCCGCGTGCGTCTTTCGGCTTGTACTGGTAGCTGTCGGGCAGGGAAATCTCCTGGCTACCGAGGAGGAGCGTGGTCAAGGCCTGGACTTGTTCCTTGGTCAGGTGCAGATTCGGCATGCGAAGCTTTTCGGTTTCCGACTTGATCTTGCCCTGATCGTAAATGTTGGGCTCGGCGAGTTTGTGTTCGAAGAATCCCTTGTGGTTGTACCAGACGCCTTTGGCGGGGCCGTCGGGCAGACGCTGCAAGTCGTCCGCATCCTGGATCGGTTCATGACCGCCGCGCTGCGCAACTTCGGTGAACAAGGCAAAGTCGAGACGCTCGATTGGCTTCGAACCTTCTGCAGTCAGCTCGGTACCGATGCGCCCTTCGTCCTCAAAGCCGGAGATTTCGTGGCACCCGGCGCAGCCGAAGTGACGGATCCACGTTTTTCCTTGCTCCTTCAGCTTCGGATCGTCCATGAAGGAAGCGTCAGGATAGGAGCTGGGCTCTTTTTGCTTCTGTGTGATCAGGTACGAGGCGATGTCCTGTGCGTCCTGCACGCTGAGACGGAGGCTGGGCATCACCGTCATATTCTGTACCTGCAGTTCGTGGCCGTCGTTCGGGCACTGGCTGTGTTCCAGGTCGAACTGGTAGGGAACCCCCTTCTTCGCGTAGTCTTCCGGCCCGATATCTTTCTTCTCGTACGGACAATACGGTCTGGTGCGCTGGCGAGCGTTGTGAATCCAGCGCACGAGATAGTCGTAGTTCGCCTTTTCGCCGACGCGGGTAAGGTTGGCTGCGAATGTACCGCCCTGCATTTGGTCGCCCTCTCCAATCGAGTGGCAGGCGAGGCAGCCGCGCGATTCGAAGAGTTCTTTGCCATGCGCGGCATTCCCGGGAGCTTGCTTAGGGAGCGGATCAGTCAGCGCGGTTTGCCATAGGTACGCCGATATTGCCTTGATCTGGTCGTCGTTCAGGCGGAAGTTCGGCATCTTGGTGGTCGGCCGGAAATCTGTAGGTTTCTTGAGCCAGACCGGGATCCAGTTCTTGTTCAGCTTGAGGCGGATGTCTTTCAGGTTGGGGCCAACCTTCTTCATGTCCTGCATCAGGCTGTAGGACTGAAAATCAAGCTGCTGAATCCGCCCGTCAATCTTGCTGTTCGCTACTTTGAGGGCGACCGCCTTGTCGTTCAGGCGATTGGCTTCCTCGTTCGATTGCGCCGCGTCCGCCTGCTTCATCAGGTCAGCGGCTTCCTTCAGATTGTCAGTCTTCTGCTGCTCAAACAGTTTGAGTTGCTGGTTGATGGACTGCAGGTCTTCAGGCTCCTTGTCATAGCCCTCGTACCGATGGCAACCTACGCAGCCGCGCTGGCGGAAGAGATCTTTGCCTTCGCTGATGGTCCAGCCCACTTCTCCGCTTGTGATAAACATGTCGGAGGCGTGGCAGGTTTGGCAGCCCGCTTCAACGTTTTCTTTGGGAAACAGCGGCCAGAGCCAGTGCTCGTAATGGCCATGTGCTTTCTCGATACTCGTCGTGGCGCGACCGTTGCCCTGGTGGCAGGGCGAGCAGCCGAACTTCTCAGGATCGTGAGCCTTCAGGAGGTCTGGCTCCGGATGGCTAGTAAAAGCCAACGCGTACTCGTCCGGCTTTTTTGCACCCTTGGAACTCATGGCAGCGGCGGTTAACTTGACCGGCTCGCGAATTCCCATGTGGCAGGACTCACACCGGTCCACGATGTTTGCTTCCGCAACATTGATCTGCTGGATCGTCGGATCGAGCTTCTCGGTTTTTTCCTGCAAGCCCTGGATGGCGTCCGGAGTGAGATCCACCATGTGATCGGCGACATACTCATCCATCTTCGCCTTGGCTTCGGTTTCAGGCTTGATGGCTTCTCCCAGTTCGAGACTTAGCTTCGTCTTTTCGTTGTTGAGCTCGGTGAAAGTTTCTTCCAGTTGGTGAAAGTTGTACCTTTTTTTCGATCCATCAGGGAATTCGACTGTGGAAAGTTGTTCCTGGTATTTTGCCAGCTCTCTTCTCTTGCTGTCTTTAGCGGAGGGGCTGGTTTCGGTTTCAATCTCATAGGTCAGTGCGTTTGCATAGGCCCGACGATCCGTGAAGACAGCACGCACCGCAAGCAACCGGCCGTTTACGTCGCGCAACTGTTGATTAATCGCTTTTTCCCTGGGGGCCGCTTCCGCCTGGGCCTGCTTGTACGCCTGCTCCAGAGCCTGATAATCAGAGCCGTTCTCAATGTCCTTGAGCGAAGCGGACGACTTGGAGGTCGCCGTCTTCAGGAATGCACCGTAGCGGCTCTTCCACTCGTGCTGGTACGCCTTCCATGGACGTTGTCCGAAGGATTCATCCCAGAGGGCCCAGAACAACGTCGCAATCAGGATGACCGTCGCAATCACGTAATGCGGCGCGAAGGATTTGCTGACTATCGGATCATCGTCGGGTACTGGTTTTTCCGGCACCAAAATCCTCCTAACGTAATCCACGTAGACCCAGATGTCCTCGTCTGGGCAGGCGAGCGGAGCTCAATGGTTGCTGCCGGGCCGCGCCCGGGACAGGTGAGGACAGCCCCTACGCCTGTCATATGTTGAACCAGGGCGTAATCCACACGTACTTGATATGGAACAACAAACGGATGATCATCTTGATCGGTAGCGCCACCATGGTGAGCAGGAAGATCATCATGATGTTGTATTGCAGGAAGCTCATGCGCTTGTAATCTCTCGGGTTGTAGCGGCGGAACAGGGCGTGCGCGATGAATCCGCCCACAACGAAAAAGCCGCCCACCACAATCGCCCCGAAAATGCCTTTGCCCAGGTTCGACGTAATGCCGAACAAGTCAGGCAAATCGCGGTTCACCTCGTAAATCAATCGATTGTGGTCCCAGGTTTGGCCAGGCCAGAACCACTGCCAGCCCGGACCTCGGATGAAGGTTCCGATGATGATCATCGAGATCCACAGGACGACGAAGCCAAACAGGAACGTTCCGATGGCAAACTTGCGCTGCTTCCAGGTGTAGTAACCGCTGCCCAGTGGGTTGGTGTCAATGTACGGGATCACCATCAGTCCGATGATGATGAGCGTTGGCATTACCACGCCGGCGATCCACGGGTCGAAGTACACCAGCATTTCCTGCAGGCCCAAGAAGTACCACGGCGCTTTCGCGGGGTTCATGGTCAGGTTCGGATTCGAAGGCTCTTCTAGGGGTGCGCTCAGCGTGATGGACCAGACCATCAGGATCGCAGTGACGATGATTGCGGCCAGAAATTCAATGCGCAGCAGAAATGGCCAGACGTGCACTTCCTTTTGCCAACCAGGACGGAAGGGCCACGTCTTACGGTGATGTGTCTTCGCCATCGCGGGGCTGGTTTCGAGTTCGCCGATCAGGTCATCGTTGGCTTTGGCCTGCTTCCAGGCAAGATAGATATAAAAAATCAGCAGCGGGATCAGGGCCACGATCGGAACGTTATCGGGGGCGGAGACGATATCCCAGAGCTGTCGCCAATCCATAAAATTCTCCTAAGGCCGTAGGGGGACGGCCGCCCTCGGCCGTCTGGTCGAGCGAAGCTCGACTATTTTGGTTCCTTAACCTCCGACTGCAGCATGACCGGAGCCGGGCCGGAGATCCCTCCATCCTTTCGGACTCGCCAGAAGTGCACGATCATCAATACCGAAGCCACAATGGGAATGCCGATGCAATGCCAGATATACGAACGGAGCAGAGCATTGGCGTCCACGATCGATCCGCCCAACAAACCGAAGCGGACGTCATTGTAGGGAGTCATGCCTAATAGTGAGCCGAAAGGTCCTTCGTGACCGAGCAGCGGCGTGGCCCGCGCCATGTTCGTTCCCACTGTCACCGCCCAAAATCCCAGCTGATCGTCGGGCAGCAGGTAGCCGGTGAACGACAGCAGCAGCGTGAATACCAGCAGCAGCACGCCAATGTTCCAGTTGAACTCACGTGGCTTCTTGTAGGAGCCGGTGAGAAACACTCGGAACATGTGCAGCCAGACGCCAATCACCATCAGGTGCGCGGCCCAGCGATGCATGTTGCGCAGTAGCTTGCCAAACGGGACGTCATGTTCGAGGTAGAGAACGTCGCGGAAGGCCTGCACCTTGGTCGGGTGGTAATAGAACATCAGCAGCACGCCCGTGAAGGTGAGCACGACAAATAAATAGAAGGTGATTCCGCCCATGCCCCAGGTATAGCTGTAGCGCACGGCATCGCGGTTGATCTTGGCGGGGTGCAGGTGCAGGAACACGTTGGAGAGCACGCCCAGCGCGCGGTTGCGCGGCGTGTCGTCATGTTTGTGGCGGAAGATCGAGGTGTACACCTGAGTCTTGGTCGGATCCTTGAGATGCTCGATCTGCTCCTTGGCTTTCGCTGGCAGATCGGTCTTCAAGGAGTTGACATCCTCTTTCACTCCCGCCTTAACGCGCTCCAGCAATCCGACGCGGTTGCCGTTTTTCCCGTTCTGATTTTCTTCAGCCATCCAAACCCCCTTGCCAATCCCCACAGTCGTTAGAGGGAGCCGAGCTGCGCTCGGCCTGGACGGGTCAGCGACCCGTCCTGGTACGGATCACACAGGCAAAAATGCGCCTGGGTCATCAAAGTGGCTTTGCTGCCCCTTGGGCCATTGGTAAAGGTGCGAAACATCTACCAGAATCTGGCCATCGGGTGCCCGTTCAATATGAGCTCGGTCCATGGGACGAGGAGCTGGCCCTTCGAAATTGACTCCTTCGCTGTCGTAGCCGCTGCCATGGCAGGGGCACTTGAACTTGTTTTCTGCAGGCTTCCAGTCAGGTGTGCAGCCAAGATGTGTGCAACGAGCATAGATGACGAACAGGCGGTCGGGCGTGCGATCTACCCAGATGCGGTATTTTTGCTGGAACTTCGTGTCCACACCCAATGCGAAGTCGGTCGGATAACCGATCTTGAACTTCGTAGCCGGCTCGAACAACGTGCGCGGCAGGAAGAATCGGAAGAATGCCAGGAACCATGCGCCAAGAAATGCGCCCACGCCGCTCCAGACCAAGCGTCGACGGCGCTGGTCCACGGTCGTGTCGTCCGGACCAACCGACGCTAAGCCTCCAGCGGCCGCAGCCTTGGAGGTTCCCACAGCCGGCGTTCCCACATACTTGGTTGCCGTGCCGCTGCGTGTAAGTGGCGGGACGGAAGGCATCGCCGGTTTGGGCGCGGCGGGAGCCGCCGGACGAGCTGTAGCGGTGGCGGCTGGAGCGGCAGGCGCAGCGGGTGGAGCAGCGGGCTCACCCAATAATGCGGTGATTTCCGGGTCAGTCAATGCAGGAAGATTGTTTCGTTTCCGGCGTGCCTGTTCGGCCGCAATGGCAGACTTGCTCCATTTCTTTCCTGTGGCCAGCCACTTCTGAACATCCGGACTGAAACTGCCCTGATCAGCTGCCGCAGCCGGAGTAGCAGGCGCGCGTGCGGCGGGAGCCGGCGCGGCAGGAGCTGGAGCAACCGAAGAGCCGTCGCCGGCTTCCCACGACATGGGTACGCCGGTGCGCAGAGCCTCCATATCCGCATCCGTGAGCAGCGGCAACCCCGAGCGCTTACGGTATGCCTGCTCGGCCGCAATCACCGAATTATTCAGGACTTGGCGCGGCCATTTGGGGAGACGCCCGAGAGTTTTCTCGTCTGCCATCCGTCCTTATCCCTTCTCCGTAAAGTACGTTGCCTCACTCAGTCGGCTGCGGCTAGGCAACTGGCTCCCATTGGTTGATGCATGGTATGCCCGATGGCCGTGGTTACCAGTTCGGCCAGAGCCGCGATAAACGTGGGCGAATCATTCAGCCCGGACGTCATTTCAAATTGTTCAATCCCCAATTTCTCAGCCCTTTCCCGGGCCTCGTGATTTATCTCTCCCAGAGTCTCGACGTGATCGGAGACGAAGGAGATAGGAACGATGCAGACATTCTTGATTCCTTCCGCTCCCAGGTTCCGCATGGTGTCGCGTAGAGACGGCTGTAGCCATTTACTGGCCCCGACCTTGCTTTGATAACAAAGACGATAGTGATTGCGCCAACCACCGCGCGCCATCAAAAGTGAAACTGTTTCCTCTATCTGTCTTTGGTAGGGATCGCCCTTTTCGATGACGGCCATGGGCACGCTATGCGCGCTGAAGACTAATTCCGCTTCTTCGGGTTCGCCAAACCGGGAAAGGGCTTCTTCTACTTTTTCGATCAACGCGTCCAAATAGAGTTCATTGCGGTAGAAAGTCCGCACGCAATGAATCGGAACATCATCACCGAAAAGGCGGCTCCATTCATTCAGACTGCTGCCCGTAGTAGTCGAGGAATACTGGGGGTACATGGGGAGCAGGACGATTTCCGCGCATTGCTCCTCTCGTAACTGAGCGATGGCTTCCTCGGTGAACGGATGCCAGTAACGCATTGCGACCACGCAGCGGGCGTCCAGCCCGGCGTCGGCCAACCGGTCTTCCAGAGCGCGGGCCTGTTGCTCGGTAAAGCGGCGGATAGGCGAGCCTCCGCCGATCACAGAATAGTGACGCTGCACCTTCTTCGCGCGGGTGGTGGAGATCAGCTTGGCCAGGGCTTTCCGTCCTAAGCGGGCAAAGGGGAAATCAATAATGTCAGGATCGCAGAAAAGGTTATAAAGAAAAGGCTCTATCGCTTCCAGCGTGTCCGGTCCGCCAAGCTGAAAGAGCACTACACCCAGACGCCGTGTTGGAATTGCCATCCCCCGAAACCCCAGAATTGGAAGCGCCCGCATGTTACTTAAAACCGGCGGGGTTCGTCAACGCGGATGGGTCGTACCGGAAGCTTATCCGAGAGCAGAATTGAAACTCACGAGTTATGCTCGACCTGCACAGGTCAGAGACCCGTCCCTACACTGCCTGAGGTCGCTCTAAGGAGTGGCTGGCTGCTCGACTTCGGCCGATTCCATGGCCCGGATGATGTGATCCGCGAATTCCGACGTGCCGGCCTTACCACCGACATCACGAGTCAGTTTGTCGCGATCACGATAGACCTTTTCCAGTGCATTGCGAATTGTGAGAGCAGCCTCAGATTCTCCAATGTGACGCAGCATCAGCAGAGCGGAGCGAAGAACAGCGGTCGGATTGGCGATGTTTTTCCCGGCAATGTCGGGGGCTGATCCGTGGACCGCTTCGAAAATCGCGATCTCGTCGCCGAAGTTCGCGCCCGGCACGAATCCCAAGCCTCCCACAAAAGCTGCGCACAGATCCGAAAGAATGTCCCCGTAGAGGTTTTCCATCAGCAGCATGTCGTACTGATAAGGGTTCATGACCAACTGCATGCAGGTGTTGTCCACAATGTGCTCGCCATACGTGATCTCGGGATACTGCTTGGCAATATTGCGAGCGCAGCGCAGAAACAGGCCGTCGGATAACTTCATGATGTTGGCTTTATGAATGGCGTGAATCTTCTTGCGCTTGTTTTTGCGGGCGTATTCGAAAGCAAATTTAGCAATGCGGGTAGAGGCCTTTTCCGTCATGATCTTCAGGCTCTCCACCACGCCGGGTACGACTTCGTGCTCAATTCCTGAATACAGCCCTTCGGTATTTTCGCGAATGATAATCAGGTCAACATCGGGGTAACGGGTTGGAATATGCGGCAGGTTTCGGATCGGACGGAAATTTGCGTAGAGCTCGAAACGCTTACGTAACTCGACATTGATGCTGGCAAAGCCGCCGCCGATGGGCGTGGTCACTGGGCCTTTCAGACCGACATGCGTGCGCTCGATGGATTCGACCAGCTCTTTGGGGATGTACTCGTGGTACTTCTCGTAGGCCTCGGCGCCAGCTTCGAAGCTTTCCCATTCGAACTTGATGCCCGTGGCTTCGAGGATGCGTACCGTGGCGCCCGTGACCTCGGGGCCAATGCCATCGCCAGGAATAAGAGTGATCTTGTAAGCCATACTTCTTGGGGCATTCGCGCGGACGAGGGCGCCCGCGCCACACACTTTCGATTATGGTTTTGCGGTTCGGACCCGGGCTTCAGACGTCTCTTTGGTCTTCAGCAAATCCTTCAGTTCGGTCATGAACTCCTTCACATCTTTAAAATCCAGGTAGACGGAGGCGAAGCGTACATAGGCTACTTTGTCGTACCTGCGCAGGCGGTTCATGATCAACTCGCCAATCTCCGTGGTCTTGCGTTCGCGCTCCGGAGATTCAATGACGAAGGCCTCGGTCTCATTGACGATTTGCTCCAGCTTGCCGATGGGCACGGGCCTTTTTTCGCAGGCCCGCAACAGCCCGTTCAAGACCTTCTGACGATCGAATTTCTCGCGGCGGCCATCCTTCTTCACCACCATGTAGGGGATCTCATCAATGCGTTCGTAAGTGGTGAAACGCTTCTCGCATTTCAGGCACTCGCGGCGTCGACGGATGGAATCCGCCTCCTTACTTTCCCGCGAATCCACTACTTTATCGTTGGCAAAACCGCAAAAAGGACACTTCATGTGGCGCTAGGAAGGGCCCCTCGCCCTTAAGTTTCACGAAGTTAGATTGTAACAGGCAGGTATGGATTGAGGCGCATGGCCAGATTGGATCCGCTAGTTCTCAGGTGTCGATTGCAGTGCACTTAAGCGGAACAGAGAACTGACAACCTGAGAACTTTCGGTTTTGTCAGGGGACGGGAGGACTCACGGTCACCGCCGCTTCCTCTTCTTCCTTTTCCTTCCGCGTTTCCTGCGACAACTTGCGCAGTGAGAGACGTTCACGATGGGCTAAGGCCAATCCCACAGGAACGACGGCCACAAATGTAACCAGCCAGAGCATAATGCCGCAACTGACGGCTAATTCCTTGGGAATGTCGAACACATGGTCGAGCGCCGCGATGGTAGCCAGTTGCGAACCGCCGCCCACGCCCGGCAACTGCACCATGGAGCCGATCATGCTGGAACCCATCAGCAACAGCACCTTGGTGACGCTCATGGCGTGCATGGGCGCACCGTAGGCATGGGTTACCTCTTTGTAGGCGACGGCGATAAGCCACCACATCAACACCGAGACTGCCGACAGCTCGATGAAAGCTAAGGGGCTGTGAATTGTGTGCAAACCGGCGGCAAACTCACGTACTCGCTGGGCAATGAGGTGGCCCAGATTTCCGGCCAGATGAGAAAAACGCCTCTCGATCCAGTCCGCTATACCCGGACCTTTGAACGCCATCAGCATGGCCAAAATGAATAATCCAATCACCAGGGCGACTAAAACGTATCCCATCATGTAGAGCGCGTGATAGTACGACGGGCGAAGCGCCATGAAAACGCGCAGTTTGCTGGGCAGAAAAATGGCGGCGAGCATCAAGACAGTGAAGCCACCTACATCGAAAATGCGCTCGACAGCCCACACCGCCAATTGCGAGGCAAAGCTGAGGTTCTCGCGGCGGGCCACCAGATAAGGGCGGATCAATTCTCCGGGGCGGCCGAGGATAGCGAGCCCCGTGAACCCTACGAGTGTGGGAGAAAGCAATCCCCAGGTGGAGGCATGCTTGCGGACAGGCCGAAGAAAGATCTTCCACCGCAGGGCTCGCAGGAAGTAGGCGAGATATATGAGTTCGATTCCGTGCAAAATGTGCCGCCAGGCGAAGTCATATTGCAGCAGTCTGGACCACTCGAAACTGGTCCAAGTCCGAAACTGCAGGTACACGAGCCCCGCCAGGATCACTGCAACGACAGCCGTCGCTATAGCGCGGTTTTTCCCCATTTAAGCGGTATCTCAATGTCAAGGTATATGACGGGGAGAGAGGGGTCAATGAAGACAGTCTCCAGTATCCTGGGAAACCCGAAACTCGAAACTGTCTTACCGGGTTCCTAAGGCAGATGCCTGCTGGCCGGAGGGTTTAACTTTGGCAGCTGGCGCGGCGGCCAACTTTGTTTTCGAGGCTGCTTTGCGGGATACGGCTTCGGCTTTCTGCTCGGCAAGTTTCTTGCGGTTGAAGTCGCGAATAATGCGGGCAACGTAGGCCTTGGTTTCGTAGTAGGGAGGCACCCCTCGATAGCGGTCCACGCGCTCCGGTCCGGCATTATAGGCGGCTAGTGCTTTGACGAGATCGAAATCGTATCGTTCCAGAAGCCACCGCAAATATCGAGTACCGCCGTCAACGTTGGCCGCGGGATCAAATGCGTTGGGTACACCCAGGCTGGAAGCTGTCTTCGGCATGAGCTGCATCAACCCACGCGCACCCTTGGGAGAGACGGCGCGGGGATTGAAACTGCTCTCCGCCTTAATAACACTATTGATCAGATCAGCGTCCAGAAGGTGCTTGTCGCTGGCCGCGCCGACAACCTGGTCCAGGTTCAGGATGGGCTGCTTTTTCAGTGTGATCGATGGCAGCGCTGGAGCCGCAGCTTTCTGGGCGGGCGGCGGTATGGGGACTGGCGTGGACGCGCCTAACGACGCCGGTGCAACCACCTTGGCTGGCGCGGATGCTGGTGTCGGTACAGGTGTTTCGTCCCTCTCAAAATGCTCGATCTGTTCGGTCGGGACGTCGACATAGCTCTTGTCGTCAGCACTTGTGTAAAGCCGAGTCACTGTGCCAACCACCGTGCGCCGTTCGTGGCGGATGGTAAAACCATTGCGCAAGACGGCAAGGTCGGAGGCTCTCGCACACAACGAGGTAAGTACCAGAGCGACACTAAGACCGGCTTGGAAGCGAAAAGACATTATCTGGAATTTGTAACAGGTACTCTGTCCAGCATTTGCCCTACTGCCGCCGCGACGCCACATTGGTCATTCGGCAAAGTCACGGTCCAACCTTGATCGCGCAGCTCGGCTGATGCATTTCCCATGATAACCGGGTATCCAGCAAAGGCAAGCATCTCGATATCGTTGTAATTGTCACCAATGGCCATGACCTGCTCGCGGGCAATACCCCGATGATTCGCCCACCGCTCCAATGCATGGCCCTTGGAGCAGCCCTGGTTGAGGACATCCACGATCGACAAGTCACGTAGCGGGTATTCGGTGCGTAAAATCGTGATCTGGTTGTCCAGCCTGCTCGAGGAAAGTGCCGTCCGGGCCTGGCGCATTCGTGGAATCGTGCCGCAAAACATGACTTGCACCGGGTCCTGCGTAATCGAGTTCTCCACCGGGATTATGAATTCAATGTATTCCATGTTCTTTTCCAGCCACCGGCGGATGCTGACACCGAGTTCGTCCATGTGCTCCAGCACGATCGCGCCCTTGGACTCGGTGTCGAACGTCAAAACCATGTTGCCCCGGAACTCCTTCATTGCACTACACAACTGCAACGCTGTGGTTGCAGGCAAAAAATCGCGGTGAAAAGTCTCGCCACTCAAGGACCGTGTGATCGCTCCATTGGAGCTGATGACCCACAGATCGAAGCCCAGCGACTGGGCAATCGGAAGCGCAAAAGTGTGCCGCCGACCCGTTACCAGGATGACCTCAATTCCCGTTTCACGCGCGCGCTCGAGCGCCGCCAAATCCGCCTCGGCGACCTGGAACTGGGGGTTGAGCAGGGTGCCGTCAATGTCAACGGCGAGCAGTCGGATGGGCAAATTCACCGTGTTTGATTCTAACATTCGTGGGTGGCGCGTCAGTGGCCCAGGTGTGCTACCGCACCCAGCGGTATCGGGCGTGTGCACGTGCTATATTGCGCATTCCCATGGGAATGTTCAGCTATCTCTTTTATCCTTGGGGCTTTCTGCTGGTTGCCCTGGCGCTGGTGCACTTCATAAGGCGGCGCCCGGATACGTATTGGCTCTACATCATCCTCTTTCTAGGCCCTCTCGGCGCCGTGGTCTATCTGCTGGTGGAGGCGATTCCTGATTTTGGTCTATTGCGGCAGCAATTCAAGGTTTTTCCGCGACGTCGGCGGATTCGCGAGCTGGAAGCGGCCATTTTGGACAACCCATCGGCGGGGAATTTCGAAGAGTTAGCCGACCTTTACATGGAGGACGGTAACTTTGCCCGGGCGCGGGAATGCTACAACAGGTCGATTTCCTCCCGCACCGATTCGCCCGATCCCTTCTACCGCCGGGGCGTTTGCGAGATCGAGCTCCGAGATTACCCGGCAGCCCTCGAGGATTTAGAACGGGTCGTTGCCAAAAACCCCAAATACGATTTCCAGCGTGCTGCGGGCCTGCTGGCCCACGCTTATGCCAACACTGGACAGGTGGCCAAGGCCGAAGCTTTGTTTCAGGATGTGACCCGAACCTCAACTATTTCGGAAACTTACTACAACTATGCCTTGATGCTGGCGGCCCAGCAGCGGCCGGCAGAGGCGCGCGAATGGGCCCAGCGAATTTTGGCCAAAAAGCCCACCATGCCTCGTTACTTGCAGCGCCGCGAGCGTCCCTGGTTTCGCAAAGCAAGTGCTTTGCTGAAAAGGCTTGGTCAAAAGTAGTTAGGAGTCAGCAGTTAACGGCCGGAGGCATGATTGTGGCGAGATTTTCCTCGGGTGTCATCCTGAGGCCCGCGTCGTTTGCGGGCCGAAGGATCTAGGTACTTGGCGTTCGCGAAATGCAGCGATCCTTGGCTTCGCTCCGGATGACCTCGCATGAATATGTGGCGCGGACACTCCTGTCCGCGCTGTGCCCCGCGATTTCCGTCTCTTGGCACATGACAGCTGGCACATGACAGCGCCGTCAGGCGCGGAATAAGTTAGCCCAGGGCGTAAGCCCTGGCTATGGGCTGAAACATGTGCCAGTCCCGTAGGGACGACACAATGCGCGGACAGAGGTGTCCGCTCCGCGCGTTCCGTAGGGACAGCCGACACCAGCCGAGCGCTTCCGCCCGGTGAAACCTTGCCGGTGATAAACTGCGATTCTTCATGGCGCCCATTGCTTACCTGGAGTGCACAAAGTGCGGAGAAAAGCTCTCAGCCGAACGCCCGCAGACTGTTTGTCCCAAGGATGGCGGAGTTCTTTACGTCCGCTATGACCTGAACGCAATCAAGAAGACTTTCTCTAGAGCATCGCTGGCTGGGCGGGTCTCGTCTATGTGGCGCTACGCCGACGTGTTTCCCGATGCGGAGCCCGTCACCCTCGGCGAAGGGTTTACTCCCATGTTGCCCAGCCGAGAGATGCCCAATGTTTACATAAAGGATGAAGGTCTGAATCCTACCGGATCATTTAAGGCGCGGGGCCTCTCGGCCGCTGTGACCATGGCGCGGCATTACCAGCTCAACAAGCTAGCCGTCCCCTCGGCGGGCAATGCCGCAAGCGCGCTCGCAGCTTACTCGGCTGCGGCAGCGATCGAGGCGCACATCTTTATGCCCAAGGATGTGCCACTGGCCAATCGTGTGGAGTGCGAGAGCTATGGAGCGCGTGTGAATCTGGTGGATGGCCTGATCAGCGACTGTGCCCGCATCGTGGCCGAGCGGAAAGAACGCGAACACTGGTTCGATGTCACTACTTTAAAGGAACCCTTTAGGGTCGAGGGCAAAAAGACCATGGGATACGAAATGGCCGAGCAGCTGGAGTGGGATCTTCCGCAGGGCATCATTTATCCGACCGGCGGAGGCGTCGGTTTAATCGGGATGTGGAAGGCTTTTGAGGAGATGGAGGAACTGGGTTGGATCGGGCCGGAACGCCCTCAGATGGTGGCCGTCCAATCCACGGGTTGCGCCCCTATTGCTAAAGCATGGGATGAAGACAAGCCCACCTCCGAATCGTGGGCGAACGCCAACACCCTTGCCGCTGGGTTACGAGTCCCCAAGGCTTACGGCGACTACCTGATTCTCGATATCCTGCGCAAGAGTGGGGGCGTGGCTTTGGCGGTTACGGATGCCGAGATCATGGATGCCCTGCGGCATTGGGCACGGGTCGAGGGAGTCTTTGCGGCCCCCGAGGGCGCAGCGGCGCTAGCGGCTTATCGCACGTTGCGGGCGAACGGATTCTTCGGGCCGGAGGATAAGGTGGTGCTGTTCAATACAGGCAGTGGGCTGAAATATCTCGATGTGATCCAGGGTGAGAAGAAGACAGTCTCATCTACGAAGACGCCAGCTTCGCGTGCGATCGGCGGAATTATCGGACCATACTAAAGAAGAGTTCACCGCCGAGGTCGCCGAGTGCCGTTTTTCTTTGCGGTTTCCGCGCTCTCGGCGGTGAAATAAAAACTCCACTGTTCTACGATGACAGATCGCCTCTATTACACCGATTCTTTCCTGTACGACTTCGAAGCCGATGTAATCGAAGTTCTCTCGCCTTCTTCGGCCAGCCAACACCCGGCTGTGATTCTGGACCGGACGGCGTTTTATCCCACCAGTGGTGGACAGGTCTTTGATACCGGATGGATGGCTCCGCTCGATGCGGCCAGCGAAACTGGCCGGACACGCGTAATTGAAGTTGCCGAAAGGGAAGACGATGAGGTCCTGCATTTCCTTCGGTGCACTACTTCCATCGCAAAAGGAACTCGCATCCGGGGGCTGATTGATGCCGATCGACGGCGTGACCATATGCAGCAGCACTCAGGCCAGCATGTGCTTTCGGCGGCGTTCGTGCGGCTCTTCGATCTACCGACTGTTTCCTTCCACATGGGAGATGATTATTGCTCCATTGATCTAGAAACAAACTCGCTCGCTCCCGAGCAGGTGGAAGCGGCCGAACAACTGGCCAATGAAGTTATCTTGGAAGATCGGCCGGTAGAGATCCGTTTTGTCACGCAAGAAGTAGGTCGCAGCTTGGGATTACGCAAGCCGCCGCGCGGGGACAAAGATGAGCTGCGGCTGATTGATATTCATGATTTCGACTTGACGGCTTGTGGTGGAACCCACGTGCGGGGGACTGGACAGATTGGCTGCATCCTGCTGCGCAAGGTGGAAAAAGTTCGGCAGGGCATACGGGTGGAATTTGTGTGCGGCCTGCGGGCAGTCACGACCGCCCGGCGGGATTACAGCACTCTGGCCGAAGCGGCTGGACTTTATTCAGCCCATGTCTGGAACCTGCCCCAGCAGATACGCAAAGGGCAGGAGGAACTCAAGGCCGTCCGCCGCTCCCGTGAGCAGTTACTCGGGGAACTGGCCGAGAAGCACGCCGCGGGCATCTTGTCGGAAACGGCGGTGACGAATGGCCGCAGGGTTGTCTCTTGCTTATTCCCGGATCATGACCTTACCTACATCAAGTTGCTCGCCCAGAAGCTCACGCGATTGGAGCCGAACGTTGTAGCTCTCTTGGGAAGCACATCAGGGCAGCCTTCGCTGATCTTCGCTCAATCGGCAGGGCAGCCCTTCGATATGGGAGCATTAATGAAGGACGTGCTTGGCAAGCTAGGCGGACGTGGCGGCGGCAGCAAGGATATGGCGCAAGGTGGCCCCGCCGACCTTGCACGAATGGAGGCCGCCTTGGGGGAATGCGTTCGAACACTGAATACTCTCAAATAGAACCTTCGATTCTCAGGCCTTGCTCCAGGGTTTGTGCGCCTTTCGCAAACTCGCG
>DATEPX010000201.1:0-3577 GCA_035272945.1 Terriglobales bacterium
AGTGATGGCGCTTCAAAACGGCCCAGCTGATAAGGAATGGCGCCGCCGCCGTGACTGACGACGATTTTAAGCTTGGGGAAATCGTTGAAGACGTTCGAGTTGACGAGACCGAATACCGCTATGGATTCTTCGTTGATAAAGTGAACGGAATACGGGCTGCGCTCCGAGCGCGAGCCGGTGCCATGGATATGCGCCGGTACGTCCAACTCGCAGAGCTTTTCGTAGAGCGGATACCAGTAGCGGTCGCCCAGCGGCGGTGCTTCCCTGCCGCTGTTCTCGTAGGGGTCCGGATTCAAAAGGCAGCCGACAAAACCCAGCTGCTTCACGCACCGTTCGAACTCGGGAATCGCGTTCTGAATCGGATCCCCCGCCGTTTGCGGCAGTGCGCAAACGCCGATCCACTTGCCGGGGAAAAGTTTCATCTGGCGATGGATGATGTTGTTGCATTCCTCGGTGAACCAGTGGACCAGCTTGGCCGGCTTTTCCGATTGCATCAACTGAAACGGCCGCGGGGAGATGAGCTGGACGTCCGTGCCGTGGTCCCGCATGTAGTCCAGATGGCCTTTCGCCCAGTTTTCTTTGCGATTGGCCGCCGCGCGGATCTCGTCATCCGATACGTTGACGCCCCCACGCCCGTGAGCGCCGCGGGCCGAAAGCAAGTTCGCCTTGTACGCCCATAGTTCGGTTGGGGCGGAAACGTGGCCGTGCACATCGATAATCATGGCTTGGTTTCCTCCTATTTGAAAATTCGCAATACTAGCGATTCTTGTCCGTCTACAGTCGATGTTTGCTTCTCTCGCACTCCTCCCGAATTGTCAAATCACCCCATGAGTTCGATTGTCTTTCCTGAGCGTCATCACCGTTGAGCCTTGGAATTCTTGACAGCACTCTCCACGCAGGATAGCTTCGCGTTGTTCGTAAGGCCCGGGTCGAATAACAAGCCTCTCCGGGATCTATTGGGCTACCATTGTGATATGAGGCCTGGCGGAGTGACAGAAGACATTCTTGACGGTCCCACAAAACTTCGAAAGGAAGGTCTACCATGGCGACTATCCACGATATTATGCAGGTCGGGGTCGGCATGCCGGAGCGCGAAAGATTCGAGCAATTTGCGCGTGACATGCTGGGATTTCCGGTGACCAGATCGCCGGACGGACAGGTCACGTATGTGAGGCCGGACCAGTATCAGCATCGCATTGCAGCGCGGACAGCCGCGGAACCGCTCCTGCGCTATGTGGGGTTCGACATCGGAGGGCCTGAAGAGATTGCCGAGTGGGCGACCAAGCTCACAGCCGAAGGAATCGATTGGCGCCACGGCACGCCGGAGGAATGTGTCGAACGACAGGTGGCTCACTTTATCGAGCTCAAGGACCCCGATGGGCACCATCTAGCTTTGTCGTACGGCTTGGAGGTCGACAAAGAACCGGTGCACTATACCCGCGATCTCAATGTGCTACGCTTGGGCCACGTGCTGCTAACGGTAGAGGACACCCGGCGGACGCATGATTTCTACACCGGGGTGTTGGGCTTCCGCCTGAGTGATTGGGTATGCATCGACGACAACGTTCGTTTGTGCTTCTTGCGCTGCAACGCGCGCCATCACACTATGGCTTTCGCCCCTTGCATGCCGGGCAAGACTCCCAGGCTGCAACACGTGATGCTGGAAGTGGACTCGCTCGATGATGTGATGCGCTCGTATCACTTCCTGCGCATCCACAAGGCGCCCATTGGTATGGGACCTGGGCGCCACATTAATTGTCAGACGGTACACGTTTATGTGCAAACCCCAGGCGGATTCGCCGTAGAGTTTGGCTGGGGTCACCGCCGTCTCGACGACGCCACACACCAGCCGGTCGTCTATCCCCCGGGCAGCCCCGTCGATGTCTGGGGAGGCGATATCCAGAGCTCCGAATTCGAGCTGGGGTAGCACAGGTAATATTTGATTCGAAAAGAGAAAAAAGGGGATAAGTCCAATTGACATTCAAGTTTAGGAGAGTGCGGCCTCGATCCAGAATGACCCAGAACCGACAGAGAGAGTCGATGGTGTTACGTGACGGCTACTGTCTATAGCGGCACGCCGCGATATTTCCGGCAAAAGTTCAGAAGGTTCACCAGGTCCCGCTGGCAGGGAGCCATGGTCCGGTACTGTGTTCTTGCGATCGGCGGGTTCTTCGTGCTCAATTGGATCTATCAGGTTATTCGGAAGCCTGGTGAGATCTTCGCCCCCGTCAGTGCCTCCTTGTCAAAGAGTCCCGAGTCCACATGGCGAAGTTACGGGCCACTTTTCGAGAAGCATTCTACAAGCATTATTTCAGCTGAATTTCTTGCCGCCCTGGCTCAAGTCGAAGGCGACGGGAATCCTATCGCTCGCACCTACTGGCTCTGGCAGTGGTCATGGAACCCTTTCGAAGTTTATCGTCCCGCCTCAAGTGCGCTCGGAATGTTTCAAATCACCGACGGAACGTTCGCTGAGGCCCGAAAGTATTGCATCCGGGATCATAAGATTGTGACCGATGGTCCGTGGTACGACCTACGTTCCTGCTGGTTCAACAGCTTCTATACCCGGACCCTGCCGAGTCATTCGAGTGAAATGACTGCCGCGTACCTCCACCGGAGCGTGGTCGATACGCTGGCTGCTCGTCGCACTGCAAAGGTCGGACTGGCTCAACAACAAAAGCTGGCTGCCGTCATTCACCTGTGCGGATTGAAGAGAGGAGAGATCTTCGTCACGCGAGGCTTCCAGCTAACGCCAGGCGAGCGTTGTGGGACTCACAGCCTGCGGCAGTATCTCACTCAGATTGACCTGATGAGAAAACGATTTGCTCGATTGAGAGGAAATATCGAACTATCAGAACCTGGACGCAACCCGGGGTCGTTGGGGCCGCGGACATAACAAATAGACGATCCTTCACTTGCACGATTGTACCGGACGGACCCGTCGCTCAGCATAGCTGAACGAGTGAAGGAGGCGGAAATTTACATTGATGCGCTCAACACGCGCTTAGTGGGATTCCGCCGGAGAAAGTGCGCTATCACACCTGCTACGGCATCAACGAAGGCCCGCGTATATTCGACATGGCCCTGAAAGACATCGTTGGGTTGATGCTGAAGGTCAAAGCCCGGCCATTTCATTCGAGGCGGCAAATGCGCGCCACGAGCACGAGTGGCACGTATGGGAAGACGTCAAGCTTCCCGACGGCAAGATTATCATTCACAGAGTAATCACCCAGTTTATTAGTGTTGAGTCTCAGAGGTTACTTAAAAAGTGCCAAAGTTCGCTGAAAAAGTATGCGTGTCCTTTACCGTCATGCCGGTGAAAACCGGCGTTCAGAAGTTTTTGAGATTCCTGGATTCCGGGTCGCGCCACCCCGGACTGTGATCCGGGGTTGCCCGGAATGACGAGTGGATTTGTGGTGAGTTTCTGGAACAGGATACTAGAACCGGATTAGGAAAGTGCGAAGGAGTGAAGTGATGGGGACACGATTCCGAGCGGACAATATCGGCAGCCTGCTGCGGCCACAAGAGCTCTTGGATGCTCGCGCCGCTTATCGTGAAGGCAAGCTGGAGCGCGAGCAGC
>DATEPX010000202.1:0-72887 GCA_035272945.1 Terriglobales bacterium
AACGCCAACGGGGCAAGGGGCACCACGCCGTGGTGCGGGCACTGGCATTCAAATGGATCCGTATTGCATTCCGTTGCTGGAAGAATAGCGTTGCCTATGATGAGAGCAGGTACTTGGCAACCCTAGTCCGGCGCGCTTCTCTGCTGAGTGCCTCGATGGTCTCCTCTACTCTAGCGAAAACGCTGTGAAATCTTTGTGGAGATTCCGAGGAAAATTCGTGCGGGTCCATCAACAAACTGTTGACAGAGCTACTCAGATGTCTGCCTGTCACGCAGGAGGCCGCGGGTTCGAGTCCCGTGGCTCCCGCCAAAGCTCTGATCTTCTCCGGAAAATGTCAAAGGTGTGGCTCAGGGCCACTAGTGGACACGCGCACCGCAAGGGCCTTCACTTCGAACGTAGCGGTCGGACGACTATGAGTCACACCGGCTGTCGGCAGCGGACAGGCGTAGGTGCCGACGGACGCTCGTGCAGTGAGGGCGCCAATGACTGTCGCAGACGGAGATGAGCAGTGAGAAGCTCATCTCCGCCGCCGTAGTGATCGACGATCACCGCTCTCTGTCGTCGTCATCCGCAACTGCAGGCCCTTTCTCGAGCAACCTTGTATCTGGATTCTTGTCGGCTCTGGCACTGGCGTTGTTGTCCGATGCGTAGGCTGTCGCCGCATTGTGGACATAGACGAGTTGACCACCCGCATGGCCAACGCGCACTGCGGCCACCGCGACGAGCAAGGTTCCAATTACCGTCATATCGGTCAAGGCTCGAACGGCACCCGGCCTTCCACGCGCAACCGGAGGATCCAAACGTTGGGCTATTGACCCCAGGGCCCTCGGTACTTGACCCTATGCATGTACCGGCTCCCTAACGCTCCTCGGTTCAAGTTCCTTGGGTCCCTGTTGTTTCAGTTTCGGCTTTACCTCGAAGTTCCATTTCCAAATTGCGAAGACCGGCGGATAAATAATGAGTTCCATCAGGAAAGATGTGATGATCCCGCCGATCATGGGGGCAGCAATGCGCTTCATCACATCACCGCCAGACCCCACCGACCACATAATTGGAAGCAGTCCAAACAGCATGCAGGCCACCGTCATCACCTTGGGCCGGAGACGTTTGACGGCCCCGACCACGATCGCTTCCCGCAGATCATCCCATGTGGTCATTCGGCCCTTGCTGATGGCGTCATGGTAGGCAAGATCCAAGTACAGCAGCATGAAGACGGCGGTCTCGGCATCCACTCCGAGCAGCGCGATGAGCCCAACCCACACTGCAATACTCATGTTGTAGTTCAAGAGGTAAAGGAACCAGATTGCGCCGATCGCTGAGAACGGCACAGCGAGGAGGATGATGAAAGTCTTTACGGTGGACTTGGTATTGAGGTACAGCAACAGGAACACGATAAAAAGCGTGATCGGCACAACGATCTTCAGGCGCTCTTTTACACGCTCCATCGATTCGTACTGGCCGCTCCAGACAAGTTGATAGCCTGCGGGGAAGGTCACCTTTTCGGCCACAACCTTCTTTGCATCGGTAACGTAGCTGCCGATATCTCGTCCGGAGACATCGACGTAGACATATCCACTGAGACGGCCGTTTTCATCGCGGATCATGCCGGGACCGGTCTTCAACGAGATGTCGGCAATCTGCCCCAGCGGGATCTCGCCACCTGAAGGCGTGTTGACCAGCACTCGCTGCAACGCGTCGATGTCGCTGCGGTAGTCACGCAAGTAGCGAACGTTTACCGACTACCGTTCCCGCCCCTGGATCGTGGTGGTGACCGGCTCACCACCCACGGCCGACATCAGAACATCATTGGCATCATCCACGGTCAGTCCGTAGCGAGCGAGTTGATCTCGTTTCAGATCGAAGTCGAGGAAGTAGCCGCCGGCCGGCCGTTCAGCAAATACGCTGGTTGTACCGGGGATGTCCTTCAATGCCATCTCGATCTGCCCACCGACTTTCTCGATCTCGCCCAGGTCGGAACCGAGGACCTTGATGCCAAGCGGCGTGCGAACGCCCGTTGTAAGCATGTCGATACGCGCTTTGATCGGCATCGTCCATGCATTCGCGATACCGGGCATCGTCAGCGCCTCGTTTAGACCTCCGGGGCCATAGACCAGTTCCTGAGTCGTGCCGTGTTCCGGCCAGAATCGACCGAGTGTGCTGCGTAACCAGTTGGGAGCCCATTTCGAATACCAGCGCTCGCGCTTTGGCCAGTCCGTTTGGGGCTTCAGAGTAATAACGGTCTCCATCATGGAGTAGGGTGCGGGATCGGTGGCACTTTCCACACGCCCTGCCTTGCCGAATACGCGGTAGACCTCAGGAAAGCTCTTGATGATCTTGTCTTGTACCCGCAACAGCCGTGAGGCTTCGGTTACGGACATGCCGGGCAAGGTCGTAGGCATATACAGCAGAGTGCCCTCATCAAGTGGCGGCATGAACTCCGAGCCGAGCCGAAAGAACACCGGCACGGTTAGCACCATGGCAATAACGGCGGCGGCGATCGTCTTCCATTTGTGTTCGAGCACGAACTCAACCACTGGGTGATACAGCTTCATCAGAGGGCGGCTGATCGGGTGGTTGTCTTCGCTGTGGATCGTGCCAACGAGCACACTGTTTACGATTGCCGCCAGCCATCGCGGACGGAACTTGAACTTATCCATGCGAGTGAACAACAACCGCATCGCGGGATCGAGCGTGATGGCCAGAACTCCCGCGATCGCCATGGCGAAAGTCTTGGTAAACGCCAGCGGTTTGAACAGGCGGCCTTCCTGGGCTTCGAGCGTGAACACCGGCAGGAAGGCGACGGCGATGACGAGCAACGCGAAGAAGCTCGCTCCCCCGACTTCCTTCACGGCCGAGATCACGACTTGGTGATAGTCGCCAGGACGCCCTTCCGCATTACAGTGCTCAAGCTTCTTGTGCGTCTGCTCGACAACTACGACTGCCGCATCAATCATGGCCCCGATAGCGATAGCGATTCCGCCGAGCGACATGATATTGGCCGACATGCCGCTCATCTGAATGGGAATAAACGCCAGGATCACGGTGATCGGAATGGTAATGATGGGGATGATGGCACTGGGGAAGTGCCACAAAAAAATCATGATCACCAAGCTGACGATAATCAGTTCCTCAATCAGCGTGTGCTTCAAGTTATCGACTGAGCGGTCGATCAGGTCGGAACGGTCATAGGTGGTGACGATCTTCATCCCCTTCGGCAGCGTGGGCTCAATATCGGTGATCCTTTGCCTCACCCGCTCGATGACTTTCTGCGCGTCTTCGCCGAACCGCATGATCACGACACCGCCGACCGCTTCTCCCTGGCCATCCAGTTCACCAACACCACGCCGCATATCGGGGCCAAAGGTCACTGTGGCGATGTCCTTCACGAGCACAGGCGTGCCGGTTTGCAGGTTCGACATGACGACAATGTTGCCTATGTCATCGAGCGATTTGATGTAGCCGCGCCCTCGCACCATATACTCGCGCCCGGACATCTCGACCAGTCGGGCGCCGACATCGTTGTTGCTCTTGCCAATGGCGTCCACGACCACATTGATCGGTATCTTGTAGCCCAGCAGCTTGTTGGGATCAATATTGACCTGGTACTGCCGGACGAAGCCGCCCAATGGCGCCACTTCGGCGACGCCAGGCACGGACTGCAACGCGTAGCGCAAATACCAATCCTGGTAGCTCCGGATCTTCTCAATGCTGTATTGCCCCGTAGTATCGACCAGCGCGTACTGATAAACCCAACCGACAGCGGTCGCATCTTTCGCTAACTCAACCTCCACACCTTTCGGCAAGCGTGGGACCACGGAATTCAGGTATTCAAGCGTTCGCGAGCGTGCCCAGTAAATGTCGGTGCCTTCTTCAAAGATGATGTAGACGTAGGAGTACCCGAAATCTGAGAAGCCGCGGATGTCCTTCACCTTCGGCAAGCCCAGCAGCGCCGAAGTGATGGGATACGTGACTTGATCTTCCATGATGTCGGGGCTGCGGTCCCACCTGGAATAAACGATGACCTGTGTGTCAGACAGGTCGGGAATTGCATCCAGCTTCGTGTTCTTCATCGAATGCCAGCCAGCGAGGACGCCTACGCCGATGAAGAGTAAAACGAGGAATTTGTTCTCCGCACAGATATCGATAATTCGGTTAATCATTGCGACTGGGCCTCCGCCAGCACTTCAGGCAGGCTCCGCAAAACGCCACCGTTCTGGGCCACAAACGTCTCTGCTGCTTTCCGGTCACTGAACGCGAATGTGCCGGGCGAGCAGCGATCGAAGGCCAACTGTTCCGCGTGCTTGGATTCATCCATCTTGGGCATGTCGTGTTCGCAGGCGATCACCCGGCTATCCTCGACAAACCACGCCCCTTCCGGGCTCACCATCTTTCCCGTGGGATAGTCCGTCACTTCGATCAGCCGCAGGGGCTTCTTGTCCTGTCGTGCTTCGGTCACGGCACAGTGCGCACAGCAGACGTTCCGCCGCTTTCCACCGACCTCAGCCACAACATGGGCTTTCGGATTGATGTGACGCTGGCAGAATCCGCATTCCGTCTGCGAACGCTGGTTGACAAGCCAATAACCGCCTGCGAACAAGCCCGCTAGTACGATCAGGACGACGGCCGAATAAAGCGATGCTTTCTTTGCCATAACGAATCTCCTTAGTGCTGCATCCCGGCCATAGCGCTCTTCAGACGGCTCTCGGAATCGATTAGGAAGTTCCCAGAGGTCACGATGGTTTCCCCCGCATTCAGGCCAGACAGAACCACCACATTGCCTTCGAGCTTCGCTCCCATCTGAATCACGCGCGGTTCGAACACGCCGCCGTCGTGGACGACAAACAAGTACTGTTTGTCCCCGGAATCCATAATCGCTTCCTGGGGTACCACAATCTGCTTGACGTAGTCGATCTTCAACTGCACGTTTGCCAACATCTGTGGTTTCAAGTCGAAATTAGGGTTCGGAAACTCGATGCGGGCCTTTACCGTATGGGAGACGGGATCAACAGTCGGATAAATGTAGGTGATTTTCCCTGTGTAGGTCCTTCCGGCGTAGTAGCTGAGTCGCATGTCTGCCGTTTGGCCCACTTTCACAAACGGCACCTCGTACTCGTACACGTCTACATTCACCCAGATCGTGGACAGGTCGCTGATTACATAGAGGTCCATGTCCGGGGTAACGGCGGTTTGCGGAAACGCCTTACGGTCGGTCACGAAGCCACTGACGGGTGAGTAGAAGGTCAAAGTCTTCGTGACCTCGCCGGTCTCGTCAAGTTTCTTGATCTGCTCGTCACTGATGTCCCAGAGTTTGAGCCGTTCACGAGTTGAATGCAGCAGCGACTGCGATCCCTGTGCAACGTCTGGGAATTGCGAGGCGCCCATCTCCTTTGCGCCGCGCTTCGCAATCAGGTATTCCTCTTCCGTGGCCACAAGATCTGGGCTGTAAAGCGTAAAGAGCGGCTGACCCTTTTTGACCAGTTGCCCGATGTAGTCGACGTAGCTCTTGTCGATGTACCCGTTGACCTTCACGTGGACATGCGCGAGCTTCGTCTCATCGCTGGTAAGCTGACCGGTCGTACGCACAGTGCGCACCAGAGACTGCCGTTCGACGGTCGCGGTTCTTACGCCAATCAGTTGCTGCTTCTCGGGTGCGATCTTGACGGTGCCAGCGGGCATCTTCGCCGCCTCGTCATCGGCGTACTTGGGGACCAGTTGCATGCCACAATCTGGCGCGGTTCCTGCCTTGCCAGATTTGTAGGCCGGATGCATCGGGTCATACCAGAAGAGGATCTTCCGTACGTCGCCGGGCTCCGATGTGCTGGCTGCAGAGGCACTCTGAGAAAGGTTGTCCTCGGCGTATTGAGGCACCAGGTCCATTCCGTCTGGGGCTTTTCCCGGTTGGTTGTAGTGGTGCTGTGGGCTCATGGCGTCATACCAATAGAGAACCTTGCGCCCGTTTCCCGCGGCGTTCGGCTGCGAGGCTGATTGCTGGCGCTGAAAAATGGCTGACACTCTTGCGCTGATAGTCACTCCCACCGCTAGGGCGATTGCAGCCACGATTGCCAAAACTCTCAGAACTTTGCGAAGCATCGCTTTACTCTCCTCCCGCCGGGTGTTGGTTGCCCGGTTGCGCGGCCGTCGAAGTCAGGTCCACGCCCACCATGCTCTCCATGCGGGCCAGCGCAGTCTGGTAATTCGCCAACTCGCGGTAGTAGTCGATTTCGTAATTCAAGACTGTCGAGAAATTTCCTATAACGCTGAGGAAGTCCACTGTGCCAACCTGATAGGCAGACATCGAGGACTCCAATGCCAACGATGACTGCGGCACCACGCCCTCAGAGAACAGCCGAAGAAGTTCATCCGAGGCCTTGGCCGCCAGGTATTGCTGTTTGAGTTCAAAATTCAGTTCGTTCTTCCGATTGTCGCGGCTGCTCTCGGCTGAAAGCCGCTCTTCCGTGGCCTGCCTCACTTCCTCGCGTTGTTTGCTCTTGTAGAAGACCGGGATGTTCACGGTGAACGTCATCCCGTGCATGTCAGGCATCATGGGACGCTGCTGATACATGTATCCGACGGTGAGATCCGGGTAGTAGTCCTTCTGTGCCAGGTTCACTGCGAGTTGGTTGCGTTCAATCATCTGCTCCTCGCGGTGAAGGCTGGGATCATTCTGGCGCGCTAGTCTGTACAGATCGTCCAGCGAGTAGTTCAGCGGAGACCGTTCAATATTCCCGGTAGGTGGGAGTGGCGCTTCAGGACTGCGCGCCAACAGAGTGTTCAGACGTGCCTGCGAAGTATTTCGTTGCTGTTCGAGAACCGTGAGCCTTTGCAGCAGTAATGAAATCTCGACCTGTGATCTGAGAACGTCCTGCTGAACGCCTTTGCCAACCCGATAACGGGCTTCGGCGATCTGGGACAGCTTCGAGAGCAGATCCTTGTCCTTGAGGGTGGTCTGAATAGCTTTGTCGTAGAACCAGTATTCGAAGTAGGCCGTCTTTACATCCGTGGTTACGCGCCGGCGAACGGCCTCAAGGTCTGACGACGCAGCATCCGCTTCCTTCGAAGCAATCTCGCTGCGTAGCTTCAGCTTGCCGGGATAAAGGAGTTGTTGGCTGGCAGCTACGGCGCGGTAACTGGAAGGGTCACCCGATTGCACGTTGAAAAGCGTGATGTTTCCAGCCCAGCCGATCCCAACCGTTGGATCGGGTAGTGTCTTGGCTTGCGGTATGCGGCGCCTCTGTGCTTCGACGGTATGCAAGGCGCTCTGAACAGCCGGATTCTTCTGCAGAGCCTCGCGAACCAGGTCTTCGAGGCCAAGAGGCGACGGTGCTGCAGAGTGGGTGGCGGTGTCCGTGGCAGGTGCCTGGAACTGAACCGGAACCTGAACCTGTTGTGCGACGCCGAGGCCCGGCCAAAGACAACCGAATGTAATTAATACGACTGCTTTCCTGATCATGAGAATGCTCTCTGTTGCTCAATGAACACCATGAATGCATGGCTGATTTCAGGCAATTACGCCTGAAGGCGGCAGCAAAAGAGAAAGGGCTAGATCAGGAAAGTGCAGAAAGCGGACTGCAGGGTGGGACATGCCGCTCGGGCGAGAGGATCGGCTGGTGAAGCCTGGGTCGGTGCGACCGGGGCGTCGAGTGTCGACACAGCGAGTGTCGGTGTCACGCCCAAAGCGCCGCCGCCAGTCGGAGCCTGCGGCATCGAAGCCGGGGTCTGCCTGAAGGCAGAGACTTGGCAGCACGAGCCATTTGCGGGTGCCGCTTGATTGGCGAGCAAAGGCTCATGCCCGCTCATCATGGGGCAATGGGGCGTGCATTTCTCGGCAGCTGACATGTGCCACCAGCATGAGGTCAGCGCCGACATCGGCATTGCCAACAGTGTGATCGTCAGCGCGAATGCAACGATTTTGACTCGCCACGTCATGGCCCTAAGCAAGGATACTATGGGGACTTGCCCTCATTGGATGTGATCCAAATCACAGCCGGATGTACTCACGGTCAATCCGCGGTAACTACGCGAGGTGCTGGTTTATTCGACCCTGCATAGACAGCATAGAAACTGATGGACTGTGCCAAATGGTGTGCGGTGCATTTCTTTGGAGCCATCCAACAACCGAAAATGCACGCCAAACTCCTGGTGCAACGATTCCGCATCGCAGCGCACAACCTCCAGACCGCAGCACTGGGTTGGCCCTTCCGGCCCGAAGGTACTGACGATCACATTTCCTCCAGGCTTCACTGCGCGCGTCACTTGTCGAACGTAGGCGAGACGGTCGCTCGGGGAGGTGAGGAAGTGAAAGACAGCCCGTCGCGCCACACGTCGTAAGCAGAGAGCTCCAGCTCGACTTGAGTGATGTCCCTACGAGCCAGTGGACACGCTCCGAAGCCTTCCCTAGTCGCTTCCTGTTCGCGTCTATGGCGGTTTGCGAAATATCGAGGACGGTGAGGGTTCTGTATCCACGGGTGTGAGAAGGAAAGGCTTCAGCAACTTCCGCGCCGCTGCCAGCGACGTCTGGTCTGGAGCGAGCGCTTCAATCCGGTTTCATAAGGGCTAGAAAGGCATCGTTGACCACAAAAAATGGATCTAGAAAACACCCTGAAAAAATGATGGTCGGTACAAGCTTTTTTCATGCTATGCGCAGCATACTCCCGGTTTGTTCCGGCGCGTACGGGCAAACCTAAAAGCGTCCCAACCGCACGTGCACCGCTGCCGGTTTGTCGTGGAAGCAAAGACCGCGGTCGGTCTCGTCGCCATTCCATAGCTTTTGCGGCTTCCACTCGCCGTTCTGATAGACACCCTGTTCCGCGGTGATGACCTCGCTGCGCATCCACGGTAGTCTTCCCGGCAGATGGAAACTGACACTGGCATCCACTCCCGTGACGAGAAACTCATCCGGGCCCAACTGTGCGACCAGCGCGGCACCATGAGCATCCTTGGTGCCGGGAGCTCTGCGGCCATCGGGCTGTGGAAACCCAAAGGCCACCGTCGCCTGCCATTTCCCGAAGTCTACCTCTTGCGCGGTTTGCCCTGGCTCTTCTACGGCGGTCTTGAGCTTACCCTCAAACTCCAGTTGAGCAATCTCACGGGTCATGGGGGCGACCAGAGCAAAGTTGCGCGCGTGTGCCTTCCATGGCTCGTCCCCCAGGATGTTCCAGCCTGGCTGGTCCACGCCGAACGGCGAAAAGCCGATCGCCCCATCCCCCAAGGCATAGAAGAAGAACTTCCCAAAGCTGTCGCTTCGGCCGGTTTCCGGAATCCACAGTGGATTGTCAACCCGGTGATAGGCTCGGATCGTCTCCCGATAGAACGGGGAGTCGTCGGAATAGATATCGGGCCCGATCATGTCGATCGAGGGCGCCAGCGCACGCCACAATCCGACCAACTTTTGCACTGCGCCGCCACTGGGATACCCGATCCCGGGCATGCCTAGTTGGCGCTGGGGCAGTTCGGCGGCGGGATACTCGATCCACACGTTGATGTAACAAGGAATTGGGAATTCGGCCTTGCCTGCAGCGGCGATTTCATTGATGTATTTTGCTTGGTGGTAGAACTGAAAAATCTCATCCGCCTCCGCACCGAAGACCTGGCTCCACGTTCCCGGTTGTTTGTGTGCTGCCGCCAACAGATCGGAGGGAGCGACCCCTGCAAATTTATGGTTCGCCTCTGCGGAATTGTCGCGCACGCTCCCAATATTGCCGGATTCATTTTCCACCTGGACCAGGAGAACCGTGTGCTGCTCAGCGTCGATCTGTTTCAGGTGCCGCATCAAGGTCACGAATGCAGCCTTGTCTGCCTCCAGTGTGTTGCGCGAAAGAGGTGAAAGCACGTCAATCGGCTCGCCGTCGGGACGGATGACGCGCGGAAAACGCTTTGTGTCCGTCTTCACCCACGCTGGCGCATAGTGCATGTTGCCGTTCTTCCAGGTGCCGAACCACAGCAGCACCACGCGTAGATTGTGAGAACGAGCGCCTTCCACAATCTGGTCCACATTGTTGAAGTCAAAGCGCCCCTCCTCGGGCTCCACCTGCTCCCAGTAGATCGGCGCCTCCACCGTGTTGGCGTGCAGAGCTGCCATCGATTCCCATACCTGTGGCAGTTCGATAGGCCATGCACTGGAGTTGTGAATCTGACCACCGAGAATCAAGAAGGGACGCCCGTCCACCATGAGGGCGTAACGTCCGTCCTTCTGTATGATTTTCGGGACCTCCGCAGCCAAGGAATACGGAGGCAGCGTAAACGATCCGAAAGCCAGGACAATGACAAAGTGAATATACGCTTTGTGCAACGTGTAGGAACTTTCGCGATTGAGCAACGCATTCTCTGTCAAGAGTTCCTCCTTTTCGTCAGCAGTGCTGCCCAAGGTTGCAAGAGGACCGGCCCCTGCAACTGCGGAATACAAGAGCCAAACTCGAGAGAGCGAGCAGCGAAATCAGTAGAGGCGGACGATAACGCCCGTTGATCTACCATTCGCAGGGATTGAGATTATTCGTCTCCAGGATCGCCCACTTGTCCGATCACCTGTCCGGTCGTCAGAGTCTGCGCGATCGCCCGATGCCCGGTTGCAACGAAGCTGAGAAAAACCATCATCCCGAATAGAACCGTGCTCCCGCTGGCCGCTCATGTCTTGAAAGTTTTCATCGCGTCCTCCTGGCCATCGCTGGGAGTATTTCCTGGGGCGCAGATTTGGGATCGTTCTCACTCGTCAGACGGTCCCGGTTTCCTCCCAAACCACCAAAATTGGGGGGATACAAAATGTCTAGAAGACTAAAAAGGTCGTTTGTACGGTATCCTAGCGCAATTTGCGAAAGACTTTTTCAACACCCACGCCTGGTTTCGCCAATCAGCTTTGGACAAGCCGGTGCAGTTCCTTCCTTAGGCTGTCGCATTCCGGTCTGACCAGGCCAACGTCAGGATGGTACCGGAACCTGGAATGCATCAGGTCAGCAAACTGTAGAACCTTGGTGGCACTCTCTGCCGCGGGCTCGCCCATCCCTTGAGCATCTGCAATCAGGGCGAACGCTGCATGCCGGCGAAAACCATCGACTGGAAACGAATTCGACTGTAGCGGGCTTTCCCGGAGGACTTGCAGGGCGCTGTCATAAAGGTGGTCTAGCCTTTTCTCAGCCACAAGTAGGGCGTAGCGGCTCCACGCCTGAGTCTTGAGGTCCGGAAACTCGCGTTCACGCTGCAACGCATTTTCCAGAGACTGAAGTGCCTGCTCCTGCAGGAAAGTTGCGACTGACCACTGCAGCCAGCCGCACTGCGAGCTCCAACGTTGGAGGGCCGGCTTAGTCTTTCCCGGCAGGTTCCCTTCCGGTCTGCGAAGTCTGGTTTACGACCTCCGGCTTCAGGCGGACCGAAGTGTTGGCGGGCTTCTTGGAGAGTTTCTTGGCCTGTTCGGCCCAGTGCTTCTCTAGTTCTCTCTTGTTCTTATTCTTCATGCATAGAGCATGCCACAAACGGCATGCTGAAAGCGATGGGCTTAACTTTCGAATGGAAGCGCCACCACCGGTCTTCTGCTGCGCTACCTAGCAAGTGCGCGTACGGTCTTGTCCGATTCCCCCAAACTCTCACATCATGGCGGTACGTTCAGTTGGCTGTCTCAGTCTCCAACTCGTCCGCCGTAGGAATCTCGCCCGTTGGATTCATAGAAGCCTGAGTGTGATCGGACGGTTGAGGGCATTCCGCATGGGACGCGAACGGGGGGGTGGCTGACGCAACGGCAAGGTTGGGTTCCGGCGCAAGGACACGCTCAGCCGTCGCGAAGGCGCGGGAGGCGTTGTGGGCAGCTATGTGCTTCAGCATGTCGGTTGCCGATTGGATGGGCTTCTCACAAATCTTGTTCATGCTGATCGCTTGTCCGCAATCCTTGCACGTTATGACCGTGTCGCCCATAGGTTTTCTAGTCGTGGTATACATACTTTCAACCTATACTTTTTGCCAATTCAGCGACGGCACAGGCATCACACAAAACGGTGAGCCAGGTCACAGAAGAATGGATAGGTCGGTACTAAAAAAGGCAACAGAGGTTACCGCACCCCCGGCATCTGAAAACAGCCGTTAGAGCGGGCAGCCGCCCGCTTTCTTCCTTTTTTGAGGTAGGTGCCATGAATTGGAAGGCCGACGCAATTGTGCACGAGGTCAGAGAATTGCTGGATCGAGAATTGGGAATCTTAGGGGCCGGATCGGTCAGCGCCTTAAGCCAAGTACAGTGGCGTGAATATCGGGCGCATGAAGCGAGGATTAATGCTTTACTTAAAGAACTTGACGGAGAGCGATCACACGTCTCCGGCGCACCGCAGGGGCGCGGGGCATCAGTTTGACGGCTCTTCCCCTTGGTTGTCGGAGAAAGTCCCGATGACTGAGACAAAGCCCCCCTGCGACAGGCACAAAAACTTGCAGATGATCCCATTTTCGCTCCAATACCGGACGGGCAAGATGAGCGGGCATGTCTGTCCGGTTCCCGGTTGCGGTCGTCACCACAATGATGAAGGTTATTTCGACATGGTCGAAGGCAAACCTATATGGGAACAAAACACCGCGCAAAGATGGGCAACCTCGGTAAGGGAGGAAATCCTCCACGCAGTCCGTGCAAAGGCAGGAATGTGAATGGGTGAGCGGGCCCTGCGCACAATGCTAATGCTTCTACGCCGTCTACTTTGCCGTTTGGCGGCGCGGCTTATCTTCGATGTTCAAGGTCATGGTCTTGCCATCAGGTGACACTGCCATGTGTGTGACACCGACGCCCTTGCCGTTGCGTTTCGCAAGCGCCAAGTTTCTGAAACGCTCACGCTTCCTGTTGGCGGTCGAGAAACGATTTTGGGGTTAACAATCGGACAACACGGGGATGAAGGCGGCGAGCAGCTCGCTTCGAATGGGCCGCCTTGGGGTCTCGGAAATTCTTTTGAGTACCCGGCACACAGGTCAAAGAGGAAGAGTACTGTCGGCCTGATCTTCGGCATTGGGTTCGGCACAGAGATACAGACCGTCCCGTTGTTTGGCTGCGGGGGCTTTTGCTTTCCGCCTCCCCGAGTCTAGATCGAATGTCGGAGGGCGATACAACCCGGGGAGCGCGCTCGACGTAGGCCGATATGCAGACCGTGGTTTGGGCCAGGAATGAGTGAGGGATTCTCATGCCCAAGGGTTGACCACGGACACCAGAACATCCTCAAAGTGCGCGGTGTTGCGGGTTGCCAGGGTTGCATGGTGGGCGAGCACGATACCCGCAATCATTGTGTCGCGCAGATCACCGGGCTGGCCCTTCTTTTGTCGGGATGCCATCAGGTCTGCGGCCTGTTGCGCAGCAGGTGCATCGAATGCGGCAACGCGCGGCTCAATCTTCCCGAGGAGCCCGTCGAATGCCTGGATCAATAGAGATCTTCTCTTCCCCGTGGCCATGATCTGCAATCCGAATCGGACACCTGTGCAAACTTGGCGGAAGGTAGACGAATCGAACGCCCATCGCTCATCACGATGCCATGGTTTTCAGGACCAGTCGCCGGCCATTCAGCAGTACCTTCCGCGATGGCGGAGAGTGCGGGAGCCGAACCCGCTAGCCTCCTGCGAGAACCCTTCCGTGGGAACCCAATAGATATAGATGTAGATGAAGATGAAGGTTATGCTAAGTTGATGCGTCTTCCCGTGTCATTGGCGGGCGTCTTGCTATGTGCCAGCCTGGCAGGCGCTCAGGAAACCAGCCCGGAAGACCTATTCAACCAGGCTCACCAAGCGCAACAAAGCGGGAAAAATGAACTCGCGGTTCAAAAATACAAGGAATTGATCCAGATCCATCCCGAGGTAGTGGCGGCGCACGCCAACTTGGGGGTTGTGCTTGTCTCTCTAGGACGCTATGACGAGGCAATTGCGGAATACCACGTTGCCCTCACGGAAGCGCCCTCAAGCCCTCCGCTGGTTCTGGACTTGGCGTTAGCTTATTACAAGAAGGGCGACTTCGCAGCAGCAGCGTCGCACCTTGCCGCACTTCACAAAGAAAATCCCAGTGACGTTCGGATCGCCACGTTGCTGGGCAAATGCGAAACCCAACTCGGCCTAATCGGCCAAGCCCTCGCGGTTCTCGAGCCGCTGGAGAAGTCCAACGGAGACAACCTGGACCTGGAGTGGGCGCTGGGCACGGCGATGCTCCGCGCGGGGGAAAACTTGGAAGGAGTCAAGCGAATCCAGAAAGTAGCGGATCAGGCGCAGAACGCTGAAGCATACCAACTGGCCGCCAATGTCTACCTGGGTCTCACGTTTTTCGACAACGCGCGGCGCGACGCGGAAACGGTGCTGCGGCTCAATCCGAAATCGCCGAAGGCGCATATTGTGCTTGGGATGATCGATGATTTCGCGGGAGACGCAAACGCTGCGGCGGAAGAATATCAGAAGGCGCTCGAAATCGATCCCAATGACATGCAAGCACGGGTTCAGCTGGCAACGGCCCTCTATGCGCAGCGAAAGCTGGCCGCGGCCCGGCAAGAAGCGACTCGCGTGCTTAATGCGGTTCCCGACGCATCCGGGGCGCTCTTCATCGTGGCACAAGTAGAGCTGGCCGAGGGGAAATTGCAGGAGGCGCAGAAAGATTTCGAAAAAGTGACCCAGGAGAACCCAGACTGGATACAGCCTCACGTGCAGTTGTCGGCCCTTTACTACCGGTTAAAACGCCCAGCTGACGGGGACAAGGAAAGGGCGATCGTAGACCGGTTAAGAGACCAGGAGCAAAAGCGGCGCGAACAGGCTCACGTCGTCAGCCCTCAGGTGGCTCCGCAGACCGTCAGCCCTGAGATTCCTCCACAGTAAGCACGCGGTCTCCGCTGAGGTTGCGCAGTGTTTGCAGTATGCCGGAGGGCCAGCGAATCTCGATCAAGTCCACGTGCTTTTCCTCGCCTAGTCCGAAGTGCACCGGGCCGTGGCTTGACGAGGCGTATCCGACACTGGTCGTCATGTGATTGCATTGAGCGCCCGCCTTGGTGACGAGCTTCACCATGGCACCGATCCCGTCCCGGTTACTCCTTTTTCCCTTAAGGGCGACGTCCAGCCAGTGCCCGGAGCCTTCGCTCCGGTTCATCCAGATCTCGGCGGGGGCGAGCAGCGCTGTTGTGACAACGTCAATCCTGCCGTCGCCATCGAGGTCGCCGAAGGCGCAGCCCCGATGCCTCGCGGGCGGAGCGGCGGTCAAGCCTGCTTCCTCGGTCAAGGCCTGCCATTTGCCCGTCGGACCCAGGTTGCGAAACACAGTATTATGCTGCTCGATCGGCATGCCAGGTTTTGACTGCGCCTCGACGTGGCCGCGCGAGACGAACAAATCCTTCCACCCATCGTTGTCGAAGTCGAACAAGCCTGGCCCGAAGCCACCCATCGACTGACTCAGCTCGCGCATGCCGCTTGGGCCGGTGATCTCATCGAAAGCTTTCCCTCCCTGATTGCGCCAAATAGGAAATGTCTGGTGGTTGAGGGCTACCGTGACAATGTCGGGGTAGCCGTCATTATTAATGTCTCGGAAATCAACTCCCATTCCGGAGATGAAGCTGCCGTCTTCGACCAGTGCACCACCCTGCTCCAGCGCGACCTCCTCAAACTTACGGCCGACGTTGCGAAACAGGTAGTTGTAATAGACGTCGTTTGTGACAAACAGATCGGGCCGACCGTCCAGATCATAATCCGCTACCCCTACGCCCATGCCTTTGCCTACATGCCCGCGAATGCCCCAGGCCTCCGAAACATCCTCAAACGTGCCGTCACCCTTATTCAGGTACAACTGGTTGGGAGAACCCTTATAGAAGTTCGGGGTACAGTAATCGTAGTGATGTTCGAATCCACAGAGGTGCTCGGTGGCGTAGTCCCACTGAAGATAATTGACTACGAACAAATCCAGCAGGCCATCATTATTTATGTCCACCCAGGCGGCGGCCACAGACCAAAGAGGGCCGTACTTGGGATCGTTCCACCCGTCTAGCCCTGCCTTCTTGGTAACGTCGGTAAAGGTTCCATCCCCGTTGTTGTGGTAGAGAGTGCGGCCATGCACACCGGCCACAAAGAGGTCGGGATAACCATCGTTGTCATAGTCACCGATGGCCACACCATTGTCGTACCCCGTACCCGCCAGGCTCGCTTGCTGGGTCACATCGATGAACTTCCCGTTTCCTTCATTGCGAAATAAGCGATTGGAGTACTTCGGCGAGTCCTTCTTCAGCGTGGCGAGGTTGGCGCCATTGGTAAAAAAAATGTCTGGACGGCCGTCTTTGTTGTAGTCGAAAACGGCGACCCCGCCAAGCATTGCTGCGGGTACATGCGGAGTCTCCAGGCTCTCGTTGGTTTCGACTTGGAAAGGGATGGATTGCAGTTCGAATTTGATCCGGGGCGATTGTGGCGTGGCAGATCTAGGCATGCCGACGGAAGGCCAAATCAGCGGAAGTAGGGCGCCACCTAGGCTTGCCAAGGCTTCACGCCGAGTCAGCATGTCTGAGAGCAGGAAAAGAGGTCGGGAGAAGCGGGCGGGCATCAGGCTGGTTTCCTGTCGATACCATACAACGAAACAGGGGATGGCGGCCATCCCCCAGGTTTCATCCCCCAGGTTTCATGCCGTGCTGTTGATGCCAACTCAGAAAGTGTACTTAAGAGCAAATTCCAGGCTACGGTTGCCAACGGTGTACTTGGGTTTTCCCGTTGTGTCCTTGTTGGTATTGCGAAATTGCGACGGATCTGTACAGGTAGCACCCGTCGGACAGCCGAAGGTAAGGTTAACGTCGTTCCCCAGGCCGAATTGTTTGTTCGGGTGGTTCGGGAGGTTGAAGGCCGTCAAGCGGAACTGTATCGCCTGGCGCTCCGTAACTTTGAAGTTCTTGTAGATGCCCAAGTCCGTGTCGAAGAACGCGGGAGCCGTGATGGTGGGCCAAATGAGCGGACCGTTCACGCCCCTGATCGCGGGCTCCGCGAAGCAATTGGGGTTGAAATACTGACCCGAAGCCAAGTGCTTGCTGGGATCGCAGGTAAGGTAAGGCTGAAGGGTTATCCCGTCCGTCCCTAGGATCGACCGATTGTTCTGTCCGGCAAAGCTGGGATTGAGCCCCGTACCGGTCAGAGGCTGAAGGGGCGGCCCGGTTTGATATTGAAGCACGCCCGAAAGTTGCCATCCGTTTACCACCCCACCTACGAAGTGATTCTGATGGATGGGGCTAGGCAAATTGACTACATAGGAGGCGTTGAAGATGTGATAGCGGTTGAAAGCCAGGGTGCCGTAGTTGTTCCGCAGGTTGAAGGCATCGAGTGCGGCACCCGAGCCTTGTCCGTTGTCATTGTTACCATCGCGAATTCCGAGAACGTGGCTCCAAGTGTAATTCAGGGTGAATACAGTTGGCCCGGTCTGTTTGATCCATTCCATGACCATGCCGTTATAGTTGGAGTAGCTGCCATGCCGGAACAGGTACACATCCTTATAGGCGTACGGCCTGTAGTCCTGGAGCGCGTCGTTCGGCGGGGCAGCGGCAACGCAGCTGGCACTTGGCGTTCCCAAGCAATAGTAGGTGATGCCTGTCACCGGATCGGGTTTGAATAGGGCCCCCGGAGGAATGTAGTTGATCTCGTTAATCTTTATGCCACCGCCGCCGTTTGCGCTCAGCAGCAAATCGCGGCTGCGATTGCCCTTATAAGAGATCTGGAAGATCGATTTCCAGGGGGCACGCTCGCTGACCATAACGTTCCAGCTTTGCGTGTAAGGGAGCTTGTTGTCATTGGGTAACATCCCGCCATAGCTCTGGGTGTTCCTGGCGCCCGCCGTCGCGGCTCCGCAGGTGGCCAGACTGGCAAGCCCCGTGAGTGTGCAATTGCTGCTAAAGCTCTTCAAGCCCAGCGGCGCATCGAGCATGCCATTCTCGGTCACATCGTTGTAAGCCACGTTGAAGCGGTATACGCCGAACCCGCCGCGCAACACTGTCCTACCATTCCCAAACAGGTCATACGCAACACCCACGTGCGGATCGGGATAAAAGTTGTGGTTGGCCCAGCCCGAGACCGGGTATTTGCCATCGATGCCATGCCAAACGAAACCCGCCAGGGGCGTGGTGCTGCTGGCGCTGTAAGGTTGAACCGGGTTGTTAGGATCCCACACCATGATTCCCCGGTTTTCATTCGCTGGGAACCACTGGCCCTCACGATTGAAGCGGACTCCGAAACTCAGTGTTAATCTTCGCGTAGCCTGCCAGCGGTCCTGAGCGAAGAATGAGTATTCGTTGTAGCGGACATTATCGGTGAAGTTTTGGCTCGCCATGCTGAAGCCTTGCGCGTGGCCCATCAGCATGTCGGCATAAATGTTATTGCTTGAGTTGGTTGCCCAGGGGTCGAAATCCCACTGTCCAACGGTTCCGCCTCCACAGCAAGCGCCTTCAGTTTGCACGTTGGCATAACGAGCCCAGAAGAAACCGAATTTCAATGTGTGGGCGCCTTTGACGAGTGTGAAATTATCGCTGAAGTCAGGCGTGTAGCTGTCTTTTCCGGCGGCGTTACCATACCACTTCGGACTGGTCCCGAACGAGGAAGCATTGAATCCAGCCGATTGCGTTTTGCTTGCACTGCTGCCACCGCCACCAGGGTTGCAGCACCAACTGACGACATCCGGAATCTGGGGGACCGGTTGCTGGTAAGGCGTGGTGACGTTGTAGCCGTAGGTTGCCGGGTTTGCCGCATTCGGGTTCTTCAACTCAACCGGGTTAATGAAATAGGCGTATCCGAAACTCGCCTCGTTGACCATTGTCGGACTGAAGCTGTTGGTGACCCCAATGCTCCAGGAGCGGCTAACCTGGTTGGCAGGAGTTTGTGAAGGATAGGGCACTGAGGCAGGTTGCCACCACCATAGCCCGATATTATTAATGTCCGCTTCCGTCTGGCGGGTGAAAGTGGCGAAGACTTTCATGTTTTGCGTGAGGTTGACGTCGCCGCGGAGGTTCATCTCATTGCCGTTGACCGGCGTGCGGTCGAGAAATTGGGCATTAAAGCCTTTGGACGCTATCGGATCAATTCGCTGAAGGCCGGGTGCATTCCCCAGCAGCTTCATGAGAGCACTTCCGTTCGGGTCGAACAGGCTGGGGCTAACGGTCGCACCAGATACGGGCGGGGAAGTGCAGCCAGAGTTATGGCCGGAAAGACAATTATCACTGGTCAAGTACGTCGCGCCATTGTAGGCCACACCGTTCGAGTCATACAGAGTAACCGTACCAGCCCGGACAGCGCCCTCACAGAAGTGGCTGTAGTTCCAGAATCCACTGTTGTCAGCGCAGGGTACGGCCCCTGATCCGTAAAACTGCTTGTACGGCGCAAGGGATGCTGCCGTGAAGTCACCCGACATCATTCCTGGCGTGGGGACGAAATATTGATGGAGCGTGCCCGCCGGCAACTGGTTCAGGTGCTCAAAACCGAAGAAGAAGAAAGCCTTGTCGCGTGTCTTGTTGAAATCCGTGCCCGGGATGACAACCGGACCGCCTAAATTCCCGCCCTCGTACCAGTAGTGGTCAATGGGTTTCTTGAGTGGTGGGTTCTGGCCCTTAAAAAAGGAGTTATTTGCATTCAAGCTTCCGTTCCGGCCGTAGCCGTACAAGGCCCCGTGAAAGGCTTGCGATCCACGCTTCCCCACCGCACTGAAGGTGACCGGTCCATGGGCGTACTCCGCGTCAAAGGCGGAGTCCTGGATGGTGACTTCCTGAGTCATGTCCTGATTGATATTGGCGATTTGTGTGCCCTGGTTCCCGGCGTCGGTGATCACTGAGCCATTGCTAATCAGCTGCATGGAACCGTTCGGCTGGGTGCCGTTGGCCGAGAATGCCCCGATCGGGCCGCTGTTGATTTGCGTCAGAGCACTGTTCCACTCGGTATTGTTGAGACCACTGTTGATAGCCATGCCGGGCATCAATCGGATCAACTCTGCCGCATCACGACCCTGGATGGCGGCTTGACTGACCATCGTATTGTTCAATGTCGTACTGCTGGCGCCGGTATCAATCGGTACCGTCTCTGTGGCGGCTTCGACGGTGATCCGCTGCGCCTCCGCACCGGGCTTCAAGGTTATATCCGATATCGCGCGGCTCTCATTTTGATGGAGCACGATACCTCTTGCCTGCCACGTCGAGAATCCCCTGGCAGTTACGGTTAAGTCGTAGGTACTTGGAAAAATCGCCGTATAGCTAAAGTGACCCCCGCCATTTGCTGTGGCCACATGCTTGCTGCCGGTAGCCTCGTCGACAAGACTTACTTGTGCACCGGGAATCACGGCCCCGCTTGAGTCCACGACGGTGCCGCTGAGGGACGCGGTAACGGTTTGTGCAGATGCGGGCGATGGCAAAATCAAAAGCGTCGCCGCCACGATCCTCAATAAGCCGATCAGCCCTCTCTTCCCTCTTGTCCATGGGTATCGGCTGCTGCCTCTCCCCGTCAGCAAATCAAGGACTCCGCCAGCTCTCAAATTCGCTTCACCAGCCATAACGCCTCCAGAGCTAAATCTTGAATTCCTGCCCACAGCTCCGGCTACCCCGCCAGACAACCGGCGAGCTTGAGCAATTCATAACAACCGAGGGGGCACGTACTTGCGCCTCCTCTTTCGTGATGACTGCTTCGCTCAAAACCGACGTGATGAATGCTTGGCTCAACCGACGTGGTGACTGCTTCACTGAAGCGAGATGTTTCGATACGTTTTGCGGAATGTCAGGCCTGACGGACCTCAGCCCGCATCCTTCCCCAACCGAAGGGACACGCCGCAAGGTCCGGATTCACCGATTTCGCGGACCCAGGATGGCAAACTATTAAGGTGCAGAACATAACAATTGTCAAGACAATAATGCCTAGAAAAACGATATTTTTGGTCCTTTTCCCGGATTGACCGATGAGGTCTGCTTTGGACGCCTACAACCCCGCGATCTCCGGGACGTTGGAGGGGGTATCGAAAAGCTTCTTTGCGCTTCCGCAAACACGGTCGAAGCCAAGGTGAACCTGTGTGCCGTTAGCGATTATTTACCAGCCTAATCGCTTTGCGTCGCCCAATCTAATCCAAGCGCAAACGCAGCCCCGTAAATACGGCCACGAATCTGACGGCGGAACACCGCAAGCTGGTCGCCCGTGGAGCCCTTGCTGCTCGGATCCGCCCAATTCGCGATCGCGCAGCCTGCGTTTGGGAATTGGGACGGTCTTTGCACCGGGAATATCGGCGCGGCCAACACTCAACAGCTTCGGGGTCTATACTGATGTGCCTTGAATTGCAAACCCTTCAATTCATCGACACAGGCGGACAAAACCTTATGCAGACTATCTGGCGAAGTGTTTTCCTGGAAGTACTCGTTTGCCTCGTGACTCTGTGCGCCGCGGCCAGTCCTCAAAAGAAACCTACCGTTCCCAGGGAAAATAAACCCTCCACTCCTAGATATCGCGATCCGAACCTCGTGATAGAAGATCGTGTTGCCGACCTGCTCTCCCGCATGACGCTGGAGGAAAAAGTCGACCAAATCACCGGGGGCCGCGAGCGGCAGCTACACGTCATTGATCCTACCGGCACATATACGGACGAAAGCGCGCGCCAGACCTTAGAGCGCTGGTGGGACCCCGACTTGGAGTTCACCCCCAGGCATGCCGCCATCTTGCGCAATGCCATCCAGAGATACTTAAAGGAGAAAACCCGGCTGGGAATTCCACAATTGTTCATGGGCGAGGCTCTCCACGGCTTCATGGAATACGGGAGCACGAGTTTCCCTCAGGCGATTGGACTAGCGAGCACCTTTGATCCTGCCCTGGTTAAGCAGGTCTTCTCGGCAGCCGGGGAGGAGGCCGGCTCGGCCGGCGCTGGGCAGGTGTTTACGCCTGTGTTGGATCTGGCCCGCGATCCTCGGTGGGGGCGAACGGAGGAGACCTACGGAGAAGATCCATATCTTGTCTCGCGAATGGCAGTGGCCGCTGTTACCGGCCTGCAAGGAGACTCCTTTTTTATCAACCGCCATCACGTGATGGCGACTATGAAGCACTTCGCGGTACACGGTCAGCCGGAAGGTGGCACCAACACCGCGCCGGGAAACTATTCGGAGCGTGTCATCCGTGAAAACTTTCTCTTGCCGTTTCAGGCTGCGGTGCAGGAAGGTCATGTGGGCAGCGTGATGGCGTCCTACAACGAGATTGATGGCATTCCATCCCATATCAATTATTGGTTGCTCGCCAAAGTACTCCGGCAGGAGTGGGGCTTTCGCGGATTTGTCACCTCCGACGGCGACGGTCTGCAGATGCTGGTGGAGACGCATCACGTGGCGGCGACAAAGGCGGATGCTGCGCGGCTGGCGATCGCTGCGGGGGTCGAGTATGACTTGTCCGATGGATCGGTGTACCGAACCTTGCTAGATCAGGTCCAGCGAGGGATCGTGCCGCAGAGCCAACTCGACCGGGCAGTATCGGATGTTCTCGCGGCTAAATTCCGACTCGGGCTCTTCGAGAACCCCTACGTTGATCCCGATTATGCAGAGAGAACCACGAACGGTCCCGAGCATCGCGCTCTCGCCTTACAAGTTGCGCAGAAAAGCATGGTTCTGCTTAAGAACGATAAGAACCTGCTGCCGCTTGATCTGACTAAGCTGAAAACCATCGCAGTGGTTGGGCCGAATGCAGACGGCCTGCACCTTGGCGGGTACAGCCGCAACCCAGTGCGTGGCGTAACCATTCTGCAAGGAATTCAGGAGCGTGTCGGGCCGAAAGCGAAGGTGCTCTATGCCGAGGGCTGTAGGTTTACCAACAAGCACCAGGATTGGCACGGCTGGTTTGACGACAGCGTCGAACTAGTCGATCCCAAGACTCAGGAGGACAAAATCAAGGAAGCGCTAGCTATCGCCAAGAATGCTGATGTGGCGATCCTGGTAATTGGCGAGAACGAGAGCACCAATCGCGAAGCTTGGTCGGAGCGCCACCGAGGTGACCGCGACTCGCTTGACCTGCTGGGCGCGCAAAACGACCTGGTCAAGGCCATTGTCGAAACCGGGACGCCCACGGTGGTTCTCCTTATCAATGGTCGTCCCCTTTCCATCAACTACGTTGCAGAACACGTTCCTGCGATTCTGGAAGGCTGGTACCTCGGAGAAGAGGGCGGCACGGCCGCAGCCAACGTTCTGTTTGGGGACGCGAATCCTGGCGGAAAACTGCCAATTACGTTTCCCCGCTCGGTTGGTGACCTTCCGGACTTCTATAACCGGAAACCTTCTGCAAATCGGAGTTACGCTTTCAGCACGCGGCAGCCATTATTCCCGTTTGGCTATGGCCTAAGTTATACGACCTTTAAGTTTGAGAATCTGCGCGTGCAGCCCTCGACAATCCAGAGCGGGGGCACGGCTAAAGTCAGCGTGGATGTGATCAACACCGGCTTGCGCGAAGGCGATGAAGTTCCCCAGATGTACATTCATCAGAAAATCGCATCGGTGACTCGGCCGGTAAAAGAATTAAAAGGATTTCAGCGAACCACGCTGAAGGCAGGTGAAACGAAAACCGTGGAATTCACCATCACGCCAGAGTCGCTTTCGATGCTCAACACCGACATGCACAGGGTTGTAGAGCCAGGAATTTTCGAAATCATGGTAGGTCCCAATTCCGAGCAGACCAGCACGGTGATCTTAAACCTGCTCGGCCCAACCGGCGAAACCGGTGAGCCCCTCTTCCCGCCTGCACCGGCAGGCTCTGAGTCTAGGGTGGTGAGCACTTTCGATGACCTCAAGATCTCGGCCAATTACGGAGGCTGGATAACCACGTCGGATGCGCAGGTTGGAGGCAAATCCACCGTACCGATGCGGGCAGTCACTCGTCTCCCTTAAAACTCACCACGTGGGCGTAAGTCTGCAGGCGAAAATCCATTGAACCGCAACTACTTGGGCAGAAAACCAATTCCGGTTCCCTCGCTCCTAGTCGAAGGCACGTGCAAACTTCACACGGAGTGCATAAGCATACTTGGCCGGAGCCTGGGCGGGCAATTGCACGTGCAGGCCATCGGCACGCTGCTCGAAAGACAGTTTGGCATCGCTGCCCAGCATGGCAGTGCTTTGCACTTGTTCACTGCCGATCGTCCTTGCCAGCGATCGAATGACTGCTTCGCGATTTGTAGGCCAGCCGAGTCCGATCGCATAGAGCACATCGCCTTTGGTCGTAAAACGAAAATCCGCGGCTGTGTAGTGCTCTACGTCAGTATCATGAAAGGACCCAGTCATCACTTTAGTGGGGCCTTCACCATAGGTTCTCCATGGACGAGTATCGTAGATGGCCTCTCCGTTGACATTCAGCCAAGCACCGACATCAAGAAGCACCTGCTGGACCGGTTCAGGTATCGTGCCGTCTGAACGGGGACCGATGTTCAACAGCAAATTGCCGTTCTTGCTCACGATATCAATGAGCTGATGAACCACGAATTCCGGCAATTTGAAAGTGTCGTCCTTAATGTAGCCCCAAGACTTGTTGCTCACAGAAGTATCGGTCTGCCAATAGAGGCGGCGAATGTCGCCGAGTTGGCCACGCTCCAAATCGAGGACAGCGGCGGACTCCTGCATGGCGTAGTCCTTGTAGTTGATCACTCCGACGTGATCGCCATACTGCAGGGAGCTGTTGTAATAGAACGCGGCAAAGCGAGTCAGATTCGGACGGATCGACGGCTGCCCGATCCACCAATCGAAGTACACGATATCGGGATGGTACTTCTCGACCAGTTCCGCGCCGCGCGCGAGCCAATCGTCCGCCCATTCTGAGGAGACGTAAGTAAAGTCGTTATCGAGTGGAGTCCCAGCCGGGTTCATCATCCAGGTATGAGCGGGCCCATACAAGGCAGCGTATTGCGGATCGTTAACGTCAGAAGCGATAGCGCGGCCGACGCCCAGGAAAAAATTGTGTTCTACTCGGTGCGACGATACGCCAAAATGCAGACCCTGAGCTCGCACCGCTTTGGCCAGTTCACCAATTACATCGCGATGGGGTCCCATCTTGGCTGCCGTCCAGTCGCTCAAGCCACTGTCGTACATGGCAAAGCCATCGTGATGCTCCGCCACAGGGACCACATATTTTGCGCCTGCCTTTTTGAATAACTCGGCCCAGGCAGCCGGATCGAAGTGTTCGGCTTTGAACATCGGTATGAACTCTTTGTAGCCAAACTTGTCCTGTGCCCCATAGGTAGCGATGTGGTGCTTGTATTCCTCGGATCCCTCCCGATACATGTTTCGCGGATACCATTCGTTACCGAAGGCTGGGACGGAATAAACGCCCCAATGAATAAAGATGCCGAACTTCGCGTCCCTGTACCATTCGGGCACCTCGTAGGTCTTAAGGGACTCCCAGTCAGGACGGAACGGGCCCTGGTGATCAAGGCTATCGACCTGTTTCAGAAGGGCGGCGCGCTGACTGTCGTATTTACTGCTGGCCTTCTGCCAAACTTGATCAAGCGTTGCCGAATCCTGCGAGGCCGTGGGAGCCGACAGACTCTGCGCATGCAGCGTGGCGAGCGCAGACAGGGTCAACAAAAGCGCCGCGAGTTTAGGAATTGACCGCAACAAGACTGAACGATCCGCGAGCATGATTTCCTTTCGTCAACCGCGTATCTGCTTTTCGACTGTGGCGGTCACAATGCCACCTTCGCTCCGGTGCGATCAGGTTAGCAGTTATCGAGGATTCGGAACTGCCGAAAATCCAAGATCTGATGTTTCGCTATCGGGATCGTCCGATGGATTTCGCGGATACGACTCTTGTCTACTTGGCAAGGCGAGAAGGACTAATTGCCGTGTTTACGAGCGCACGGAAGATTCACATCGTACCTGCAAGCCTGCAAGTAGTCCCCCTCTTTCGACGCGAATAGAGCGCACGTTTGCTCTAAAAATGTTGCGGCGACCGCATCTGATACTTGGGCTGCGCGCATGCAGCTCTAGCAGCTTGCGCCTTGGCCAACCTGGCAGCGGCTTGCCTCTCAACATTCTCATCTCTTGGGAAGTCCAAGCACCTTCGGCATGGGCGCAATCCTGCCATCGCCAATATGCTCAGCGGGTTCCTCGCGATGCAGCGACCCTCTAGCGTCTTAGGGTAGAGCGGCCCTGCGTATCCCTCAAGCTGGTGCCTGTCAGAAGCCTCTCCCACGGCTCCGGCTTCGGTGCCTAGTTCCGCGAGAATAGAAAATGCAACCCAGTGGGATTTCCTTTTTCGGCGAAGGCGTCCCTGTGTAGGCTGGTCGAAACTCATCTGTGTTCTGGCGTTCACGACTTCCAAGTCTTGCCGCACCGGTGGAAGCCGGGCACCTACGCCGTCTTAAAAGCCAGCACATCAGTGTGTTACAAGTCGGTATGCTATTCGGATGCGAAATGACTATGATTTGCATCTTATTTGGAGTACTATCAAGGCACGGGGAGAAGAAAAATGCCAGCAGCGGGAACGAACAAGGCGCAAAGGAAGAACACCAGGAAGCCGAAGTTTCAGGCTGATCTTGCACCTGTTGAGGACCGTATCGTTCGTTCTCTGAAAGAGGAATTGCAGTTGAGCAGCAATTCGGATTTTATGGCAGATGCTATCGCGCTGTTTCGGTGGGCAGTTGCAGAGCGGAAGCGCGGCCACAAGATTATCAGCGAAAGCACTACGGGAGAGAGAGAGGTGCTTGTGTTGCCTCGCTTGGAAAGGGTGGCCCCTGAAGCTGTACTGCCGTATGTGAATATAACGTGGAATGAAGAGGAATTGGAGAGCCTGATGAACCTAGCGCTGGCTGAACCGGCTCAACCGACTGAGGCTTTGGTTAGGGCAATGAGGGGCTAGTTGGGAGTCATCGTTCGGCGTTTGGAAGAGGATGACGTTGCCCATAACTTCGACTGCAACGATGATGCGCTCAACAATTATCTTAAAAAGCACGCATGGAGCAATCAGCAGAAGATCTCAATCGGGGTGACTTATGTGGTAGTAGACGAGTCAGCTTCCAAGACCATGCTTGGTTATTTTACTTTGGCCACGTCAGCAATTCCACGCAATTCTTTTCCTAAGAAACACGTGCGCGGGCTACCCGCGTACGACCTACCCCTCATTCTGCTGGCGCGTCTAGCCGTCGATCACCGATTTGAAGGAAGAGGGTTGGGTCGGCTGCTCCTTCGAGAAGCGTTGCGGATTAGCTTAAGCGTTTCGGAGCAGGTTGGTTGTCGCTGCATCATCACTGACGCGTATCGCAATAAAGTGTCCTGGTATGCGAAATACGGCTTCATTCCGCTTGAAGGAGGCGGTGAAGATAAGCCGACGCAGCGAATGTTCTTGGACCTCCGGACTCTCAAGGCGGCTCTGAAGGGCTGAGTGCACCGAGCGGATTTACCTGAAGTGCGCCGCGGTCATCGTGAGTGCTGCCGTGAATATGCCCCATGCCGCGATGCTTCCTTTGTCGGGGCATTCTGGGTGATCAAGTGTTTTATTCCTGATTATGCTGCCCTTCCTGTTTCTCCTGAGCAATCCGAGAGCCACGTCAAACGATCGTATAAACGATCACACCCACGACATCAAGCTCGCACCTGCAACTCCAGAACAGAGCCTGGTACACAGCGAAGAAGAAGAGCTGCTGGGTATCCATTAAGGACACTTTCGTGGAAGAGTCCGATGGCTCCGCGCACGGCGGTCTTGCCCTTGCCGTTCGGGTCCCATGCAAGCCCCAACCCGCCGCCCCGCATTGCACGCTCAATCTCTTCTAAGCGTGCGGCCACCATTACCGCCTTTCAGCTGCGGCGATGGTTTTCAGGTCTGAAGAACGGAAGGGATTCTAAAGACTTCCTAAATCGCAGGCGTTTGCTGTGTGCCCATCTGATTTGCGATAACCTTCAAAAGTTCGTTCACGTTGTCGCTCACTGTACGGCCGGCGGTGTCGATCACAATGTGTTCGCGTGGCCACGGTTCGTATTCGCGTGAGACGACTTCGTCCCAAGTCGGCAGTTTCAGCCCGGAGATATCGGGGATTCTGTTTTCTACTCGCTGCCGATGCTGCTGGGAATCGGAACATACAATCTCGATCTCGATGGTTGTTGCTTGTGCTCGATTTGCCACGCTGATCCAAGCATCGCGTGTTACCCGAACGGGATTGACACAATCGGCGACAACAGTTCTCCCCATGCGCAGGTTGTCTTCAGCGAGGACGTATGCGACACGATAGCCCACATCGTCAATCGGTTTGTCCAGTATCCCGACCCGGATCGCCTGCTCAATTGAGTCGATGCGCACGTAAACCGCATTCGCCTGACGGGCAACTTCTTGAGCAATTGCGGTCTTTCCCGTTCCGGGTAAGCCGCCAAAAACAATTAGCCTTGCCATGGAGCGATACTAGCGAGATTCTCTGCCGGGCGGAAGCGGGTTTTCGCCCGCTGGACCGAGATGCTTAGGCTCCAATTTCGGGCAAGTTCGGAGCCCACAGGTCGAGCATCTTGTCTGCACATTCTTCCGAAAACGTGCGCGATTCGTCTTGCGCAGCGGAACGTCGGTGAGCATGGGTTATCTTTAACCGAAGGGAGTTCAATTACAAAATGAAGCTTCGGATTGTCCACACCCTTCAGAAATACCTGTTCAATCCGCCAATTAAGCTCGCGCTTGCGATGGGTTTGCCGCTTCCGGGATATGCACTGCTCGAAACCACTGGGCGCAAGACCGGAAGGCCACGTCGCACTCCGGTGGGCGATGGACGTATCGACAACCAGTTCTGGTTAGTTGCAGAGCATGGCATGAAGGCGGGATACGTCCGCAACATTGAGCGTGATCCGCATGTACGTCTAAAGTTGCGGGACGGGCTGAGGACTCGCTGGCATACGGGTGCTGCGCATCTGCTTCCTGACGACAACCCGCGTGAGCGGCAACGCTGGCTGGCGACGAATTTGCCAAGCAGCGCCGGGAATGCGAGAGCGGTGCGGCTCTTTGGGACGCAACTCCTCACTGTTCGGATTGATCTGGATGACTAATGTGAAAAGAGTTCACGGGTGAAGCCAAACGGAGAAATATTGAGAAGCTGCCATCACGCCAATAATGAGGGGGAACGGGGGCGGGCAGAGTGCCCACACACTCACTTTATTTCTTTGGCTGTGATTCGGGTTTCTCCTGCTTTGGTGCGGGCATTTGCCCCTGCTCGCTGGTAGGAGGAACGATGCCCTTGATCCTCGTGTAGGTGACGAGGTTTCCGTAGTGCTCCATGTTGTGACCGATGTTGCGCAGAGCAGTATCACCGGGCCGGTTTGCCGATGAGATAATGTTAGATGTATAACGTTCTATGGAATGATCGTATCATCACAAGCTGCGGTTTCTCCCTGGCTCCTGCTCACTTTCAGTCTGCCTCGAAGAGGAGCAAGCCTGCGAGTGTCGGTTTGGAGGAAGCTGCAACGCTACGGCTCCTTGCCGCTCGGTAATTCTGGCTACCTACTCCCGAACGACCTTGGGAATCGGGAAAAGTTTGAATGGCTCGCGACCACGATTCGAGGGTCAGACGGCGAGGCCTCGGTTCTTGAGGTCCAGTCCATCGACAACTACAGCGGAACACAACTTCAGAAACGGTTCACCGACGCGAGAACCGCTGACTATCGACAACTCCTCAAGGATCTTAGGGTGGCCAGGCGGCGAGGTGGGGCCGGGGATAACACAAGACTGCGCCGACGTTTTCAGGAGATTGCATCGATTGATTTCTTCGGAAGCCCTCTCCGTGAGCAGGTTGAGAAGAGTTTGACGGCCCTACAGCAGCCAAAGTCTCCGACTCTGTCCTCCGAGTTCGGCCCCGTGTCTCGGTCCGCATACCAGAACAGGACGTGGATCACGCGCTCGCGACCGGGTGTTGACCGTGTGATGAGCGCCTGGCTGATTCGCACCTTTATCGATCCGAAGGCGAAGTTTGCCTTCGCGACCGAGAATCAGAAACTAGGCGGGGCCGTGCCATTCGACATGTACGAAGGCGGGTTTGGTCATCGTGGGGAGGACTGCACGTTCGAAACCCTGGCCAAAGCCTTCCGAATTAAAGACAAGGGCGTGGCGATCATGGGCGAAGTCGTGCACGATGCCGACATCTTCGACGACAAATTCGGCCGCAGAGAGGGTTTCGGTATCGACGAAATCATGAAGGGGTGGGCGCAAACAATCGCGAACGACGCAGAACTGCTCGACCGCGGCATGCAATTGGCGCAAGGGCTCTATCAGTCGCTGCGCAAAAAGGGGAAGCAACTGTCGTCTAGAGGATGACAGCAAAGGAGGATGGTTCAATGTTTCACTCGGTTAGATTGACGTTGGTTACGCTGGCCATGCTGCTCTCGACTGCCGGCGTAGTACTCGCACAGGAAATGCCTTCCGACTACCGGGATGTCTTGAAGACTCTCGACCGCAAAGGCGATTTCAAGGCAGGGGTGTTAAAGGTCAACATTCCACGGGTTGATCTCAAGATGACCATTCAGGGTGTCCCCACGCCAACCCCGTTTGGGTTTGGCGGCTGGGTCTCGCTGACGAAAGCGTCGGATGGCATGGATGCAATGATGGGCGACCTGGTTCTATTGCAGGACGAGGTGAATCCTGTGATGTCTGCGCTTCTCGAGCATGGAATCGAAGTCACGGCGCTCCACAACCACTTCTTCTGGGATGAACCACGCGTCTTCTACATGCACGTGCATGGTATGGGCAGGGCATCTGAACTTGCCCGCAGTTTGAAGCCTGCCCTGGACCTCATCGGCCACGTAAACGCACCCACCGTCGCATCATTCTCCATGAAGGGCACTTCCCTGGACACGTCTAAGCTCGCAAAGATCATCGGGCACGAGGGTGAACAATCCGGAGATGTCTACAAGATCACCATTGGACGTGACGACCTCGGCATGAAAGAGCACGGAGCCGTAATCAACGCCCGTATGGGTTTGAACACATGGGCTGCATTTACTGGTACCCAGGAGGACGCCGTCGTCGCTGGCGACATTGCGATGCTTGAAGCGGAAGTCACTCCCGTTCTCAAGGCCCTCCGCCAGAACGGACTTGATGTTGTGGCGATTCACCACCACATGATCGGGGAGCAGCCCGTGGTCATCTTCCTCCACTACTGGGGACGCGGACCCGCCGAAAAACTGGCCGCCGGGTTCAAGGCTGGTTTTGATCAATTGGGTAAGAAGTGAGCGGCTGGCCCCTGCGACGCAGCAGAAAACACCCTTGGCTATGACTATCGCAACGCGTGATTCACAAGAGAAGACCTCCAAGTCCCCCACCACCGGGGCCCTGCTGCTGTACTTTCTTCGCCTCGGCGCTTTGGGATTTGGAGGACCGATCGCTCTTGTTGGGTACATGCAGCGAGATCTCGTTGATGAAAGGAGATGGCTCTCGAAGGAAGACTACCTCGAAGGACTTGCGTTCTCCCAGTTGTGTCCAGGTCCCCTCGCCGCGCAATTGGCCAAATACATCGGCTGGCTGCACGGCGGCACCTGGGGAGCAACCATGGCCGGAGTCGCCTTCATTCTTCCTTCGTTCCTGATGGTCCTGGCGTTGGCCGCAGCGTACGTTCACTTCGGCCAACTGGCATGGATTCAAGGACTGTTTTACGGTATCGGCGCTGCCGTCAGCGCGATCATCGTGCGAAGTGCATGGAAATTGATCCTCAAAACTCTAGGACGAGACTACTTACTCTGGACGCTGTTCTTCGTGCTGGCGGTGACTACAGTTTGGACTGAGTCAGAGATCATCTGGCTCTTCATCTTCTCGGGGCTTATCACTGTTTTCGTGAAAGCTCCCCCCAAGCTGCAGCAGAAGACTGCCCCGACATTGGCATTAACGCCAGTTCTTGGCGGAATATTTGGATCTTTTTCCGTTGGAACTGTTGCTTCGGTCTTCTTCTACTTCCTAAAGGCCGGCGCATTTGTCTTCGGCAGCGGCCTTGCGATTGTCCCTTTTCTATACGGTGGAGTCGTAGGCAAGTTCCATTGGCTAACGGAACGTCAGTTCCTCGATGCAGTCGCCGTGGCAATGATCACGCCGGGGCCGATCGTCATCACCTCTGGGTTCATCGGATATCTGGTCGCCGGTCCCCTTGGCTCCTGTGCCGCCGCGCTCGCCGTTTTCTTGCCACCCTACCTGCTGGTTATATTTGCAGCGCCCTACTACCGGCGCTTCGCGCAGAACCGGCAGGTGAAGGCGTTTGTTCAAGGTGTCACGGCAGCTGCCATCGGTGCTATCGCGGGAGCTGCCGGGATTCTGAGCAGGCGAGCCCTGGTCGACTTGCCCACGGTACTGATTGCCGTAATCACGTTTGCCGCGCTAGTTCTGCTCAAGAGAGTACCGGAACCAGTCCTCATCCTCATTGCTGGCGCGGCCGGAGTCGTACTTCGCCACGGAGCCTAGATAGCGGGAGGAAATCGTGCAGATAAGACACATGTCTTCTTCACTTGCCGCATTTCGCTGGTTGATATTAGTCGTCTTGTGCGCATCGAGGCCCCTCGGCCACACACTGAAGGAAGTCGCGAAGTTCGACCTGCCCGGACCGGGCGGGAAACGGTTCGACTATTTGACGATTGACCCCGACGACCAATACCTCATTTCGGCCCACCTTGGAGCCGACCAGACCTACGTCATCGACCTGCGGACGAACAAGGTCTTGGCGACCGTGAAAGACACACCAGGAGCCGAGGGCGTGGAATACGTTCCGGAACTCAAGAAGTTCTATACCTCGAACGCGCACGACAACACCATCGGCGTGGTCGATCTGAAACAGATGAAGGTCATCAAGAAACTGAAGACTGAGGCCAAGCCAGATGGAAGTGCCTATGCCGCCCCCTTCCACAAGCTGTATGTCTCAGATGAGCGCGGCCAGGCTGAAGCCATTGTCGACGTGCAAAAGGATGAGATTGTTCGTACCCTCCACTTTGATAGCGAAACAGGAATGCCGCAATACGATCGTGTCTCCCGCAAGGTGTATGTCAATCTTCAGGATCAGAACATCTTCGCGGTCATCGACCCCGCCACTGACGAAGTGATCGGCCGCTATCCCGTAGGACGCTGCAAGGGAAACCACGGCATGGCGTTGGATGCTGAGCACCACCGCGCATTTCTCTCCTGCGAAGAGAACGAACTGATGACCGTCTTTGACCTGGACAAACACGCCGCGATTGCTTCTTTAACGATGCCCAGCGGTCCCGATGTAATCAAATTCGACCCGGGTTTAGCCCGGATCTACGTGGCCTGCTACAGCGGAGCCATTGCCGTTTTCCACCAAGACGACCCGAATCACTATAGAAAACTCGAGGACTTCCATGTTCAACACGCGGTCCATAGCCTCGCGATCGATCCGACCACACACCGCGTTTACGCTCCCGAACAGGAAGACGACGGAAAAGCAGTCGCGCGTATGGTTGTTTATGACGCAATCCATCGCTAGGCGTCCAGTCGCGCGTGTGAGAATCGTGATTTGAAATGTCTAGTGCAACCCTATTTCCGGCGGCTCTTCGAGCTCTCACAACCGACGCTTGGCTCCTTTTTGTCACTCGCTTCACCCGTCTCTTTGCGTACGGATCGCTTTCAGTCATTCTCGTCTTTTATCTGGTGAGCTTGGGCTTATCCGAATCGGAAACCGGCTTGCTCCTCACCCTGACCCTGGCTGGGGACATCGTCGTGTCGTTGTACCTGACGACACGGGCAGACCGGATCGGTCGGCGCCGGATGCTGATCGCAGGGGCGGTGTTGATGGCGCTGGCTGGCCTGGCCTTCGCGGCCACGAGCAATCTGGTCTACCTCATCCTTGCGGGTACGATCGGTGTTATCAGCCCCAGCGGCCATGAAGTCGGGCCGTTCCTCTCGATCGAACAAGCCTCCTTGTCCCATCTGATCCCGTCGGAATTGCGCACAGAAGTTTTCGCCTGGTACACACTGACTGGATCGCTTGCCACGGCGCTCGGCGCTCTGTTTGGTGGCGTGGTGACTCAGGCTTTGCAGCAGCGCTCAATGACAACAGTTGCGAGCTACCGATCGATCGTCCTTTTATATTCGTTCCTTGGAATCGTTCTTGCTTGTCTGTTCATGCGAATGTCGTCGCTGGTTGAGGTGAGGGACGAGTCGGATCGGAGTCGAGCTTCGCCCATCGGCAACTTTCTCGGGCTCGGCAAGTCTCGAAATATCGTGTTGAAGCTGTCAGGGCTCTTCGCGCTCGACTCATTCGCGGGCGGCTTCGTGATCCAGAGCTTCGCGGCGTATTGGTTCTACTTGAGGTTCGGAACCGAACCAAGGACATTAGGCGGGATCTTTTTCTGGGCGAACGTTTTTGCTGGAATTTCCGCGTTGCTCGCTTCGCGCCTCGCGACCCGGATTGGGCTGGTACGCACCATGGTCGTCACTCACCTGCCTTCCAATCTTCTTTTGATCGCCGTGCCACTGATGCCTACGCTCTGGCTCGCAGTCTTTGTCCTCCTTCTCCGTTTTAGCATCAGCCAGATGGACGTTCCGACGAGGCAGTCCTATACCATGGCCGTTGTGGAAGCCAGAGAGCGATCTGCTGCCGGAGGCTTCACAGGGGTAGCGCGCACCACAGGTGCGGCGATTAGTCCGCTGCTCACGGGATTCCTCTTCGCCCGGCCTGACCTCATCAACCTGCCTTTCTACATCGCAGGTACACTGAAGGTCGTCTACGACCTGCTTCTCTATTTTTCCTTCCGACAACTTCGCCCACCAGAGGAAGCCAGCGCTGAATGAACAGGCACTCTGGGCGAATGTTTTCGGCCGCAGGATCGATCCAAGGGCTGCGTCTGCTGCTCGTCGTCCTGGTATTACTAAGCGTGAATCATCCCTCTTCCGCCACGGATAGACCTAGTTCAGCCGCGCTGATACGCATTCCGTCCTCCATCGTGCTCGATGGACGCCTGGACGAACCTGAATGGCGCGATGCCCCCGTGCTCAGACTGGTCGAGCAGTCGCCGAAACCTGGCGCCGCCACTCCATACGAAACCGAAGTACGCATTATCGTGAGCGACGATCGCATCTTCTTCGGCTTCCAATGCAAAGATCCGCATCCAGATCGACTCTCGATCCACACCATGCGCCGGGACGAAACGATGGGCCAGGACGGCCAAACCCATACCGACGATACCGTCAGCATCGTTCTGGATACCTACGGAGATCGCCGCACCGGCTATTTCTTTCAGATCAACGCAGCGGGCACCCGTACGGATGGTCTGATTGCGAATCCTGAAAGTGCGTCCCTTGATTGGGACGGCATCTGGGACGCCAGAACTGCGAGAGCGACCGATGGCTGGTCCGCCGAGATCATGATTCCATCGAGAACACTGAGCTTCTCTCGCGGCTTGCGCGAATGGGGACTCAACCTCGAACGGTACGTTCCCCGCGAGAGACTTGCGTTGCGCTGGTCTTCCCCAACCCTGGACTCCCTCCTTTACGACCTTAGCCGAACAGGTACTCTGACCGGCGTCGGCGACCTTCAACAGGGCCGAGGAATCGAGATATCCCCGTACGGAATCGGGAAGACGAAAGAGTTCTACGGACAGAGTCCGCGGAAATGGCAAGCGACTGCTGGTGGTGAGATCACTTGGAAAGCGACTTCACAGCTAACCACGGTCTTGACCCTCAACACGGATTTCGCGGAGACGGAGGTGGATACCCGCCAAATCAACCTGACTCGTTTCCCCTTATTCTTCCCTGAAAAGAGAGCTTTCTTCCTCGAAGGCACGAATCAGTACGACTTCGGGCTTGGGCTCGGCGGTGAGTCGCCGCAGTTCATTCCCTTCTTCAGCCGCCAAATCGGACTATTGGATGGTGAACCGATCCCCATCAACGCGGGCCTGAAATTAAACGGGCGTGTCGGCAACTGGAACCTAGCCCTACTCGATGTCCAGACTCGCGAAACTTCCGTCTCTCCGCAAGTCGTAGCCGACCTTTCGCTGCCGTCTCCCCGAGTTCCGGGTACGAATCTCGTCGCCGGCCGGGCGTCCTATGACTTCAATGAGAATCTGCGCATCGGCACGATTTTTACGAACGGGGACCCAGCAGCGCTGCGTCACAACACATTGGCCGGCATAGACGCCATCTGGCATACGTCCAAATTCCAGGGCAATAAGAATCTACTCCTGGGTGCGTGGAGCGCCACAACACAAGGTGATGTCGGTCCGGGCAGCAAACTGGGTTGGGGATTCAAGATCGACTATCCCAACGACTTATTGGATTGCAATTTCGGCATCAATGAATATGGTGATGGGCTCGAACCACTCTTGGGGTTCCTTCCCCGGCCCGGAGTGCGACACACGTCGATTGGTTGCAATTACCAACCACGCCCTTCAAAAGATGGCCCGTTCAGATGGATACGGCAGGAATTCTTTGAAAACCAGTACTCCCGCTACACGGACACGAGGGGGATTGTGGAATCGTGGGAGTATTTTATGGCACCGGTTAACGTCCGCTTCGAATCGGGCGACCGTTTTGAATTCAACTGGGACCCACACGCCGAGACCCTCCTCACCCCCTTCGAAGTCACCCCAGGTGTGGTGATTCCTCCTGGTTCTTACGATTTCACTCGCTGGCGCCTGGAAGCGCAAACCAGCGAGCATCGATCCCTGCAATTCGGAACGACAACCTGGTTCGGGACCTTCTACAACGGTCATTTGACGCAGTGGGAGAACTATCTTCGATGGACCTCACCGAGGGGCAGAATCCAACTGGACCTCGAATTAGAGAACGATTTTGGGCATATACCGGCGGGAAACTTCGTACAACGCTTGTGGTCAGCCCGCACTGCTTATGCCTGGAGTCCCAATCTCGTGTTGTCTAGCTTTATCCAGTACGACACGGCCTCAGAAAACGTGGGTACGAATACTCGCCTTCGTTGGACGATAAGACCGGGCAATGATCTGTTCATTGTGTGGAATCGTGGTTGGCAAAGGATCGTTACTGACCCTCACGTCAGCATCGTCCCGCAAAGCGACCTCGTCGCTGTGAAACTTCGTTGGACGTTCCGCCCTTAAGCGCAATACTTACTACGGTAGTTCCTTCGGGCGTCGCCTGCAAAGAGCAGCGAGGAAGACCAGTTCAAAGTAACTATGGCGGGAACAACGGGACTCGAATCCGCGGCCTCCTGGCAGGCGTTCTAACCAGCTGAACTACGCCCCCGCATACTACCTCGTCTAATTTCTTCCGATTCCCTCTCGTTCCTTCCTGTTCCATCTGGCCGTGCCGTGACAGTCTAGCGTCATTAGGTTTTACAACGGGAAATGCGCATGAGGAGAGACAAAACCGGCGAGGTAGTGGGTCAACCGCGTTGGCGATCGTCGTTTCTAGGTGACCCAGGCGCGAAATTTCTTTGTGGAAAGCTGGCGAGAAGGCCAAAGAAAGAAAAGAGGAGCGAAAAGAAAGAAAGGCCGGTGGGCACTATGTGCGGCAATAAGAGCTCCACGGGTGGCACCATCGCTTGGAAGAAGAACCATTGCTGAGGGATCGCGTGTGAGTCGGTTTCTCGGCATCTGTTGGGAGTTCCACCACCGCTAATGCATTGCTCACTTCCCCCGAATGCCAGTGAGGGGCACTTGTCCGAGTACGCGACTACACATCCATGTGAAGATAAGGCGCTCTAGTCTGCTCTGGAGACGACGAACTTAGCATCGGCCGCGACCGGGAATCTAATCGGGCATAAGTCTGCAAACGGACCGTTCTTCTCCCCTACCAAAACTGCCAGCACAGTGGCAAAGCTAACTTCATAATTTCCGGGCTGGTCGAACGAGTATGCCTCCTCAAGCGAGAAGTGTTGTTCAAAATGCTCCCCGGGTCTCAGAGCTCGTCGCGAACCACTCTTAGGCTGACGCCTTCCCCCATCGCACCTCCCTGAGGGAACCGCAGTGTGTTCTCCGAATCGTTTTGCACGGTGAGAGTGACGGGAACTGGAGTGCCCATTTTGATGACTCCGGACCGCTCGATACGGAACTTTGTCTTGATTTGATCAGAGATGTCATTTCTTTCAACGATCAAATCCAAAGGTGCTGTCTTTCGCCGGCACAATTGAGAACCAAAATGGTCGATCCGACCTCTACTCTGTCATCGCCGAAACCCCACCCTCCATACCATGCGCCACCGACGATTCCGTCTACAGGCCAGCCGACGGACTGTGTGTTCGTAGTTCCGTCGGGCTTAGTTATCGTCGTTGGCCGCCCGCTGAGATGAACCCGGTATCCGGCGTTTATCGGCATAAATTTCTACGAAAGAAAGTACCTGGTGCGCTTTGGACATCTTGCATGCTGCGACCGTCAAAGACAGCTATTCGTCAGCCCGACCAGCGGTAGGAAACTCGCGCCGCGGAAGTGGCGGCACGGGTTCGTGGTGGTACCGGAGGTTCCAGTAATTCCACGAGCGGCGATCAAAAATGCCAGCGGGAGGGTCCGCTAAAACCAGGTCGAACTCGGCGTCTGAATAGTACCGCATGGTTGTGACGATATCTTCCAACGTACCGTAGGTCATCACGTGAGCGAGGAACAACTTCGAGTCATTCAACGCTTCCTCTGGGGTCTTGAACCAAAGGACACGTTTCGCCACTCGCCTGAGTTCTTCCGAATCGGTCATTGCTCTTCATCCTGCCGGCTGAGGCCAGACCTGACCGTAACAATTGGAAGCTGTTTCAAGTTTATCTTAGTCGCTGCACCAGTAAGCTGCATTCGCTCGCCAACTGGCAAGCTAGGGAGGTCGCCGTCTTCGAAAAAGGTCAGTGCCTTGAGGCTTAGGGCGCCATTGAACTCCTTGCCGTAGATCGCCATTGCGGCGGCCAGACCCTCGGCCATCGTCAAGCCGGCGGTGAGGGCCGCCGCTACATCCCTATAGTCCTTTGCCTGAGCCCGGAGCTGGATCGTTCTCAACTTCGAGGCCAGCAGATCAAGCATTGAGGCAACCTGAATGCCGTTTTCCTCAACAAGATCTGGATCCTGAACGCGTTTCATTCCCAGAGAGCCAAAGAAAGAAACCTTAACCGGGCCACTGCGGTCAATAATCGCTGTCAACGTGTTGTCCTGAAATTGGCTCATCTCGGCGCGCTTCAGGTAGGAGACGCTATCCCGGAGCATGGCTGCCTGAAAGGGCTTATTGGAAAAAAAATCAAAGTCCCCGGATTGGCGGTGTCCGAGCCGCAAGCCCAGAGCTGTTCCTCCGTAGAGCACAAATTCTTTCGGGGTGTCTCTCAGTTCAGCCCAAAGCTGTCTTTGGGGGGTTGGAAGAATGCTCAAGTCTGGCGTGAACATTTTCAGACCTCTTCAGGATTCACCAGGATTGCTACCTCTCTATTATGCCCTCGCGCTCCATGAGACTTGTCCGCGAAGATGGTCCGCGTCCGTTCGCTGTAAGGGCCGGTGACACGGGGAGCCATTTTCGCCGGTCAGCAGGAACTGTCCACGGCGGGCGCGACTTGCATCTACTGCGCCCTTGAGGTATCGAAATAAGCCAGGCGCATATTGCACCTCATCGATGATCGCAGGCGGCGCGTGGCGGCGAACGAAGCTGTGCGGCTCCTTTTCCGCTTGTTCGGCTTCGGTCGGAAGGTCCAGGGAAACGAATTCATGGTCCGGAAAGAGCCGTCGAAACGTAGATGTTTCCCCAGTTTGGCGGGCGCCTGTCAGCACCACCACTGGATTTGTTCGTGCAGACCGCAGGAGGCGTGGCTCAATATCTCGTGGCATCGACATGTGCTAAATATTCGATAGGAACCTATATTCCGTAAAACATACGGACGGCTGTCGCAACCCGCCGTTTTGGTGTTTTTCGACGGAGTGCCCGATCAATTCAGGCCATTATCGGCTCTGCTGTGGAGGCGTCCATGACGGGAACGATTAAAACCTATCGCCCTCGGAGCAGCGGCATGAATTCCTTGCGCAAGTGAATCAGAAGGCGTCATGAGTCGGATTCGACCAAAGCAGCCACGGCTAAGGCCGAATCCTGAATCCTACGATCAGCTTTGTCGTGAAGTCTTGCAAAGAGATGGCTGGAAATGCCAGGCCTGCGGGACAACGTCGAACCTGGAGGTCCATCGTACTAACAATCAGTAGGGCAACTAGCCCGATTCGCGTATTTGTGAAGAACTGCGAGTGTGCCAATTTAGTTTGTCTCACCCCAATGAGGGAGGCGCCGAGGAAAAGCGAATCAAAACCGGCTAAGGCGCATCTGTTTTGTGGGGAGCGTGAGAGGCCTGTGCCGCAGATATGACTACGGCACAAGTCCCGAAGGAGGGCCATATGAGGAAGAATGACACAACCAGCAAGACTGCCAAAAACATTAGTTCTCAGCCGCGGCTCCATCAGCGCGCTGCCGAAATTCAGGCCTACGGGACCGTCAATCATCTGCTTCCGCTAGAGCTTGAAGAGCCAGTGCGGCTTGAGGTGACCGCCCCGCTCAATCAATTGCTCGCAGACCCAATGACGTTGCGCGATTTGTACAAGAAGTCGCACTGGCAAGTTGCGGGCCCGACGTTTTACCAACTGCATCTGCTGTTCGACAAGCATTTCAACCAACAGGTCGGGTTGGTTTGATTTGATTGCTGAGCGCATCCAACCGCTAGGTGGCGTCAGTATTGCCATGGCGGCAGATGTGGCTGAGGCGACGCAGATTGAGCGCCCGCCTCGTGGCCGCGAGGAAGTCCCGGTGCAGCTCTCGCGATTGCTGGATGCGCATCAGATCATCATCCGCCAGACTCGCAAGCTTGCACGCCGTGCATCGGAACTCGGCGATGATGGCAGCAATGATCTCCTCATCGGCGAGGTGCTGCGCACCAATGAACTTCAGGTGTGGTTCCTGAGCGAGCACCCGGTCGAGGTGCCGCTGGTCAAAGCCAAGCCCGCCTCGGTTGGCGCCGTATAATAGTGCCCAGTAGGACGGTCAGACCGACGAGAAACTATGTGCAGCCCTTCGGCACGCCGAAGGGCTTTGTAGTTCATGGTCCTGCTGCTGTAAAAGTCTTCCTCAGAGGAAATGTCTCATGGCCGAATCGACAGTTCCAATCCCGCTGACCAAGTCGCGTGTCGAACAGATTTTTCCGACGTTGAGCGAGGCCCAGATGGAGCGCCTCGCTTCTCACGGGACGTCCAGGTCGGTGCGCGCGGGCGAGGTGCTGGTAGAACTGGGAGGCAAAGACATACCAGTTTTCCTCGTTGTGTCGGGTGAACTGGAAGTCGTGCGGCCTTCATTCACGCAGGAAATATTGATCCGCGTAATCGGGCCGGGGCAATTCACCGGCGAAATCAATACGCTGTCCGGCCGCCGCGCTTTCGCGAGTATTCGTGCCCGCCAGAATTCCGAGGTCGTCCAAATCGCGCGCACGAGCCTGCTTGCATTGGTCCAGACGGACGCGGAGCTGAGCGAGATCGTGATGCGGGCGTTCATTGCGCGGCGGGTTGAGCTGGTGGCGCAGGGTCAAGGAGATGTCACGCTGGTAGGTTCCAGTCATTCGGCCGACACGCTGCGCATCAAAGAATTCCTGACGCGTAATGGACACCCATACACGTACATTGACTTGGAACGCGATGCTGACGTCGAAAGCGTTCTCGCTCGCTTCGGTGTCGCCATCTCCGATACCCCGGTGCTGGTTTGCCGCGGCCAGACCGTTCTGCGCAATCCGACGAATCGCGAGATTGCGAATTGTCTTGGGTTCAACGAGGCGGTGGACGAAACCCGTGTGCGCGATCTCGTGATCGTGGGTGCAGGGCCAGCGGGCCTGGCGGCAGCCGTGTACGGCGCATCGGAAGGCCTTGACGTTTTGCTGCTTGAGACTTTCTCTCCCGGAGGACAGGCTGGCGCCAGTTCCAGGATCGAGAACTACCTCGGTTTCCCAACCGGGATTTCCGGGAATGAACTGGCGGGTCGGGCATACACGCAGGCGCAGAAGTTCGGGGCACAGATGCTACTGACGACCGGCACCCGCCTGAAGTGTGATCGCCGGCCTTACATGGTCGAGTTAGAAGGAGGTATCCGGATTCCGGCGCGAACGGTTGTTATCGCTACCGGAGCCCAATACCGCCAGCTGCCGCTTAAGAATCTGTCCCGCTTTGAAGGCGCTGGGGTCTATTACGGCGCGACATTTATCGAGGCGCAATTATGCAGCGGCGAAGAAGTAATCGTTGTCGGCGGCGGAAATTCCTCAGGGCAGGCGGCGGTATTTCTCTCCCAGAGCACAAAACACGTTTATATCCTTATCAGGGGCTCGGGGCTGGCGGACACGATGTCGAAATACCTAATTCGCCGGATCGAAGAAACACCCAACATCACCCTGCTCACACATACTGAGCTGGTTGAGCTTGAAGGCAGCGAACACCTGCAACGAGTCACATGGAGGAATAACCAGACCAGTAAAACCGAAAACAAGAGCATTGCGCACGTGTTCGTCATGACCGGAGCCGACCCGAATACAGATTGGCTCGACGGCTGCGTCGCGCTCGATGGCAAGGGCTTCATCAAGACCGGCCCGGATTTGTCGGCGGAAGATCTGCAGGACGCGCACTGGCCCCTCGGCCGCCGGCCATATCTGCTGGAAACAACTTTGCCGGGCGTTTTTGCTGCCGGAGACGTGCGCGGCGGCAATGTAAAGCGTGTCGCCTCGGCTGTGGGCGAAGGATCGATTGCGATTTCGTTCGTTCACCAAGTGCTGAAGGAATAACTGGGAAGGCGGTCTTCATGCGCAGTGCAACCGCAACAGTGAAACGGTGTTCGTGGGTTCGCGTCGATGATCCGCTGATGCTTCAATATCATGATCGCGAGTGGGGTGTCCCCGTCCACGATGACCGCAAGCACTTTGAATTTCTCGTGCTCGAAGCCGCACAGGCCGGATTGAGCTGGTCAATCGTGCTGAAGAAGCGAGAAGGTTATCGGCGCGCCTTCGCTGGGTTTGATCCCGAGAAGGTCGCGCGATTCTCCACGCAACGAATCGAGAAGCTCACATCAAATTCTGAGATCATTCGCAACCGCATGAAGATCGAGGCTGCCGTGCGCAGCGCACGCAGGTTTCTCAAAATCCAGGATGAGTTTGGAAGCTTCGACTCCTATTGCTGGCGTTTCGTTGACGGACGGCCAAAGCTTAACCGGTGGAAGTTTATGCGGCAGATTCCTGCGACTTCAGACGAATCCGAGGCGTTCAGCAAGGACCTTAAGCTTCGGGGATTCAGTTTCGTTGGTTCGACGGTCGTTTATGCCCACATGCAGGCCGTCGGAATGGTAAACGACCACCTCGTGGATTGTTTCCGTTATCGTGAGATTCGGCGGGTTTGGAGAAGTTGAGCGGGAATGCGGCAGCCATGTGATGAAGGTGTCGTTCTCTCCGGGAAGCCTGCGCCTCCATGTGGGCCGAAAGCGCAGCCCTGGATCCTGGCGGCCACCATTCTGGCGTCGAGCATGGCATTCATTGATAGCACGGTAGTCAATGTCGCCCTGCCTGCGCTTCAATCCAGCCTGCAGGCCACCGTCGTTGACGTGCAGTGGGTCGTTGAGTCGTACGGGTTGTTTCTTTCTGCGTTGATCTTGTCGGGAGGCGCTTTGGGCGACGCTTTTGGGCGACGCCTAATGTTCCTGCTCGGAGTTGGACTCTTTGCCTCCGCCTCGATGGCCTGCGGCGTCTCAGTGAACATCGGGCAGTTGGTGATCGCACGTTCTATTCAGGGCATTGGCGCGGCGTTTCTTGTACCCGGGAGTCTGGCGATCATCAGCGCAAGTTTCGACGAGAAATCCCGTGGTAAGGCCATCGGAACCTGGTCAGGATTCACAGCCATCACCACCGCATCGGGTCCAGTCTTAGGAGGTTGGCTTATCGAGCACGCCTCCTGGCACTGGATATTTTTCATCAACGTCCCGCTTGCGGTGGCCGTGGTTGCAATTTCGCTTTGGCAAATTCCCGAGAGTCGAAGCCGGCTGAGCACGCATGTGGATTGGCTGGGCGCCCTGACTGCAACCGCTGCCGTGGGAGGACTCGTGTTTGGGCTGCTTGAATCCAGTACGTTTGGCTGGAGTCATCCGCTGGTTTGGGGAGGCTTGATGGCGGGTGTGGCTTCATTGGGCGCTCTCTGTTTGGTGGAGTCACGGGTCGCCAAGTCACCTTTGGTTCCGCTGCAGCTGTTTCGCTCCCGCGTATTCAGTGGAGCGAACCTGCTGACCCTGCTTCTCTATTCTGCCCTGGGAATCTTTTTTTTCCTCTTCCCGTTGAATCTGATTCAGGTACAGAGATATTCGGCAACCGCCACGGGCGCCGCCGCGCTGCCAATGATCCTTCTGATGTTTTTTCTGTCTCGCTGGTCAGGCGGCCTGGTTTCGCGCTATGGCTTCCGGCGTCCGCTGCTCGTCGGGCCGCTGATCGTTGCCGCCGGGTTTGCTCTGCTCGCGGTGCCCTTCGCTGGGACCAGCTATTGGGCGACGTTTTTCCCTGCGTTCATTGTGCTCGGCTTCGGTATGGCGGTCAGCGTGGCGCCTTTGACCACTGTCGTGATGAGTTCCGTCGCACAAGATCGTGCCGGAACCGCCTCTGGGATCAACAATGCGGTGGCAAGAGTCGCGGGAGTTCTGGCCGTCGCCGTCCTGGGGTTGGTGATGGTCGGTGCGTTCAAATATAGGTTGATGGATTCGCTGGCGGATCTGAACATCGCGCCGAACATCGTCCGCAACGTTCGATCGAGCGCCATCAAGCTAGCGGGTTTGGAGTTGCCGACCAGCCTTGACCCCGCTGATGCGGCAGCCATCCGGGCAGCCGTTGCAGAGTCATTCGGATTTGGATTCCGCCTCGTGATGCTCATTTGCAGTGGCTTGGCAATCGCAAGCAGTGCGGTAGTAATGCTGGTGATCCCGCCTGCTGCGCCGCCGGCCCGTTGAGGCGGCTTCGATTCGGCGGGTGAGGCCCGCCGACTCCTAGCGAGAAGTCTTCGCACCCAACGGCTGAGCAGTATGTGTTTATTGAGGTTTTCATCTCCGTCCATCAGCGCTCGCGGGCCGTCTTTAGAGTCGTCGTCCACCAGATGAGATCGTCGATCATCACGTTAGCCGCCTTGTCCAGCTCGGCGAAACCTTTCTCCACGTCTCCGCCTTGGAAATGCGCCCAAAGCGTCGTCACAGGAATGTGAACGGATGATCGGACCGGCGCCATTTGAAGCTCGATTGCCGTCTCCCGAAGCTGCTGGACGGCTCGCGCACCCATGGCGCTGCCGTAGCTCACAAAGGCGGCCGCCTTGCGGTTCCACTCCGGATAAACCCAATCGATCGCATTTTTCAGCACTGCGGGGGGCCCGTAGTTGTATTCCGGCGTGACGAATACAAAACCATCCGATGCGGCGATTTGGGCGGTCCATTTCTTAACCACCTCGTGTTCGTAAGGCGGGCGGCCGGGCATAGCCGGCGGCATGGGCTGGTCGAAGAAAGGCATCGGGAAGTCGCGGAGGTCGAGAAGCCGCGCCTGAATTGCCTCTCTCTTCCGAAGTTCCTGAAGAATCCATTGAGCCGGCTTTTCAGAGAACCGGCCCTGGCGTGTGCTGCCGATGATTACGGAGATGGTCATCCTATGTTTCCTTCGCTAGGTGATGATGGGCGCTTGTCGAGGTCCGTCCGTTGTTTACATGAAACAACCATCGACGCTTCAGTCGATGAAGACGTAGAGCGCCGCCAGCTTTCCATCCTTCATCCTGCCTACGTCGATGCCTTTGGTGATAGCGGCTCCGCCGGGCGGTCCGTACTCCCACGAAACGCGCCCAACACCGAAGTTCTCCTGAATCGGAGAGGTGACCTTAAACACGGAGCCCGGAAACTGGTGCTGTAAAGCCGTGACAACGGTGCTGAGCTTGTCGGGTCCTTGATGGACGCCATCGGGATCGATGAAGATCCCACCCTGGTCCCAAAGATCGGCAATGGCTGCCTTCCTCTCGTGAAGATCTGTGTGGTTGAAAACCCTATGCAGGTTTTCAGGGAGCAGATAGGCGAGATTCCGTTCCATGGTCTTGTCCTCCTCTTACCGCTCCAACATGGAGCGCTCCATCAGGACCGCGTCTGCAACCGCGATTGGAATAGCCCAGCAAAGGCCGGTCGCACACGGACGAAGATCAGAGCCCACAGCACCGCCACGAAGAGGGCCAGCGGAAGCCCGCTCGGGGCCATCAAGGCGTGGAAAACAAGAATGTTGACGATCACCGGCGCTAGCACGGCCACCGCCAACGGGACGTAACGGTTGACCAGCAGAAGTATCGCCGCGATGACCTGAAACGCGAAGATCACCCACAGGTAATGCGAGGCGTACAGGGCACCCATGAACTGTCCCGCGATGCCTCCCGGAGGGGGCAGAGGAATGAAGTTCAGAAAGCCGTTCAGGCCGAAAACAAGAAAGATCACGCCCGCCAGATATCGGGCGATTGTGGAAGCGGTTCTCATAAGCGGGTTCCCCTTTGCGTTGACGGCCATTAGCATGGCGTCAATTAGCTTGATATCAATCTAGTTGATGTCGTATAATTTTAGAAGATTCAGGGTTTTTATGGCCCAGGGCATTCAGGAAACGTCGCACGTTTGGCTCGTCATGTTGAAGGCGATGCAGGCCCTGACGCGCTACGCAGCAGCTGGTATTGAAGAGACCGGGCTCGGCGACTCGGATTTCCGAGTGCTGGAGGTCCTGCTCCATAAGGGGCCTTTGCCCGTCAACACGATAGGCCCGATCGTCCATCTGACCCCAGGTTCGATTAGTATCGCCGTGGACCGCCTGGTCGCGAAGGGCTTGGTCAGCCGAGTCGAGAGCGCCGAGGACCGGCGCGTTCGGATCGTAGCCCTCACCCCGCGCGGCAAGGACCTCATTGTTCCCGCCTTCCGAAAGCATTCCGGGCAGATGAAAAGAGTGTTCTCTGAACTGAGCCCCGAGGAGCTTCTTGGCCTCGAAGCGGCACTTAAGAAAGTCGGCAAGCGCGCCGCCGCGCTGATGGAACAGAACGGTTAAAGAGCCGAACGGGTCCTCGATGAAGACAAACTCTACGCAAGTATCTCGAACCTCGGCCGTCGCAGAACGCCTAGCGGACGAACCCGGCTCTCCTCGATGAATTGGAATTGGAAATCAGGTCGTTCACTTTCCGTAGGCGTGGGCGATCTGGCCGACAAGCTTGGCCCAAGCCATGTCCATGGCTCCATAGACCTCTCCGGCTTCCGGTCGCGCGTTATCCTTGAGAATTTCCACCATCAAGGTCGCGTAGTCCGAGACGATGACGCCTGCCTGTAGCATGCGCAGAAGTCCAACTTGCCGCTTGGTCTCGCTGAATGTTCCTGAGGCGTCAACCGCCACGTACGCGTCAAACCCCTTGCCGACGGCGGTGATGGCCGGAAGACCCGCACAGACTTCGAGCGAAATGCCGGCGAAGATCAGCTTCTTGCGGCCCGTTGCCTCGATCGCGCTGGTCACGCGCGCGTCATCGAAGGCGTGACCGACGAACGCTCGATGATCTCGATGCCCGCCAGCGCTTCGACGAGTTCGGGGAACGTTGGACCCCGATGCTTTCCATCTGATTAACCATCTAACGTTTAGATGGTTGTTAAGAAGAAAGCAAGGCCTATTTGAATTGAAACTTCAGTGATGCATTTACTCGACTTCATAGCCTTCTGGAGTCGGGCCATCCCATGCCATGCTGTTCCTCATCGCTTCCTCAAGGGATACGAACCAACCAGAGTCCACGCCCATGCCCATGTGTGGTCCCGACAAATGCACCAGACCCCAGGGATATGAAGGGCCAAAGCCTTCAGAGCAAAATGCTATGCCAGTATTCGATGGGCGGTGTTCAAAGACCGTCCAACTTATGAAGTGCTCGTCCGGCGCTCCGCAGTCCCACGCCCTCTTGACCTGGTACGGAGTCACCAGCAGCTCGCGAATACGGCGCACCAGTTTCGCATCGGTGATACGCAGGATCTCTCTCCAGAAAGTCGAGTTGGGTGTAGCCGTTGGCCTGGCCGGCAGTACACCAAAAGGATTACTCAGAATGGTTTAGCACCGTCAGCGCAAGGATTCCACGGTATTGACTTGAGAGAACCGGGATGCTGAACTGCGATGCATTAGCCCCCCAATGTAAAGGGTGGGCGGCCACATCGTCCTGCCGCGTGGAGTTAGGTTGGAAACTAGGTGCTTTGGGTGCAAGAGCCTTTCCACGGCATAGGGGCCTAAACCCGAGAAACAAACTTGAAGGCAGCCGTGACTGGGACTGAAAGAGCGGAGCCGCGGCTAATATGTCACATCGTCTACTGTAGCCTGCAAGGTTACCTCCCCCAGTAAATCGATGTCGCATTCCAAACCCAGCTAGCTGGTGCCGGACAGTTCCTTCCCTTTACCGGGTGAACCGGGTGGGAGTTTAGGGGCACCTGAAACTACTTCTTGAGATTCAAGACGAGCCTTCGTGACAGAACGAGTCCTCTTCCCATTCTCACCAGCGAACCGTCCCAACATGCGGCCGCGTGTGCGGGGCAAATTTATTTGGGTCGGAGAAGAGAAGTTATACGTTCGTGGCGTCACCTACGGAACCTTTCGTCCTGACGAAAGCGGAAACCAATACCATGATCATGAAAAAATCAATCGTGATTTTGCTCTCATGGCCGCCAACGGCATCAACGCCGTTCGGGTTTACAACACACCGCCGGTTTCATTGCTGAACACAGCTCAACGGTATGGGTTGCGTGTGATGCTTGATCTTGCCGCCGATCAGTATGTTGGTTTTCTGACCGACAAAAAAGGTGCGCCGGACATTACGGAGATATTGGCTGCCAGAGTGCGCGACTGCTCCAGACACCCAGCCATCCTGGCCTATTCGCTCGGCAACGAGATTCCGGCCTCGATCGTGCGCTGGCATGGCCGGCGCAAAATCGAAAGATACCTGGAGAAACTCTACTGTGCCGTAAAAGACGAAGATCCAGGCAGTGTGGTCACGTACGTTAACTATCCCTCGACCGAATATCTGCGGCTTCCGTTTTTAGACTTTTTCTGCTTCAACGTCTACCTCGAGTCGCAGGAGCGGTTCGCGGCATATCTCGCACGATTGCAGAACATCGCGGGTGATGCTCCCCTGATTATGGGCGAGATTGGCCTCGACAGCTATCGCAACGGCCAAGAAACCCAGGCCCGTGTGCTCGACTGGCAGGTTCGAACAGCGTTTCAGGGCGGATGTGCCGGCGTCTTTGTCTATTCCTGGACTGATGAGTGGTTCCGAGGCGGCGCTGAGGCCGAGGATTGGGCGTTCGGTCTCACTGGCCGAGACCGGTTGCCAAAACCAGCGCTAGCATCCGTCCGCGACGCATTCCGTAGCTCCCCCTTTTCACAGGAAATACGCTGGCCTTTCATATCCGTTGTGGTCTGCACTTATAACGGCACCCGCACCATTCGTGAATGCTGCGAAGGCTTGAGAAAGCTCGAGTATCCGAATTTTGAAGTGATCGTGGTCAGCGACGGCTCGACGGATGGATCAGCGGCCATTGCGCGAGAGTTTGGGTTTCGGGTGATTGAAACACCAAATCGTGGGCTGAGCAGCGCGCGCAACACGGGTCTGCAAGCAGCTCTTGGCGAGATTGTCGCCTATATCGACGATGACGCTTACCCCGATCCTCAGTGGTTGTCGTATCTGGCTTCCATGTTCATGAGCACCGATTACGCTGCCCTGGGAGGACCGAACATCGCTCCTCCTGATGATGGGCCGCTGGCGACGTGCATTGCCAGGGCGCCTGGAGGTCCAGTGCACGTTCTCATTTCAGACTGCGAGGCGGAGCACATTCCCGGCTGCAATATGGCATTTCGCAAAGCTGACTTGGCAGCCCTTGGCGGATTCGACCCTCAGTTCCGCGTCGCCGGCGATGATGTAGACCTGTGCTGGCGCCTGACGCAAAGTGGTCGAAAATTGGGCTTTTGCCCGGCCGCTATGGTCTGGCATCACCGGCGAGGCTCGGTGCGGACCTATTGGAAACAGCAGCAAGGATACGGCAAGGCGGAAGCACTACTGGAAGCGAAGTGGCCGGACAAATACAACGCAGCTGGCCACGTGAGCTGGGCTGGACGAGTTTACGGTGATGGAAACGGGCGCAGTTTGTGGCGCAGAGCGCGGATTTATCAGGGGGTCTGGGGCAGCGCGCCCTTTCAATCGATTTACCAGCCGGCACAAAGCACGCTTTCAGCGCTCCCTTTGATGCCCGAGTGGTACTTGTTGGTTCCCGGTCTAGCTGCACTAACGGCCGTTGGGGAACTTTGGAGGCCTCTGCTGCTTGCGCTTCCCCTGCTTGTGGTGGCAGCTGGAATTCCAGCCTTCCAATCTTGCCGGAACGCCGCCCAAATCAGAATCGAGGACGAATCCCGATCCGGGCTTTCTCGGATGGGCCTGCGCTGCCTGGTTGCTCTTCTGCATCTTCTCCAGCCCGCAGCCCGCCTGTATGGGCGGCTGAGCTGTGGACTGACGCTGTGGCGGCGCCGCGGACCCTTCGTTCCGGCATTTCCCGCTACCCGCACTTTCCGAATCTGGAGCGAGCAGTGGCGGGGAACGAGCGACAGACTGCGATCGATAGAGTCAAAGTTGCGAGCCGAAGGAGCGTGCGTCGTTCCAGGCGGAGAGTTTGATCGCTGGGACCTCGAGGTTCGGCCCAACCTCGTGGGAGCTGCCCGCTTGCGGATGGCTGTAGAAGAACACGGCATGGGCCGGCAGTTAGTGAGATTCCGTGTGTGGCCCAAGCCCTCAACCATGGCCATCGTACTGAGTCTATTCCTCGGCAGCCTTGCCCTCGCTGCGTTGCGGAATGGAGCCCGGGCGGCCGCTGTCATTCTCGCTTCGATGGCAGCGGCGGTTGCGGCACGCGTAGTTCAGGAATGTGTGGCCGCAACCGGAACCCTACTGATGCCCGTTCTGATGGAAGAGCGGGCTAGCAAACTTGCCGTTCTTCCCAGGCGGGAAAACGCGATGGCGGCGGCCCACAGTGGATCCGAAGTGCATGGCGCCGCAGTCCTTGAATGTGGACCAGCCGCGGCCGATACGGCTGTTACCAGGAAAGCTGGATAACCCGATGTTCCGTTTTCATTTAGCCATAAACGTGCTGCTGATTGCGCTGGTCTATTCGTCGCTCGTCTTCGGCCAGATGGCCCCTGACCCAGCGAACCTGAATCTAACTGGAGTTGTCGAAGACGGCAGCGGCGCGGCAATTTCGGGAGCGAAAGTCGCGCTGGTTCGCGGGGATACACATCCGATACGCGAAACGACTTCCGCGGAGAATGGGAACTTTAGTTTCAAAGACCTGTCTCCGGGTAACTACGTTCTGAAAATTGAGGTGAGCGGCTTCGAGCGGTATGAAAAGAGTCTAGTGGTCCAGGGGCAAGAAGTGAAGCCATTAAAGATTAAACTCAAGGTTGGAGGAGCGAGGCAGCAAGTCACGGTCGACGCCGATGCAGCCGATGAGGCGCCTTCGACTTCCGACAGCGACGCAGCCACCGCAAGAATCGACGACAATCTGCTGCACCAGCTCCCCACCCTTTCGGAAGACGTAACCCCGCTGATTCAGAAATTCGTTTCACCGGCTGCGCAAGGCGCCGAGGGTCCGTCGGTCATCATCGATGGAGTAGAAGGATCAGCGGTTGATCTGCCTGCGTCGGCCATCAGAAAGATCAGGATTGACCGCAATCCTTACTCCGCCCTGTTCCAGCACCCGGGAAATGCAAAGGTTGAAGTCACCACCGTACACGGCCACAAGAAGCGTTACGATGGCGGTTTTGCGATGTATGCCAGGAACTCTCTGTTTGACGCTCGGAATGCGTTTTCGGAATTCGCGCCGGATCTGGACCGGAGATTACTCCAGGCCAACCTGGGCGGTCCGCTACGTAAGTCTTCCTCTTTCTACATCGCCGCCGAGCGCTCCATGCTCAACCAAAGCGCAATCGTCAACGCCGTGACCCTGTCGGGGCCTCTCCGGGAAAACGTACCCACGACCCAATATCGCGATAATATCTTTGCCCGCCTGCAGTGGTGGGTCAGCCCCCTTCACACTCTCTATGGAAGCTACACCTTCAACGACCACTCTTACCACAATAAGGACGTGGGAGGCTTCAACCTGCCTGAACAGGGAGTCAACGACGGGCGTCATAGACACAAAGTAATGTTGGATTATAGTGCCATGATTCCGCCGAACTGGCGCAATGATCTGCGCCTCAGTTTCTCCAGTGACAACGAGCACACGGGGGACTTGGCGGTAGCGCCAGCCATAATCGTCGACCAGGCTTTTAACGCCGGGCCATCTCAAACCTTCACGCGTGACCAGAGACGGCAGTTTGACCTTCAGGATACTGTCTACTACGCCCACAATAAGCATGCGATTGCCTTGGGCGCCAGATTCCGTACAGATTTGATGGATGCATTCGATGCCTCAAATTTTGGCGGGACCTTCGAGTTTGCCAGCCTGGAACAATATGGGGCGAGCACTCCATTCGTGTTCAGATCCGTGGAAGGTAGTCCAAATGTGAAATTCGCCACCCGCGTCGCCAATGGATTTGTTCAGGACGAGTTCCAAGCCACACAACGCTTGAGCCTGACGTTTGGCCTACGATACGACTGGCAATCGGCGATTGACGACCGCCGCAACTTCGCTCCCCGATTTGCGTTTGCGTTCGTTCCCGGCCAGAACAGGAAGACCATCATTCGCGGCGGCGGCGGAATTTTCTACGACAACCTGCCGGTATCGGCTAGGCAGCGATCGCTGCTTTACGATGGCATTCGGCTGCGCGAATTGGTGATCTCGAACCCCTCTTTTCCCGATCCATTCGCTGCCGGCCAGTCGCCTCCCCCAAGCGTCATACGAGTCGCGCCGGACATACGATCTCCCTATCTGTCGCAGGCAAGCCTTGGGGTTGAGCGAGAGCTTTGGCATACGAACTCACTCACGGTGGAATATTCGTTTCTACATGGCACACATCTTTTCCGCTCGCGCAATATCAACGCACCGCTGCCCCAGACGGGGCTGCGCCCGGACCCGAATTTCGTGAATATTAACCAGGTCGAGTCAGCGGCTTTTGAGCGGAGTCACGCCGTGACGGCCACGTTTCGCGGGCAATTCGGCAAATTCTTTCAGCCCTATGTTCAGTACATGTTTTCTAAAACCATAAATGACACTTCCGGCACCTTTGCCCTTCCAGCCAACAATTACGACTTGCGACCGGAGATCGGGCCGGCGGATTTTGATTGGAGACATCGCCTCAACCTGATGGGAGTGGTATCGCTGCCGCGAGCCTTTCGCCTGGGATTGCTGCTGTCGGCGATGAGCGGCGCACCTTTTGACATTACCACTGGATTCGATAACAACGGCGATACGGTGGCGACGGACCGTCCCCCTGGCGTCACTCGCAACACGGGCCGCGGACCCGGAACTGTCGAACTCGATGTGCGCTTTTCGAAGACGTTTGATATCGCACACTTTTGGGGTGGCGAGCCAGCCTCAAAACACAAACAGAACAACCTGGAATTCAGTGTGGATGCCTTCAATGCCATCAATCACACCAATGTCAACGGCATCATTGGGGACATGAGTTCGCCCTTCTTTGGCCGTGCTAATTCGGCAGGGGCGCCGAGGACAATCCAGCTATCGGTCAGATACCTATTTCGCCGCGGTTGAGGCGAGCTTGAGAGCCTAGAAGGACTATTTTGCCAGCACCGAGAATGAATCGCTTGCGTTCCAATACGTGGCGGCTATGGCAGGAGATGCGGCCCTACTCCGGTGACCTAGTGGCGCTGCTCCTGTTGAGTTTGCTGGGGACTCCGCTGGCGCTCCTCATGCCATTGCCCCTCAAGATCGTGGTCGATAACGTCATCGGGTCGCGCCCTCTGTCGCATTTTCTCAGCTGGCTGCCCGCGGCTATCAAAGGATCGGAGGCCCATCTGCTGATCCTGGCGATTGGCCTGCTCATAGCAGTTGCGCTGTTGGGTCAAGTTCGCGAATTCGCCTCTGCGTTTCTGACGGCTTACACGGGAGAGAAGATCCTGCGGGAATTTCGCGCTAAACTTTTCCGCCACGTGCAGCGGCTTTCCTTGTCATACCACGACAGCCAGGGCACGGCAGATTCCATTTATCGCATCCAATACGACGCCACGGCACTGCAAAACATTGTCGTGGTGGGAATCGTGCCGTTCTTCTCCTCCGGCGTCACGCTGATCGCCATGATCTTCGTTACCGCCCGCATCAGTTGGAAGTTTGCCTTGGTTGGATTGACGATTGCCCCATTTGTTTTGTGGGTTTCCGGTTCTTACCGGCGACGGATGCGCCGCCAATCACGAAGAGTGCGGACGATCGAAAGCTCCGCCTTGTCGGTGGTGCAGGAAGTATTGGGTTCGGTTCGCGTGGTCAGGGCCTTCGGACAAGAACAGCGCGAACACGACCGCTTCATGCAGAAGGCGTACGAGGGAATGCGGGAACGCCTTCATCAGGAAAAGCTGCAGGGCGGCTACGGCATCGTGCTGGCCTTGCTGACCGCAGTCGGTACGGCCAGCGTTCTGTACGTCGGCGTCGACGACATCAAGGCGGGGAAACTCACGCTGGGCAGTCTGCTGTTGGTCATGGGGTATTTGGGACAAGTCTACGGACCTCTGCGCACAGTCGGCAAGAAGATGGCCAGCATGCAGACCTACTTTGTCGGTGCCGAGCGGGCGTTTGCGCTGCTGGACGAGGCCCCCGATGTGCCTGAGCGTCCACATGCCCATTCCCTGGCGCAGGCTTCAGGCGCCATGATTTTTCGACACGTGTCGTTTGCTTACGATGATGACCGGCCCGTACTTGAAGACATCTCCTTCGAGGTCAAGCCGGGGGAATGCGTCGGCATCGTCGGCACCACGGGTGCGGGAAAGACCACGCTAGTGAATCTGTTGACTCGTTTCTACGATCCCACGGCAGGACAAATCCTGCTCGACAATAGGGATCTTCGCGACTACAAGCTCTCCGATCTGCGCAACCAGTTCGCAATCGTTCTTCAGGAGCCGCTGCTTTTTTCGACCAGCATTGCCGAGAACATTGCTTATGCCCGCGCGAGCGCGAGCCAGGCGGAAATTGAAGCTGCGGCAAAGGCCGCCAATGCGCACCATTTCATCATCGGGCTGTCGCGGGGTTACCAAACCGTTGTGGGCGAACGCGGTATGCGTCTCTCCGGCGGGGAACGCCAACGCATATCGATCGCACGTGCGTTCTTGAAGAACGCGCCCATCCTTATCCTGGATGAGCCGACCAGTTCAGTTGATATCCAGACCGAGGCTGCCATCCTGGAAGCGTTGGAACGGCTCGCCCGAGGGCGGACGACCTTCGTGATCACGCACCGCTCCAGCGCATTACAGCAATGCGACGTCATCGTGCGGATCGAAAAAGGGCGGCTGGTAAGGATCGAGCCCGGCACCAGGAGCGGACAATTTTTCCGTTGTAAGGCGTGAATTATGAGATTGCGGATTGGATTCCTATTGCCACGCTACTCGCCAAAGAGCAGAAGTTATATGCCTGCCGTCGTACAGGTGCTCGCAGAGTCTGGGGCGCTCGTCGACGTCATCCACCCGATGGATGGGATCCTCGATCTGTCGAAGGTCCGGGTGGAACACGATCTGTACGTTTTGCGGCACACGAGCGGACTCTCCCTCAGCTTGGCAGGAGCGCTTCATGAGTTGGGGGCGGTCGTCGTGAATCCGTATCCCGTCTCGGCGGCCCTGCGGGACAAGATCGTCGCCTCGCGAACCTTACAGGCCGCAGGTGTGCCCACGCCAGCCACCTACGTTGCGTCGCAACCTGACCAATTGCTTGGGCTGTTGGACTCAGGGCCGCTCGTCGTCAAGCCGTATCAGGGAACCGGTGGCCACCACGTCCGCGTCATTCGCAAACCTGCTGAACTCGCAGAGGTGAATTGTGGGCGCGAGCCTGTGTTCGCACAGCGCTACCACGCAAACGACGGCCGCGACCGCAAGATTTATGCGATCGGCGGCCGCTTGTTCGGGGTCAAAAAGGTCTTCCCGCGTCGAACCGAAGAAGAAAAATGCGGTGAGCCCGTCACGCTCTCGCCCGAGTTACGTGAGATTGCCCTGCGCTGCGGCCGCGCATTCGGCATCGACCTGTTCGGCGTGGACATTATTGAGAGTGAAGGCGTCCCCTACGTCGTAGATATGTGTAGCATTCCCGGCTTCAAGGGCGTGCCGGACGCGCCCCGCCTGCTGGCGCAGTACTTCTATACCGCGGCAGAGCAGGCGGCTCGAGGGGAAGTGCCCCCACAAACGGCCGCGTTGGCCGCAGCGGGGGTTCACTCTCATGCCTAAGCGAACCATGCCTGTGATTGTGACCGAACGCGTGCGGGAACATCGAGCCGTCCAGGCTTGGCTTCAAGTCCACGCGGGTTCCTGGGAGCCAGGCACTCTTGAGGTTCTGCAAGGGAGACGCTATAGCACGGTTTATCGGCTTAACCATAGCCAGGAGAGTGAGGCGCGAGTGATTGCCAAGAGATGCCGAACCGCCACGGCACGAACGGAGCGCATGATTTACCAGCAACTGCTGCCGCTCACCGGGCTGCCGGCGCTCGGTTGCTATGGACTTGTGGAAGAACCTGAGGGGGAGTTCTCCTGGCTCTTCCTGGAAGATGCGGCGGGCTGTCGCTATTCACCGCTGCTGCCGGAGCATCGCACGCTGGCCGGCGGTTGGTTGGCGGAAATCCAGTTGGCCACCGGATCTGCCGATCTCAAGCGCTGGCTCCCGCGGCGCGAACTCGATCATTACCGGCAATTGCTGCGCGGCTGCCAAGCCATGCTACTCGATCAAGTCAGTCACGGTGAATTGTCTTGCGAAGATACCGCGGTGTTGCGCAACGCCACGGCCTACATGGATGCCCTTGAATCGCGCTGGGGCGAAATTGAAGAAGGCTGTGACCCAATTCCGCCTTCGCTGGTGCATGGCGATTTCGTCATCAAGAATCTGCGCATCTGCGACACCGTCACTGGCCCAGCGTTGCTGGTGTTCGACTGGGAATTCGCCGGTTGGGGCTTGCCGGTCACCGATCTGGCTCAGTTCGTCGATCGCACAGCCAGTCCAGAACTGAGCCGATACTGCTCGATCTTGCAGCGCGAGCATCCGCACCTGAATCTCTGCGACGTTCAGGCCGCCGCCGCCTGCGGCAACCTCCTCCGTCTGGTCGACCAGATTGGTTGGGCCACGGCAGGTCAAGAATCCGCACCCCCCACGCAGCTGACCAAGACGATTGCTCTGCTGCGATCTTACGAACCCACAATGACGGCAGTGTTGAGCGCCTTCGGACGGAGCCAGGCATGATTGAGGGCCTGGACAAACTACTCGAAGGTCACGACCAGCTTGGCTTGGACGAACTGCGCGGCTTACTGGAGGAGTTGCTCGGCGGTTGTGCCGCCGAAGGCCGCTTGATCGAGCAGCACATGCTGCAGCCGCGCTCAGCGCGAGTCTTCCGCCTACGCTTCGTTGTCAACGGGCAGGCTCGCGCCATGGTCCTGAAGCGTCTGAAGCCCGAGATCGCGCAACGCAGCGAACTGGTAGATAAGCGCTGGCTGCCTGCCGTGGGCATGAGCCAACACGGCCCGGCCCTGCTAGGAAGCGTGGCCCACCGTGGAGGGAATTGCGTCTGGCACGTCTATAGCGACCTCGGCCAGCACGAACTTGATACCCGCCGGATCAACCGTGAGCGGGTACGGGCGGCCGTCGAGCTGATCGCGAAACTGCACACGCGGTTTGCCCGACACGCGCTATTGGGAGAAGCGCGCCTACACGGCGGTGACCTGGGCATTCACTATTACCACGGGAATGTCCGTGACGCTATTTACGCGCTCGAAGCTTGTCAGCCCGGGCCCCAGCACACTCAATTGCGTAGCCGCCTGTTTAAACGCCTGCACGGCCTGCACCGTGAGCTGCCGCGGCGTGCGCAGGCACTGGAGGCGTGGGGTGGCCCCGAGACCTTGCTGCACGGCGATTTGTGGGCCATCAACATTTTCGTTATCCCCGCGGCCAACCAGCTGCACGTGCGCCTGATTGACTGGGATCATGCCGCGGTAGGACCGGCAAGCTATGACCTCTCAACCTTTCTCTTACGTTTTCCGGCGCAGGAGCGGTCGTGGGTTATGGACCTGTACCGCGAGGAGACGTCGCGTGCAGGTTGGTGCCTTCCCTCCGCCCAAAGATTGAATTTCCTGTTCGAGACTGCCGAATACGCGCGAATTGCTAATCGCATTATCTGGCCTGCCATCGCGCTGGTGCAGGACCGAGCCCCTTGGGCTTGGGACACATTGGCGGAAGTGGACCAGTGGTTTGAAAATCTGGAGCCGGTGCTAGCGTGCGAACACGAAATGCACTCCGCCACAATTTGAAAACCCCGCTTTCGCTGTTGCCTGATCTGGCGACGCTGACGCTCCGGCTCGCAGCTGCCCTTTATCGCAATGGGACGCAAGCGCGCCCGGTGAGAGTTCTGCGAAGAGATCTGCCGCCGTTTATGAGCACGTTCCCCAACGAGATCGTCACCTGCCAGTTGCCGAACGGCCGCAAACGACGTGTGTTTGTCAAGTATCAGGCGGGGCAAAGCCACGATTCCTACGGGCACCGTGGCGACCTTTCTTATGAGACGGAGGTCTATCGCCGCCTGCTCCAGCCGCTGCCAGAGTTCAAACCTAAGTGCCTGGGTGCACACACTGACCCCAATACCGGTGCTATTTCCTTGTTCCTCGAGTACGTGTATGGCAGCGTGCGCCTGAGTGACATGGTTTGGAAGCGCTCCACCCGGCAACCGCGGGCGATGGCCCAGGCCGCTGGTTGGATTGGGCAATTCCACGCGGCGCACGAGAAGCACAGCAACCGCGTCTCGTTGGCGTTCCTCAAACGGTACGACGCCCGGTATTACCGCGGTTGGGCGCAACGGACGCTTGAGTTCTCGCGCCCCTTGCACCCGCGCTTCCCCTGGCTGATCAGACTCTGCAAAAGCGAGGAGTGGTTCGCTCCACTGCTGGCATCGCCGCCAACGGTGATTCATGGCGAGTTCTACGCCAAGACTGTGCTGGTTCGAGACCAAAGCGTGTTCATGGTGGACTGGGAATCGGCTGCCATCGCCGCCGGGGAAATCGACTTGGCGGCGCTGACCGAAGGAAAACACTGGCCGGAGATAGTAGTAAGCCAATGTGAGAGTGCCTACATCAACGCACGCTGGCCTGAGGGTGCACCCAGCAACTTCGAAGAGACTCTCGATGCCGCAAAAATTTATCTGCATTTTCGCTGGCTGGGCGAGCGGCCCGATTGGACAGTGCGGGGGAAAAATCTCTCGCGATTCGACTATCTCCATGCCACCGCGCAAAGGCTGGGCCTGATCTAGAGTCGAGCTATGGCAACCATTGTCGTTTCTGCCTACGACGTCGCGAATTGTCCCCTCGTGGGTGGACACTTCTGGGTTTATCTGCAATATGTTCTGGGACTGCACCTTCTCGGACACGACGTGTATTGGCTGGAAGCCTTTCGCACTAAGGGACGCCCGCAAGAGGAAGCCGCTGCACTAGCCACGTTCCGGGCGAGGATCGAGCACTATGGGCTCGCTAACAAATGTATTCTTTACCCGGCGCATGGCAAAGAGCCGTCGCTGGATCCGCCGGCAGCCTACCTCGACATGACGAGAGCAGAGGCCGAAGCGATCTTTGCCCAGGCAGATCTGTTATTGAATTTTCACTACGCCATCAATCCTGGGCTTTTGCTGCGCTTCCGCCGCACGGCTCTGCTGGATATCGATCCGGGGCTGCTGCAGTTTTGGATCAGCCGCGGACAGCTCCGCGTTCCACCCCACGACTTCTATTTCACCATCGGGGAGGGCATGTGCCGCCCGGCTGCAGGGTGCCCCCGTGGCGGGCTACCATGGATTCACTTTTATCCTCCGGTGTGTCTGGAGTACTGGCCTTACGTGTTCGACTCTTCCAGCAAATGCTTCACGACAATCTCGAACTGGGACTCTTCCGATTGGGTGGTGGATGAAGAGGCAGCCTACGAAAATACCAAGCGTGTTGCGTTCCTGGATTTTGCTGAGCTGCCGCGGCTTACCAGCCAGCCGTTAGAACTAGCACTGTTCATGCGCACCGAGCGCGACATGGCGGAATGGAAGGACCTGGAGCAGCGGGGTTGGAACATCCGGCACTCCCGCCAGGTCGCCGCCACTCCGGAATCGTATCAAGCGTACATCCAGGCTTCGCGGGGCGAGTTCAGTTGTGCGAAGCCGTCTTACGTGAAATTCCGCAACGCCTGGATCAGCGATCGAACCATCTGCTACCTGGCCAGCGGCAAACCGGTGATGGTGCAGAACACGGGACCAAGTTCGTTTCTGCCCAATGGTGAAGGTGTCTTTCGCTTCTCGACTGCGGCGGAGGCGGCCGATGGTTTCGCCACTATCAACGCCGATTACGAGCGGCACTGTCGCGCAGCGCGCAAAATCGCAGAAAGCTACTTTGATGCCAGGCGAACCTTGGAAATGTTGCTGAACATCGCTCTGCGCGAGCCAGCGCATCCGCAAGCTCCAGATCCAGCTTCCGTGCAAACCGGGGCTCGCACTACGGAGGTATAAAACGGCCCCTGAAACTCTTGTCTGGCCGGAGAACTTCGTGAGCATCGCATCGGAATGGCGCGCATGTAGAACAAGCAAAGCAAAACCGGAAACGGTCCCTATCATCTCAGCAAAAGGATGGCGACATGGAGCTTGCAGTAATCGGTTGTGGTTACGTTGGCCTGGTCTCTTCGGCCTGCTTAGCAGAAATTGGCCATGATGTGATCTGCGTCGATAGTGATGAAAAGAAAATTGCTGCCCTCGAAGGCGGTGACATTCCCATCCACGAACGGTTCGTACCCGAGCTGCTCCAGCGACACCATGGCCGGCGTCTCACGTTCTCTACCTCACTCGCCGAAGCAGTCGAGCGCAGCTCGGTAGTTTTCATTGCTGTCGGAACTCCCGCCGCCAGCAACGGCGAAGCCGATCTCTCCTATGTGGAGGAGGTTGCGCGAGGTATCGCACATTCCGCCAGCGAGCCCAGGCTGATTGTCGAGAAGAGTACAGTTCCGGTCTATACCTGCGAATGGATCCGCCAAGTCTCGCGTCTGGCCGGCAAACAGAAGGACATCGAAGTGGTTTCGAACCCGGAATTCCTGCGAGAGGGGACCGCGGTAACCGATTTTTTGTATCCGGACCGCATCATTCTCGGAGCCGACAGCCAAGAGGCAGCGGCAACCATGAAAGCAATCTATGCACCCCTGACAAGCGGTCAGTATTACCAATCGCATCGTGTGACTCCTTGGGGGGAGACAGTGGCCGAGTACAAAGCGGCGCGCCTGATCGTGACCAGCACGAAAAGCGCCGAGTTGATTAAGCACGCAGCCAATGCCTTTCTCGCGGCGAAGATCTCGTTCATCAACGCAGTGGCCAACCTTTGCGAAGCTGTGGGTGCTGACATTGCACAAGTCTGTGAGGGAATCGGCTCCGACACCCGCATCGGAAGTCGGTTCCTGCAGCCGGGGATCGGATACGGAGGATCTTGCTTCCCCAAGGACGTGAAAGCCTTCCGTACCGTTGCCAAGGAGTCCGGATTCGAGTTCCGATTGCTCGACGAAGTAGCTCGCATTAATGAAGAACAGATCGAGCGCTTCGCTCGTAAGGTTCGGAACGCACTCTGGAACCTTAAGGGAAAGCGAATCGCAGCCTTGGGACTTGCGTTCAAGACTGGAACTGACGATATCCGGGAATCACCCGCAATCGCATTGATACAGCGGCTTCTTAAAGAAGGTTCCGAAATCCGCGCCTATGATCCGGCTGCCATGCAACGCGCGGCGGAAGTTCTGCCGTCAGTGCGCTTTTTTAGGGATGCTTACGCAGCGGCTCGGGGGGCGGATGCGATCCTCATACTCACCGACTGGCCAGAACTAGCCAACCTGAACTTAAAACGGCTGCGCAGTGATGTGCGCCAGCCAATCGTCATCGATGGCCGTAACTTGTATTCGCCCCAAGCTATGGCCGAAGCTGGTTTCTTCTACCACAGCGTAGGCCGGGAATCAGTTGCTCCGCTGAAACACACCCCACGCACCCAACACCCGGCTTTGCCCGATGCTCTCATCCGCCACATACAAAGCCATTCTGAAAGGGAACTTGAAGCCGGTCAGGAGGCCAATTAAATCCACTTGGGGTCGCTCGACTGCGTCCCATCGGGTGCCGGCTCCCTACACGAAATAGAGCTCATTTGGCACCACGAACTCTCGGAACTCTCGGAACTCTCGCTACATCCTTGACAACTTGTTCTCCTAGGTGGACAATCCCTTCCGTTGGCTACGGGCGCGGGTTTTCACGCCAAAGTAACATCGAGACCGTGCCTGAAATACAGGGGAGTGGAGGGAGTTTCCCGCTAATCGCGAACTGTTGTGCGTCCCCCCGGGGCAAGACCCACTGGGGTTGAAGTGTCTTCAAGGGTCGAGTGTATCCTCCTTGAGGATATCCGGCACCCCAAGAGACTACCAGCCCGAGCGCAATCGCTCTTCCACTTTCGCGCAGGACCCGCGGAAATCTAGCATGTCGGTAGGAACGTCCCATGCTCGCGAGCAAGGTGTCTCTGGCAAGCATGCCCCTCCCTCAGGTGGCAAGGCGCTTGCTATCCCCGCACTCGGTTTCTTGGTCACTGATGATACGTTGAGGAGTCTCTCGGCCAATCATGAGGCGATGAGGATTCTGACTTACGCGGCGAAGCAGGCGCCGCAGAGTCTCACCCAGGTGTTTGACGAGAAAATCCGTCGTGTACTCCTCCGTGGTCGGGTCCACTTAAGGCCTAATACATTACTTCCCGTCATCCCTTTCAAGTCGGGACGACGAGTATATTTCTGCCGCGCGTTTCGGCTGGACGCCAATGTAAATCCCCGGCTGTTAATCGTACTGGAACGGGGGATTCCTGAATCGTTTGCCCTGAGTCAAGTCTCTCTGCAGTTTCGTCTTACGCAACGGGAGCAGGAAGCGGTGACGTTCCTACTGCGCGGCCTCAGCAACAAAGAGATGGCCAAGCGCATGGCGGTGAGCCCGAACACGGTCAAAGCCTTCCTGCGTATGGTAAGGGTCAAGATGGGAGTTCCCACTCGCGCCGGAATCCTAGCCAAAGTCCTTGGCTCGATGTTGACCCCTTGCGACAGTTCGCACCCGCCCGCATCAAGTCGCAAGGTTCCGATTGCTCAGGACCGGCCCATCAAGGATCAGCCAGCCTCGGGGGCATAGCCGGGTGAGCTAACCGGGCCGCAAGCGTATACCTGCGCTCGAGATAAGGCGATTCTCCTAGACTAGATACTCACGGATGTCCGACTGGTACTTGTTTTCAACAAGCGCCATCAGGCATTCTGCTGCAGCAAACCCAGCCACATCGTCTTGTTGCCGCAGGATAAGAGGCATTCCCACGAGCGCGACTTGTATTGCGCTCCGGGTCGGAACGGCGCTCGTCGGCTGCCTGTTAGCTCGATCAAGCCGTCGCAAACGTAGGTAAAAAACGAGTAAATGGATAGCGGCAAGGATCGGCGACGTTACGTCCGGCTCCCTCTTTTGCTCAAGGCGACTGCCCGGGCCCTGGACATATACGGTTCTTCAGTACCATCCGCGGTCCTGGCGCACGGCAATATTGAAGATATAAGCGAGGGCGGGTTGCGCTTCGTCACTGACCGTGGCCTCCCGGCTTCGGCGCTGGTGGAGTTTCGTATCGTCGTTCCTGCCGTTCCGGTCCCGATCCCCACGCTCCTGAGCGTCCGGTGGAGCAGAAAGCGCCGCTCCGGCCACCGCTATGATGTGGGCTTGCAGTTCCTCGCCTGAAAGCCAGGGGCCGACATCGCAGACTTCGCTGTTTGCGGCGCTGGAATTGACCCCCCCCGCGTGATCGTCCCATGGCGTTTGTAATCGGGGGTGCGGCGCTCCAGTTGTCCCGGCCGTAAAGGCAACAGCGGTTGCGTGCGGTCGAGCGCCTGAATCTGGCTTTTCTCGTCCACGCACAAGACCAGGGCGTGATCGGGCGGATTCATATACACGCCCACAGTGTCGCGCACTTTCTCAATCAGCAAGGGGGCGGGCGATAGTTTGAAGGTATCGGTACGGTGAGGTTGCAACCCGAACGCCTGCCAAATGCGGCTGATGGTCATGCGGCTGAGCCCCGTAGCTTTGGCCAAACCGCGCGGGCTCCACTGCATCTCTCCGTGAGGCGTGCCTTCCAAGGTCTAAATTACCGCCCGCTCGACCTCGGCATGGCTTACCTTGGGGGCGCCCCAGGTCGCGGCTCGTCGTAGAGTCCTTCCCAACCAGCTTGCAGAAAGCGCGCGCGCCACTTGCCGACCATGCCCAGCGAGGCCCGCATTTTCCGCGCCCCGGTTTTGTCCCTGGGCGCAGGCCAGCACCACACGCGCGCGCCGAGCCAGGGCCGGCTGGCTGCGCGCCCGATGGACCAGCGATTGCAGTCGCTCCTGCTCTTCCGGCCAAAATCAACCGCTGTTTGGGTCGCCCGGTTCGCATCTAAGCCTCCTATTATCTTAGATGTGTCCCCAGCTTATTTCTGGGACATGAGACTAGTATCGTCAACAAAACAATCAACTTCCATGGGGTGAGGTCTGTAGTCTTGAGGTGCTGGGCTACCAGAATTCCCGCCACGATTCGGTTCCTGCACGAACCCCCGATACGCCAAGGTTTTCCGCAAGATCTTCAGGACCTCGGCAAGCCATCCTGCAAGTTGGTTCTGTAATCCGAGTGTATACGCGCCGCGTTGATCGCGGCTCGCGCATGTACTCTCGCTGCATTCATTACGATCGGGCTGTCCAAGCCGCTCTCGATGCCTGCGAGTTACTTGTCCCCGCATTTCTCGGAATAGGGTCAACGGCGCCGAAGTCAAGAGGCTGATAATCGTACCCGTGGGGGGCAGCAATGTCACCGATCGTCGCAATCCGCTTCTCGCTTTCACGTGGAAGTGGTAGCTTGAAATCCACTCCCTGTCGCCAGTGGACTTCACTCTCCCACAGACATCACACGAAATTCTCACTATGCGAATTCTTCGCGTAGGGCACGGAATATTTCAAACAACACGATTGGTGCGGGTGGGTGACCTGCGTCGCATCGCTCGTGCTTTTCTCGGGAGTTCAATCCAAATCCGTCGTGAAGCAGCATTCGTCATCGCCAGAGCACCTACGCGCGTTAGGTACGTATCAATGGAGGTCACAACCATCCGCACATCCAAGTGAATCAAGTCTAGACCAGCCAACAGGAACCGCCTCCATCCTTCAACGACGATACCCTTATCGAGCACTCGATCAAGGACGTCCGCTACACTACGGGTCGATGCTCGTTCCACAACCATCGCCCGACCCATATCTTGAGCAGTAGGTTCGCGGCTGGAAGAGGAGAACCAAATCATCCCCCTTTTCGAAGTTTTCGAGGAAGGTCCGAGCATACTTCGCACCCTCCCAGCGCCTTGGCAGCTGCTTCATTGGCACACGAATAGGGACCGGCATCAGCCGCCCCCGGAACTCGGCCGAACCTGCGATTTAACGTCTGGATCTCCCTGCAACCCCGACTTGATCATGCTGAAGGGGCGGGGCGCTTAAAGTAGACTGCACTGGAAACGCGAGTCATTGGGAAAGTGCGTCCCAAGCAGCGGCGGGCCCACGAATATCCCCCGGCGCATAGTCTGGACGGGGCGATCCCCCGACAGCTCCAAGAGATACAGCCTCGACTTTTCTCTCGGTCAGTACCGCTGACCGGCCAATGCTGTAGTAACTGAACCCGGCCGCCGACATTTTCGCCGGCTCATATAGGTTGCGACCGTCCACCACTATGGGATACGCCATCACAGTCCGAAGGCGCTCCAACTCCAACGCCCTGAATTCGTCCCAGTCCGTCAGAATCAGCAACGCGTGCGCGCCCGTGGCGGCCTCATACGGATTGGCGGCGTAGCTGACCTGTGCCGGCAGCAACTGTTGCGCGCGCTGGATGGCGGCGGGATCATAAGTCCGGATCTCGCACCCTTCGCGCAGCAGCAGTTTCACCACGCGCAGCGCCGGCGACTCGCGCATATCATCCGTGCCTCCCTTGAACGACAGCCCCAGCGCTGCCAGTTTCTTTCCCCGCAGGGTCCACAACGCGCCTTTCAGCTTGCGCACAAAGCGTTGCAATTGCTCCTCGTTGACCCGGCTGACTTCTTGCAGCAGCGGGAAATCGTAGCCGCATTCCTTCGCTACCATGTGGAAAGCTTTCAGGTCTTTGGGGAAGCACGAGCCGCCGTAGCCGATGCCGGGATTCAAGAACTTCCTTCCGATGCGCGAGTCCGTGCCGATACCCTCGCATACCTCCCGGATGTCCGCTCCCACCGCTTCGCAGATGTTCGCTACCGCGTTGATAAAGGATATTTTGGTGGCTAGGAATGCGTTCGAAGCATGCTTGATCAGTTCCGCGCTCTTGGGACTGGTCACGATCATGGCAGGGATGCGCGGCTTGGCCGGTCCAGGAATGCGCGATGAGTCCCGGTAATACCGGCCACTGGCCAGCGGCTCGTAGATCTGGTGCAGCACCGCCGAACTGCGCTCGTTGTCTACTCCCAGCACAATGCGGTCGGGATAGAGGAAGTCGCGTACCGCCGAGCCCTCCCGCAGGAACTCCGGGTTGGAGGCGATGTCGAACGACTCTGACGCCGCTCCGTTCAGCAGCATCACCTTGCGCACCCAATCGTGGGTTAATACCGGTACCGTACTCTTCTCTACTATCACCTTGTACCCGTCGAGGGATCGCGCAATCGCCCGCGACACTTCCTCCACGCACGTCATGTCCGCTTCACCCTGCTCGGTGGTCGGCGTCCCCACAGCGATGAACACTGCCGAGCAGTTCGCTAGCGCTTCAGCCAGGTCGGTCGTGAAGTTCAGCCGCCGGCCACGGTGTTTCGCCAGCAGTTCCGGCAGAAACTCCTCGCAGATCGGTACCTCGCCCGCCCGCAATAGCTCAATCTTTTGCCGGTCGTTGTCCACACACGTGATCTGATGCCCGAGCTCGGCGAAGCAAGCCGCCGCTACCAACCCCACGTAACCGGTGCCAATGATCGTTAAACGCATTCGACTTTTCTCCTCATCAAATAGCCTACCGCTGGTCGTTGTTGGTTCTGACGAACTTCCCGATCCGTTTCTCCGCGCGTTACCGCCACTCACGCGAAAAGGCGGCATCTACAAACCCGAATTTCCAAATTGTAGGTTGCAGATGCGGCTCAGAAGAGCGGAAGTGAAGGTCGACTTGGGTCTCCATGGGCATCGACTCTAAGGCTCGCGCCCGTCTTGCAATTGAAATCGCACACGAATTTGGTGGCAGCGGCGGTGATGGCCATGGGTGCACCCAGCCAGGCTCACATCCTACGATAAATGGTCTCCCCGGCACGTCTTGCTGCCCTGCAAAAGCTGCCTACTCCGCGTAGGCAGCGGCAGCACGGTCAACTGCCGCGCGTGTGTTCACCGAGAGCACGCCGCCTCCACTGACGGAGTAATCCGGAGCACAGGTCCAACTAGGTGTCGAACGCGGGCTGCAACCGCGAAACTTTGGAAAGGTCGGCGCCGATTTGAGCTAAGAGGCTATGGGCGGTTCTTTCGCTAATTTGACGGACAAGAGTGTTCGGAAATAGTCCACTGTCCTGCGGAGGCCGGTTGGCAGATTAACTTTCGATTCCCAACCCAGTAGCTTACGTGCTTTGGTAATGTCCGGACAGCGCCGCTTTGGATCATCTTCGAGAGGCTCCGAAAATCTAATTTGGCTGTGCGATCCGGTTAACGCTAGTATTAGCTGGGCGCATTCGAGAACTGTGATCTCTTCGCTTCTACCGATATTTACTGGTTCGTGCTCCTGGGAATGCGCAACTCGCAATATGCCCTCGATTGTATCTGACACGTAGGTGAGGCTACGCGTGTGAGTGCCATCGCCGTAGATCACCAGGTCCTCCCCGAAGAGGGAGTTTTTGATGAACTCGGATACCATCCGGCCATCGTCAATTTTCATTCGAGGCCCGTAAGTGTAAAAGATACGCACAATTCTAGTATCCAGATTGTGGTATCGACGATAGGCTACCGCGGCAACCTCAGACAGACGCTTAGCCTGCGTATAAACTGAACGCTCGCTGACGGGGTTAGCGTTTCCCCAATAATCTTCATGCTGCGGGTGTTGGTTCGGATCCCCGTAGACTTCCGAAGCCGATGCTAACAAAAATCTTGCACCGTACTTACGGGCCAAATCGAGAGCTCTAAGAGTCCCCAAAGAGCCAGTCCTCAGGGTTGTAATGCCGTGCACCATGTAGTCAGCGGGGGCAGCCGGCGACGCGAAATGAAAGACATGTTCAACCGGTCCACAATCAAACGGCTCACATATGTCCAAATCACAAAATTCGAAACGAGAATCTCGCGAGAGATGCCGGACGTTATCGATATTGCCGGTAAGCAGATTATCGACGGCGACTACTTTATTTCCTTCTGCCAACAGAGCGTCGCAAAGATGCGATCCAAGGAAGCCTGCGCCACCTGTCACAAGTACAGGCATATTACGCTCCTACTTCGTAACAAATCAGCGAGAAACGCACTCAGGATTTCCAGGCATGGCGCCTTCCTACCTTGATTGTTCTCCATTGGCGTTGCCCGGCCCGAAGGAGTTCTCTGGGAGATGCGAGCCCAGCTCGTGAGACCCGCTTCCGTTTATGAAACCGAATCCTTTTCATTGGTCGGGATGGAACCCATGCTAGTTAGGTTAGCCCCGAACCCTGTCGTTAACTTTTTCGGCCCCCGGGGAGTGCGGATGAGCGCATGCCTAGTCCAGTGTTTCAAGCAAACGTTCATTGCTCGGTGTAGCGGTTGCAGGAAATAAATTACGCGAATCGAGAGGACGCACCGCCCGGTACCACTTCACGAAACTTGCAAGCCCTTCTTTGAGCGGCGTGACAGGCCGGTAGCCGAGTACGCGACTGGCTTTGGAGATGTCAGCCCATGTCAATGGAGCGTCTCCGGGCTGCAGGGCTCGCCGTTCGGGGATCGCCTTACGGCCGATGACACTCTCAAGGAGTTCGACCAGTTCGGCCAGCTTCACCGGGTGCGAATTGCCCAGATTGAAAGTCTCAAAGGGGGCGCGGCCTGAGGAGGGCCGCAACTCATAGTTGAGCCCGGCCAGCACGCCAGCCACGATATCTTCAACATAGGTGTAGTCGCGAGCGGTCGAGCCGTTGCCGAAAATCGGCACAGGTTCACCGGCCTCGATCAACCGAGTGAACTTATAGATAGCGAGGTCGGGCCGTTGCCGCGGACCATAGACGGTGAAGAAGCGCAGACAGATCACCGGCAGCCCAAACAGATGCGCATATGTATAAGCGAGCATTTCGCCGGCCAGTTTGGTAGCTGCATAGGGCGATAGCGGCTGTAATTCAACTTGATTTTCCGAAAAGGGCACACAGCTGGTTGCACCATAGACCGAACTGGACGAACCGAAGATGAACTTGTCCACGTGAAACTTACGGCAGAGCTCAAGCAAGTTCAAAGTACCCGCTACGTTGGTGCGTTCGTACATTTGCGGCTGCTCAATGGATGGGCGCACACCGGCGCGCGCCGCCAAGTGAATGACTATCTCGGGACGCGTGACTGTCATGACGTGACTGAGCCGTTCCATCTCGCAAATATCCACTTCATAAAACTCGCAGGCGCCAGCCTGGCGAATGTCCTCGAGATTGGATTTTTTCCAGGTGGACGGGTAGAAGGGGTCGAGGTTATCCACAATCGTTAGCTGATATCCCTGCTGTAGCAGAGCTTCAGCCAGATGGGATCCAATAAAACCAGCTCCGCCCGTCAGGAGTACGCGTTGTCCTCGGTTGTTCACAATCTCAATTCCTCAGAAATGGTAGTGGAGCGATGTCTGCATAGTTCTAGCTGGCAAGGCGGTGTCGGGCCGGCCAAACAGGGGGGATGTCATTACACCCAGAAAGTTGGGGTAGTTCGTGTGGTTGATTACGTTAAATGCGTCGACATCGATCTCGAGATTTTGGGAATTCCGGTCGCGATTCAGTGGGCGCCACACGCGAAAGAACTTTGTGACCCGAAAGTCCAGTTGCAGCAGTCCCGGGCCATTTCCAGTGTTGCGGGTGACGCCAGCGGGCCGATCGTTGGCCGCGGAATCGTGATTGTTGTCGTATCCGGTGGTGATATCGAAGGGAACTCCGGAAGCCACACTGAAAACCGTTCCCACGCGGAATGCGCCGGGCAGATTCACCGTGCCGGCAAGGTTTAGACGATGCCGCTGGTCGAAGTCGGCCCGGCCCCACTCCGAACGCAGATCGTAATTGTCCGCCGGCAAGCTGAAGGCTCCCGAAGTGTCGTTCGAGGTCTTCGAAAACGTGTACTGGACGATGCCGTGGAAAAGCCTTCCCACCGCGCCCCGGTAGCTCAAGCTAAGCGCGTTGCTGCGCAGGGAAGCGGTGGACTCCACTTGGTTGATGTTGAAGAAATTCGGATCCGGCTGCACTCCGGTCAAGGGTAGCGGCGCGTTAATGTTGCGAGACCGAAACAGATGGACCCCGCGCAACGTCTGATATTCGGCGATAAGTTGATTCCTTGGGCCCAGTTCGCGCTCAACGCTGACACTGGCCTGTGCCAGGTAAGGCGTTGTCAAGCCCGGGGCGATCCGCACCACACTCGGCGGACGAGCGGTGCCGGCAGCGAAGGGATTTGGATAGCTCGGGTCCGAGATTACAACCTGTTGAAGGTGGGTACCGTCCAGCAAAAGCGCCTGTTCGGTCGCTGAGTGTGGCAGGTACTCATAGAACAGGCCTGCGCCGGCTCGAAAGATGGTTTTGCGGTTTCCCGGGGAATAAGCCAGCGCCAACCGCGGCGCGAGACTCTTGTGGCTCGCTATGGTGGATTGCCAGTCATATCGCAGTCCTGCAATCAGACTTAGAGTGGAGTGAACGCGGACTTCGTCCTGGACAAAGCCGTTGGCCTCGTGGATGGTGTAGGCCAGGTCCGGTTGCCCTTGGTTCATACTGAAAACATAGGGCTGGCCTTGGCTCCAATGAGTCAGGTCAGAAAATCTGAAGGTGCCCCCGAAGTTCGACTCGTCTGTGACATGGAAGAGCCGGGTTCGCGTCCCCCCCCCGATGCGGAAAGTTTGGTTCTTGCGAGCATAGACCGCAGTGTCCTCGAATTCCACCTGCGTTTGCCTTTCCCGCAGCGAGGTCTGCGATGGACCCGATGAGAAATTGCCGTTTACGTCGATGGCATAGCCGCTAGGGGGATTCCCAGCCAGAGAACTGCTGCGTCGTACCAGCAGGCGCGCCGTGTTGAACAACGTTGGTGACAGAACCGCCTGCTCCGTAACCTGAAACTTGTGCCCGCGCAAGGCGGTGGGGATAGCCCGCTCTGCCAGGTCAAGGCCGCCGACACCGTGGTTAGACTCGAACTTCTCGTCGAAGCTGTAAGAGCCGGTCAGCGTGTGGACTTGGCTAGGGTGGAAGTCGAGCCGCGCCATATAATCGTTGCGGTGCAGCCCGGTAGGCACATTCTGGACCACCGAGACTGGCTGGTTCGAGGCATTCAGCAAGGTGGCGTTCACAATCGCACTCTCGGTGTCTCCCAGATGTTGTGTGGATATAAAGAAAGAAGAACCCCGGAGGCCCAGCGGTCCGCTAAAGGTTCCCTCGTACAGCCTGCGACTGAGGTTCGGTTTGTACGTGCTAAAGGCGTTCTTGGCATCGAAGACGGAATCGCGCGCGAAGATTCCCAACCCGCCGCGGTAGCGCTTCTGCGAACCGTGTTTCGTGGTCACTTCCACCCGAGCCTTGCCCGGCCGCCGGAATTCCACCCCGTAGGGGTTACGGTTAATGGCTACCTGCTTGATGGCAGAGGCAGGCAGGTCGTCAATCTGGCCGGCCTCCATGCCGTCCACGACCAGCGAGACCCCTTCGGTGCCCCCGGCGGCCGGCGACACAAACTTGCTCAGCAGTGGCATAAGGTTTTGGGTGTCGGTAGGAAGGTCGGTCAACAACCCGGTATGGAGATCGACGGCGTCGGGATTGTTATCAGGAGACAGGGGCTCGGCAGTAGCGCTCACCGTGACCTCGTCTTCCGCACTGACCCTCATCATGAGCGTTACTTCCACCGCATTACGGTCAACGATAACTTCTCTCTCGGCGCTTTGCATACTCTCTGCCTTCCCACGCAGAAGATAGTGCCCAGGCGGCATGTCTTTGAATACGAAGTTGCCGGAGTTATCAGAGACAGTGTGGCGAGATTCACCGGTCGCCCGCTCGACCAGGGTAAGCTCCGCGTCCGGAATCACTGCGCCAGTCTGGTCTTTGACGACTCCGGTAACCTTGGAGGCGGCTCGGTTCGCTGACGCCGTGGGAGCAGGTTGCCCGTTCGCGGGCTGTGCGGACGCACTTGGCAACACAGGACCTTCGGCCGCTGTGTGGGTAGCCTCCTTGCGCTGATCTGAAATCTGAATAGAGCCGGAGTTGCTGGTGGAAACAGTGGGCTGTGCAGAAGGAGTTGGCGACCCAGGAACTTCGGTCGCCCGGTGAATGCCCTCCTTCCTGTGCTGGTCCGCAGCCTCAACAAAGCCAGCGTTGTCTGTGGAAACAGGGTGCAACTTTAGAATCCAGTTATTGTTGCCGCCCGGAACGATCTCGTAGTTAAGGGGCCGCGCCAAGTCCACCACGACACGGGTGGTAGAGGGAACATGGCCACCCCTGCTCGCACGCACGGTTTTCACCCCGTCACCGCTAACCTCTATGCTGCGGACGCTGGCCGCAAGCATTGTCTTGGGCAGGTCCACGACAACTCGCGCGGGCGTATGCAGCGTGCTCAGCCTGGGTGTCACCGGCCCGCTGAGCCTTAACTCAACGGCAAGCCCTCCCGGTTCGTGCTTCACCACCAAATCGCGTAATTCCACG
>DATEPX010000203.1:0-14075 GCA_035272945.1 Terriglobales bacterium
GACCGCCACCGTCGAATCGATTCAGGAAAAACTCACTCGCTGTCGGCGGACTTTGGAGCAGATCCAGCCCGGCTGTACCAGCCCCAAGTCCAGAAAGCGGAAGCGATAAGTGCTTAGTTATTTAGCAGACACTGCACTAGAATGAGCTGCAGTTGGAAGATGATTTGCGGCGACATTTGACCCTCCTCTTTGCAATGGTGAGATGTGTCAGCCAAGGAACTGTGGGTGTTCTTTGAACTGTCCAACGACCTCATTGACCCGCCGCGTTCATGAATTCAGCATTTGATCGGAAGAAGTCCTCCAATGTCTGCGGATCTCGTCCGGTAACCACGCGGATGGCATCGGTAGCGCGAAAATGTTCGTTGCCTTTCCGGAAGTATTGCCAGAGATGTGTCAGGTGATCGAGTGCGTGGGGATTGATCCGCTCCTTCACTCTATTGGCCCATTGCTCGTCCGTGATTGGCACGTATCGAATTGGCCGCCCGATTGCCCGCCCGAGAGCTTCCATCAGCCCTTTCACCGTTGGAGTTTCACTGACCAGAGGGTAAACGCCTTGAGACGGGGTACCAGGATTAGCCAGCAGAGCTGCGGCTACATGTGCGACATCTTCCGCGCCGACGAGTGGAATGACGGTCGTATCCTCTCCCCACGGCAGGAAGGCAGTGCTTCGCTCGGCGACGCTCCGGCTGACAAGAGCGCGCACGTTCTCATAGTAGGGCGGTGCCTGGAGATGAACAACTCCGACCTGTGCCCAGTCAAAGATGCGATCGGCCAGCCGGTGCTGCAAATTGCGGAAGCTGGGAGCGTATCGTGGATCGCGAAAAGCGGGATCGTCAGGCGTGCCTTGAAACTGCGAATTGTTCACCACCAGTTCCAGGCCCGCATCGCGAGCGGCGGCGGCGAAGATTGTGGCTGCCTCGAGCAACCCGTCGGCAACGGGATAGGTGAAGTATGCGCGCTTGACATTCCGCACGGCGGATTGGGCCGAAGCAGGATTTAGGAGGTCGCCCTCGACCACCTCCGCGCCCTGCCTGCGTAGGCCATCAGACCTGGCGTCGAGTTTATGAACTAAAGCGCGAACTGGAATACCTTGTTCCAGCAAAAGACTTGCGACCAGCCGGCCGGTCGATCCTTGCGTCCCACCAGCCGCGCCTGTGACCAAAATTGGATGAGTCATAAAAAGCTCCTTTCATTTGTCATAGGATGATATACATAATCCTATGGATTCGACTTTTTCGTCATTCCGGTCAGCATGGTGCACCGGGTTGCATCGTGAGATGATTCGCAGCATCCTATAGCCATGCGTTATCAGCCCGGCCATAAGGCCGAAATCCATCAAAAGATTGTGAAAGACGCTTCGCGGCGGGTTCGCGCTGACGGGCTAAACGGGGCGGGGGTTGCAGCTGTGATGGGGGACACAGGCCTGACTCACGGAGGCTTTTACAAGCATTTCAAGAGCAAGGACGATCTGCTGGTGGAATCCCTTAGCGAGGGCTTTCGGGAAATCGAAAATAGGTTGGTCCAAGCCGCTGAACAATCGCCGCCCGGGGAGGACTGGAAGGCGATTGTGAGAACCTATTTGCGCCCGGAACACTGCGAACATCCCGACCACGGATGCCCCTTGGCGACACTCGGACCTGAATTGGCGCGGGTCGATAAGAGGATGAAGCCTCAGATCGTTGCGGAGCTGGTGAACTACAAGAGCCGAATGACACCGTTCATGCCTGGGCGGCGAACCGCGGACAAAGAGCGCGCCTTTTTTGCCATTTTTTCGACGATGATCGGGGCAGTTGAAATTGCCCGCCTGCTGCCAGATCTTGCGATGCGTGAGAAGGTGCTGGCGAGCGCCCGAGATTTCTTGCTGCGCAGCTTCTGACCTAGCGCAGGTGCTGCCTCCCCGCCATTCCGTCCAGCGGTGCTGGATGAAAGGGACTGGCCGGCCGGTCGATCCTTGCGTCCCACCAGCCGCGCCTGGCGCGACACAGATTGGTCCAAAACGCACGTTCCAGATCAAACTCATCTACGGCCTCACTTCATCCCGAGTGCAAACGACCTTTGCCGTCCACGCTGGATGATACGCGCCGACTCGACTTAAATTTTCATTTCGATGGGTGGGCCGCAGGCCCATGTAAAACTCGTCATAGGTTCGGCTTCCGGAAAGGGGTCACATTGAAATTAGACACCGGTGCCCTCTGATCAGCGAATCTCTCCAGTAACGTAGCCTTTACGTCTACCGGAATAACGCCGACAGCGCCCGAAAGAACTCTGCCGGCCTAGCAATACGGAGCGACGTCCGTTGAGCGACGGCGTGCGTGAAGTGCTTCGTATTGTGGGTGAGCAACCAATCTGGTGTGCTCGCCATGGCTGACAGGAGGACCGGAAGATCGGCTGCGTGGCGGATCAGATGCCGATTCAAACGAACCAGATCCTTGTCGGGGTAGGGAATGATTTCGGGGTTGGTGAGTTTGATGAGGTGTCGGTAATCCTCAATCAACTGGTCGGCATCGAGGGCCGGCAGACGTTCTGCATGGAGGAGTAGGTTCTCTTCGACTTCATCGCGGACTACATCGGCCAGAACCAGCCTACAGACCTTCGCGGCGCAAAGGGACAATGTGGCTTTGTCGAGTCCCCAGGGAGAAACGATTCCTCCGGTTAGGACGTTTGAGTCGAGGAAAAGGCGGATTCTGCGTTGTCCAGTCACTTCCCGCGATAGCTTCGAGAACGGCGCCGGAAGGCGGTGGCTAGTGTCTTCTTTCCGTAGCGGCGCGCGTAAACGCGATTGCGGGCCTCGGGGAGTGTCGCAAGGAGGTCGCCCGGCGTCAATCCTGCGGCAGTCAAACTTGAGCTTACTTGCTGGCACAGTCGTTCAAAGCGCTGCTGTTCCGGCACAAGGATGAGACCATCCCCCAGACGCAGGACCGCAAAGGGCGCACCATGACCCAACCCAAGATCCTCGCGGAACTGCTTGGGAACAGTAAGCTGGCCCTTCTCGCCGATCTTGGTCGTAGTCAGGTATTCGAGCATGGGATTGTGAGTCGCCATAGGTAGGAAAATCCTACCACGGAAGTGGGCCAGGCACCAGACCAGTTGTGGCTTTGCCGCAAAGCCCTGCAAACGCTAGGTGCGCGGTCGCGTTTGATTTGTACTCTTTCTGCCACTCTTTTGAAAACCGCTGCATGCGTATTGATTGTGTCCTCGTCAGCTGACAAGCTAGAGTTAGACAGTTGAACTGTTCACCTATGCCCATCGTCACGATCCAGAAAAAATACCAGGTCGTAATCCCGCAGCGGGTGCGCGAACAAGTCGGGGTCCGGGTCGGCGACCTTCTGGAAGCCCAGGCCGATAAGGGCCAGATTGTGTTCACGCCTAAATCCATTGTCGACCGGGCCCTTGCGGAAGGATTGGACGACCGCAAGAAGGGCAGCGTCCACGGGCCCGTGCGCCGGTCATAATCCATCTTCGCGCGTCACAGCCCTTCCCACGAATAATCAGGTCTTGTACTCTGGAACGGCGGTACCACGCTCGGGCCCAATTCCCCATCAGTTCGGAATGAAATCGCAGGAGACTCTCGTGTACAAATTCATCGGCCGGATTGCGCTCTTGTTCGTCGCTATCAGAGTGCCTGCCATGGCGATTGCGGAATCCTCACCTCAGTCTGCCGGCAAGCCTTTACGCGTCGCCATCGTCGGGCTAGTGCACGGCCATGTTGCCGGGTTTCTCAGGTCTGCCCTAAAGCGCAGCGACGTCCAGGTCGTCGGTATCGCCGAGCCGGATCAGCAACTCGCGCACAGATATTCGAACGAGTTCACGCTCGATTCACAATTGCTGTATGGCGATGTTGAACAGATGCTGACGTCGGCGCAGCCGCAGGCGGTGTTGGTGTACACCGACACGCGCGATCATCGCCGCATTGTGGAAGCGGCGGCCCGCCATCACATCCCGGTGATGATGGAGAAGCCCCTGGCTGTCAGTGTGGAAGACGCGCTAGCCATCAAGCGGGCCGCCGATGTGGCGCACATCCCTGTGCTGGTGAACTACGAAACCACGTGGTACCCCAGCAATACCGCCGTGTATCAACTTGTGCACGACGGTGCTCTCGGCGAGGTTCGCAAGGTTGTCATACATGATGGCCACAAGGGGCCGAAGGAGATCGGTGTCCCTCCCGAATTTCTCTCGTGGCTCACGGATCCGTCGCGCAATGGTGCGGGGGCCCTGTTCGACTTCGGCTGTTACGGAGCGGACCTCATGACGTGGCTGATGAGCGGGGAAGCCCCGATCACGGTCACTGCGGTCACCCAACGACTCAAGCCCGATATTTATCCGCTCGTTGATGATGAAGCGACGGTCATTCTCACTTATGCGAAGGCGCAAGCTATCCTGCAAGCATCGTGGAATTGGCCGTTCGACCGTAAGGACATGGAAGTATACGGAGAGACCGGCCAGGCGATCACGGTGTCCCGCGACGACCTCCGCGTGCGTCGGAAGGGAGAGAATCAGGAGCTGCAGAAATCTGTTCCGGCGCTCACCACTCCGCACAACGATTCGATCTCGTACCTGATCGCAGTCATCTCCGGAGAGATCAAGCCTTCGGGACTCTCGGCGCTTGATACGAACGTCACCGTGGTCCGCATTCTGGATGCTGCACGCGAGTCGGCAAAAACCGGCAGGACGATTAAGCTCGCAGACCGTTAAATCCATTGGAGACGATCCGGGATGTCAAGGCTGCTGTTCGATGTGCCTTAGAAAGCAGTTGCTCGCTGGGCCATGGCGGGTCCGCAGGTTTGACTAGCTTCGGCAGGCCAGCGTAGGCTCTGGCAAGTATTGAACGTCACGGCCGACGCCAAACTCCGGCCCACAGGAGGCACGATGGTTTCCCTCACCGCCTTATGGCTTCCGATATTGCTTTCGACTGTGATCGTGTTCGTTGCCAGCTCGATCATGCACATGATCCTCCCAATCCACAAGGCTGATTACCATAAACTTCCGGAGGAAGACCGAGTGCTCGATGCCCTCCGGGCGGCCGGCGTGACTCCCGGCCAGATCTATTTTTTCCCATACACTACGCATAAAGAGATGAAATCCCCGACGGTGATCGAGAGGTTCAAACGTGGACCAGTCGGTTTGTTAACAGTGATTCCCAGCGGTCCACCGGGAATGGGGAAAAACCTGACGCAGTGGTTCCTCTACTGTATCTTCATCAGCATTTTTGTTGCCTATCTCACGAGCCGCACCCGGAACCCCGGCACTCCGTATCTGGAAGTCTTCCGCGTGGCTGGGGCAACCGCGTTCCTGGGATACGCAGCGGCGCAGATCCAAGATTCAATTTGGAAAGGCCAGCCGTGGACCGTTACCACAAAGCATGTCTTCGACGGTCTCATCTATGGACTGCTCACCGGGGGCACCTTCGGGTGGCTCTGGCCGCGGTAAAAACGTAACCGGGGCGGCGTGAGTGCACCGTGTCCTCTCGGTAAGCCTGCGCAGTCGTGCCGCTGTGGCTACGCAGTCGTGCTCGTGTGGCTAGTTTCTTGTACCCTTGCCGCGACGGCGCATGGGAGTGAGCAGCCGGTTGACCTCGTCAACCGAGAAGGCTTCGGAATCGAAGTCATCGCCGATCCACTCGCGCATTTCACTTCGACTACGATTGGCATCAATGCATAGTGGCACTACACCTCGCAACACGCGGTTTGGCCGATTGAAGTCTTTCAGCGCGGGTCTAATACTTATCTCGGTCGGAGTGCTGCGAATGCTCAGTGGCGTTCAGGTCGTCACTCACGGGACTGGACAGCCCATGTTCTCTTGGGGCCTTATTGCCGCAGGTCTCCTGTGCATCCTAGTGGCCCTCGTCCCCCAATCATGGATTGCCAGAGTTGTAGGAACGCCAGCGAAGAAGCGATAGTGCCGCGCACCGAAGATGAGTGTAATTGACGCGATGTTACGTCAACGCGATGTTACGTCAATTGACGAATAGGGAAGGGCGCGCTAAGAACGCGCCTTCACCACAACCGTTCTTTCTCGCTTGGCGTAAAGAGTCAGGACGATCGCAAACAAAATAGTGCTGTTCTGCAGCATGAAGGGAAACCAGCCCCCAATCGCACTTCTGGAAATGGAAAACAACTCCCACCACAAGTTCATACAAATGTGTAGGGAAACTGGCACCCAGAGGCTCTGCCACCTCTGAGCCAACCACGCGAACGTCACACCGCCCGCAGTGAGGAGCAAAAACAATTCGATGCTTTCCAATAACGTGCCGCCCTGCTCCATATGGCCGTACCCAGTCAGCAGGGCAGAAGGCCAGACCACGATCCAAAATGACCAACCCGTCCTGTGCTTCAATTGCAGAACCCCGAAGCCGCGAAACTCGATCTCTTCGACGAGAGGTGAGAGTACTGTCAGAAATAGCAGCGGGCGCAGTTGAAGGTGTGGTGTCAGGCTCCTAGTTAATGCGAAGCCAAGCAACATTGGAGAAGAAGCAATCAGTGCGAAAGCGAACGCAGGCAGGGTCGGCGCAGCAAGACCAACCTCCCGTAGAACCCCTCGCGGCCCGGTGCGGGCCATCAGCCAGGTTGCGATTAAACAGAGACAAGCACCGGCGACCTTATCGATACTCTCAGCTATGTAGAAGGGCCTGACACCGTGGAGTCGAACGTATGCGGGCAGGCGAGAGAGAATTTCGTGTACGAAGGAAACTGTGACCAAAACTGCGATTGTGATGGCGGCAAACTTCAGGCCATTGCGCTCATTGACCGGCCACCGGCTCGATGAGCGTAATTGATTTATCGTCAACCAGTCCTACTCAAGCGATCACGACTCGAGTGTCCGCACCGTTGGTGTGTCCTGCCGATATCACGTTCACAATTGTGCGAGCAATCTTGGCACCACCCGCAGAAGAAGGTTCAATTGGATTTGCATAATCAGACGGTGAGGAGCAAACGAATCGAAGATCAATGATCGGCAAACGGAACTCGATTCCGACCCTCAAGATCACGTCGTTGAATACCATGAGTGCAGTTGAAATCACTCGCTGGAAATCAAGGTCGGGGAAGCACCCGTTGTAGATGGTACAAAGTGCCAAAGGAAAACCCAACCGTCTGCACTCGTCAGCCGCTTTTCGATACCTTTCCTCAAACTGCTTCGAGGCATCCGCCAATGTTCCTATGGCCTGGGAAGTAGAACCGGCAGGCATATGGAGAATATTGGAATTCATCAGCGCATTGTTTCCTCCGACGCTGAGCACCAGATGCGAAGCATCGGATGGCATACGCCGCAACTGGGAAGGAACGTCTTCAGTCGTGGCACCATCCACCGCCAATAGGGAGGCTTGCCACCCAGCGGGTAACAGCTTACGAACTTGTGAGATCACGTCTGGGCCGCCCATGGTATAGCAGCCGTTATCGAAGATCGAATCCCCAAGTAGAACGATGTGCGCCATGGCTGTGCGGACTTAATCCTTGCTTGGAAGGCAAGAGTATTGTGTGCCGAGGGTAGCAGTTCTTGGATGACTGTTGCAATCAAGGCGAGAACCCCACAATAAGCGTAACCGCGATTTCGACAATTGACCCGAAATCACCGACGAGAGTGTCTATTACAGCGTAGGGTGAATCTGGATGAGACTCTCCTTTGCTCCCGCCCTTTTTGTGGCAACAACCCGTGCCTTCGGGCAGTCTCCATTCATTGGCATGTGGCAAACGAGCACGAGTCGGGTCACCGATAAACCCGCCATCACAGTGGTTATCGTTGAATTAGAAAAGAGGCTGGGCGATGCGGTTGTGCTGGTCAATCCAGACGCGAGAGAAATTAAGCTGCCGATACTCAACTTGAAGATCACCGAAAATGTGATGGAGTTCGAGACACATGGAAGCGGCCTATGCTTTTGGAGCCTTAAATTGCAGAGGAACCGCAATCGAGGACTGCTACACGGGGGTTGTCCCGCAGAAATGCTGATCGACGAACCGGTACCCAAGAGGCCACCAACCACACAATGAGTGTAAAGGCGGTTTTCATCAACTATTCGTAGTCCGCGGCCTATTCCTCATCCTTCACCCGGACCTCTTTCATTTCCTTAATTTCCGTGATCACGATTGCATGAGTTCCGGTTCGCTCAAACACAATCCCGCTCGCCCGCACGTACTTGCCGACAAACGGCATGAGTACCTGCCGTTGATCCGTATCGGGCATCTTGGCAGAGATGGGGAAATACAGCCGATCATCTTTGGTCAGAATAACGAGCGGCGAGCCACCCTTCACGCAATCCTGTACGCACTTGCCGCCCATACTCGTCGCATGGTTATCAAGATTCTGAATTGGGCAGGCAATATCCCGAACCAGCCCTTCTATCGTTTCGTTGGAAACATTCGCCCGGGCACCGGCCATGTCCGTGGTCTGTGGAGACTGAGACGCCGCCAAGAGAATCCCGCAGCACGCAAGCAGGCCAATCTTCAACGATCGGATCATCGGTCTCTCCTTTTCATTGCGCATTATTTTTTCTGCAGTGTTATGCGTTTGATGAAGCGTCTAATCATTGCACAATTGGGACGTGGTACGGATTCAATCTCTGTTAAGAGGCATCAATATCGCGTTTTGACCGCTAGTCATATCACGTAATGATTACGCCATCTACCGCGCCATGCCTCGTAAAGATGATTTCACAGCCGCACCAAAGTAGCCCTTGACGTCGACGCCAGATGCCACAGCTTTCTGGTGAAGCCCTTCCAAGAAATCTTCGATCTTCCAATTGCCTTCCGCAGGGGAGTGCCGCATGAAATTGTAAATCTGGTGCTGTATCTCATTAAACGCGATCAAGTATGAGAGCTTGTCATCTACCAGCGTGGCGCGTGGATAGCCAGCACGAGCTGACACAGTCATCTCCAACCCAAGTTGATCAACCACTTCAAACGTTGAGCCTCATTCAACGGCAGTATCGCGTCGAGGATTTGCTGTGAAGTCATGCAATTACTGTACCCTTCCCAACTGGTAAACGGAATCGTCAGACCAGATGGCGTAATCAGGCGTCTCTGACATCGCCGGCATTGTCAGAGAGGCCTGTTTTCAACAATTGAGCAGGCGCATAATGCTTAGACCGCTGCGAGGTAGCTTTCGCGACGCGGATGGAGAATTACTTGGAGACACCGTGGGAAGAACAGCGGGAGTCCATCTGGTTCAATGCTGTTGCGCTGGTGATCTCGGTTGCAGCCGCCGTCACCGCGTTTCTCCCAATAGCGCTGAACACGTCCCCGTGGGACGCCGTGCGGCTGAAGGTTCCAGGTAATCAGGGTAATTGGTGGCACGCCCTCATCGGAGCACCGTATTTTCTGGGCTTTCCGATGGCTTGGGTTTGCCTGCGTTCCCTCTTCCCGAGACGCCTGTCCACTCCATTCGGACGACGCCTGATCTGGATCGTCGTTGCGCTTTCGATTTTCGGGACGCTATTGGTGACAATGCCATTCTTGTTGCGCCTCGGAAACCTCGCCCGTATGAATGAATGGAGACGTCTCTCAATCCTCGGCCCTACCTTTGGCATCCTGGTCGCAAGTGGAGCGCTCTTGTTTCTGACACGTCGCGATATCCTGCCGACTCGCGCTTCGCTTGCCGGTCTCAATACCGCCTATCTCGCCAATGCTGCACTCTGCCTGGTCCTTTACGCGCCTATGGCCGGCACTGCTCGTTCAAGATGCGGCTGGATCGTAACGATGGTTATTGTGTGGCCCATGCTTCTGGAGCTTGTGTGGATCTTTGTCCGGAGCCTAAGACCGCACGCGATGGCCAAATGATTTCCCGAATACGTACTTGTCGGTAAATCATCTAATTCGCAAGATCCCGCATTACGGGCCTGCCAGACGCTGATTCCTTTCAGTCTGCCGACGATCCGCCCCGAGATTTTATGAGTTACCAGAACGCCGTTCTCGCGAGTCGAAGGAGAAAACAGCCGGCGACCCGCGGTCGGCACCACCAGCATTTTTCTATCTATAGGAGGCTTGCCTCATGATTTGTCGGATCGCGCCTCAGTTCTTCACTCTGGACATCCCCGGCACTCTTGCCTATTACGAAGCTAAGCTTGGCTTCAAGTGTTTGGGCACGTGGCACGACCCGCCGGTTTACGCCATCGTTGCGCGCGACGAGCAGGCGATTCACTTCCGCTGTGCCGAACCTCCCACAGCCAACCCCAACAAGTATTCGGACGAACTGTTCGACGCGTATGTATTCATCGAAGATGCAGACGCGCTTTACGCGGAGTATGCAGCTCGAGGCGTGGAATTCACGCGGGGACTTGCCAATATGCCTTGGCACTCGCGTGAGTTTGTGGTGAAGGATCGCGATGGCCGACTGCTTGCCTTCGGAGCGAACTTGTAGTCTTGTCTTGGTTATCCCGCCGCCCAACGCTACTCTGGACCGTGCACGACAAAGTGAGTGTCCATAAGTGGCTTCGGAAGAGGTCGAACCCTGAAGTAATCCCAAGGTGAGGGTTGCCGACGATCCGCCCAGAAGCTCCGATCGAATCCCCCATCGGTGGTGGGTATCAATAGAATGGTATGTTCCTACGTCGGCGACCACCGTCTTACCTGGGCAACGGCTTGGAGTTGGCTCAAAGGCGAAGCTTGGGATTCGCGGCACGACTCGCGACAGCAGAAACTCCAGGAGGTTCGTGTGTTATCTACTCCCACGCTCATGATCCAGGGAGAGTCGGATTTCTGCGATGCACCGAGTGAGTCGGAAGGGCTTGAGGCGTATTTCACAGGACGGTACCACATTCGGGCTCGCCAGAGCTTTGCGATCGAGACAACGCTTCGCAGTCCCATCACATTTGAGCAGGCGCGGCTGCGAGCATGCCTTCTGGACCGCGATGGAGTACGTCTCTGGCTCCCAAGCGCGCAAGAACGACCGCTTCCGCGAGCGTGGAAGAACACGCCATCTTTAGCCATGGCGTAGCGCATCGAATGATCGCGCGCGCGTGATCAAGACGTATCCCACGGGGTTCGCAAAAGCTGCGAGTTCGTCCGGACCGAGACGCTCCGCCTTGGCGGTGGAATTGGTGCGTCCTTCCACGCCCGCGTGAAGCCAATTGGAGTGACTGTCCACTGCTACAATCCCTCGACACAAGTTCTATGAAAAACCTGCTCTCCCTCGGTCTGGCTTGCAGTTTGCTCCTTTCGCCCAAGTCTATTGGCGCAGACGCCGGTCTCCTGGCCGGCTCGAAGAAGGTCTCGGCGGTCGAGTATCTTTATGCTGACGTCAGTGACGCTAACACCATCCTGGCCACCATCGATTCCGGCCTGCTAAGCACCTACCAGGGTAAAGACCGCGCTGCCTGGGAGAAGTTTTACTGCAAGAAGCGCGCCAAACTGGCAAAGGAACTGGAGAGGTTGCCCGCCTCAAGACTCTCCGGCGGAGACACCAGGGCCATCGCCGCCATGCGGAAGCAGATGAAGGCCTTCACCGGCGGCGGAGCGCTTTTCAGCCCCTCGGCCAAATGCCAAGATGCGGCCCGCAAAGACATTGCATATCCGGACCTCAAATCTGCCCTCGTCGCCTGTTTCGTCCAAATCGGCAACAGCCTCAGCTTTGAGGGCGGCAAGATCAACCGGATTTCCGCCCTCGACCTGCTGCATGAAACCTCCGATCCTGGCCGCCGGAAGGCGGTTTTCTTTGCTTTTGTTCCGTTGTGGCGGGCCATCAACGGCAACAACGAGCCCGACAGCCCCTATCGCCGCATGATCGCCGGGGCTGCCGCTGAAGCGGCCAAGAACGGCTCGGAAATCGACAACGCCGCCCGCGACGTCGGCATCGATCCCGCCGAAGTCGAACGCTGGCTGGTGCAGATCCTCGATGCCTGGCGCGAATCGAGCGGCGATGTCATGGTTGAGCCCTGGGACTTCCGTTTCCAAGCAGGGGAGGCCGATCGCTTGCTCGGGATATACATCCCGCGGGAATCGCTGCAGCCGATCAACCAGCGCTACTACCGCGATCTGGGCGCTGAGCTGGCGCTAATGGGAACGCTCTACGATCTCGCCCCCCGGCCGGAAAAGGCGGCATTGGCTTACACGGAATTTGTCACCCACGGACGCATGGTGAACGGGGCCTGGAGGCCCACGGTCGCGCGCGTGTCGGCCCCGTACGAGCGCGGCGGCCTGTTCGTATTGAATGAGCTGGTGCACGAGAACGGCCACGCGGTGAACATCACCGCGATTCGTAATCGTCCCGCCTTTGTGGACTGGCCGAGCGACCTTTTCAGCGAGGCTTTCGCCGATGTCCCCTCCTGGAGCACTTATGAGCCCGTCTGGCAGCGCCGCTACCTGGGCCATGAAGCCCCGGAGCAACTCTCGCTGCGGGCGTTATATTCTGTTGTCGTGCTCGACGTGGCCTGGTCCCTGTTCGAACTGCGGATGTTTCGCGCTCCCCTAACCGACCCCAACGCGCTTTGGACCGAAATCACCAGCCGCTATTTGCATATCGTGCCGCATCCCGAGTTTTCCTGGTGGGCGGTACGAGTGCAGTTGGCAGACCTTCCCGGCTACATGGTGAACTACGGTTTCGGGGCCATCCTTACCGCTGAGATGCGGGCGCACATCTCAGGAGCCCTGGGCGCTTTCGATACGGGAGATTCCCGCTGGTGTGGCTGGCTCTCTGAACACCTGCTGCGCTATGGCTCGGAGCGTGACACTCGCACCTTGATGCAGGATTTCCTAGGCCGTCCGGTGTCGCCGCGGGCTCTTCTCGACCAGATTCACCGCTTGAAGCCGGTGTTGCCCCGGGCAACCGGTGATCACTCAACCGATTCGGCCAGTCACTTGAGGTAGTCTGGGCTTCCGTCGTCAATGATCAGCGACACACAGTCGGGCGCGTCGTAGCACTGCAATTCGCGTCTCGCTGACCAACGAGATGGCATTTGGCAGCCCACTAGACGGAATCCAAAGAACGCGATCACAGCCACTCCCGGATGACGGGCAAGCCTGAAGTAATCTCAAGGTAAGGGTGGCCGACCACCCGGAACTTGCCCCGATCAGTCAATACAAGCGCGTTTGTCGGTACTGATCCTACGATGCACTTCAGGATCGCCCGTGATTCGCGCCGATCAACGGCTGCTCGGGCGTTTTGGCAAACTCCGCGCCGCTCGTGTTTCGGCGCGCCCCGCAAAGCGCCCGTTGTTTCATCTAGGCGACATTGTGTAGATTCGGTGCATGGCGCTCAAAAGAATGGATAACGTAGGAATCGTCGTCGATGACCTCGGAGGGACAATTGATTTCTTTCGAGAGCTCGGCCTTGAGCTCGAAGGGCGGGCCACGATCGAAGGAGAATGGGCAGGGCGTGTCACCGGACTTGCCGATCAGCGCGTCGAGATTGCGATGATGCGCACGCCAGACGGCCACAGCCGTCTCGAGCTCTCCCGCTTCCTCACGCCACCTGTCGTCGCGGATCACCGCAACGCCCCGGTGAACGCTCTAGGCTACCTCCGCGTCATGTTCGCCGTGGACGATATCGACGAGACGCTTGGTAGGCTTCGCAAGCGCGGCGCACAGCTCGTGGGCGACGTAGTCCGGTATCAGGACTCGTATCGGCTCTGCTACATCCGCGGGCCTGAAGGGCTTCTCATCGGACTCGCCCAGGAACTCAACTAAGAACGATGCGCCCAGGCTATTAGAAAGTTGACCCGGACCGGTCCTTAGAAGTCGGCCAGCGATGACGTTTCGGAGTGGGCCGGGACAAGCTGAGCGGCTGGCTGATCCTCGATCCCCATTATCGTGCGGACTGTGTTGCTGTAGGCTGTAGGAGACCTACCCTGTTCAGATCATGACGCTCAGGCTCTATCTACCGCCAAAACCTGCATTAAAGAAGCTACGCAAATGAGACCGCGCCTCGTCTGAAGCTGGGAGCCTGCTGGCAACGCGAATCGTAACGCCGAGAGATTCCATGAGCGGAGCAAGACAGTCCTTCACCCTCTGGTTGCGCACTCTGACCTCCTTGGGCAGTGTCCGGCTGGCCTCGATCGCTTTTAGAAACACCTTTGCCAACGCGTCTCCGGCTGGACCGCTAGAGTCGGCCACTTCCGGAGCAAGGACCGTTCCACTCTCCGCATCGACAGC
>DATEPX010000204.1:0-2239 GCA_035272945.1 Terriglobales bacterium
TTCATGAGCGTACCTGCTGAGCCCTTTGTGAGACCCCCGCGACACCATTGGAGTCCTCCGGAGATGACCCGGCCGCCGCTCCTTGATCCCACCAGTTGGGCAGGACCGTTGCAGCGCCGGTACGCGCTGCTGATCAATCCCTTTTATCCGAAAGACCCGAACGCGAGCTTCGGGAAACACATGCTTACTCCGACACTGGCTCTGACCAGCTTCGCGGCGACGACACCGGAAGACTGGGAAGTTCGATATTGGGACGAAAACCTGCTTGACGGCCGGCCGCCCTTTCGGCCCATGCCGGAGCTAGTGGGGATTACGGTCCACCTGACCTTCGCAAGGCGCGCTTTCGAGCTTGCCCACTGGTACCGAAGCCGCGGAAGCAAGGTCATCCTGGGAGGACTGCACGTGCTGTCGTGTCCCGAAGAGTGCGCACCACACGCAGACGCGCTCGCCGTAGGCGATGGAGTGCAGCTGTGGCCGCGCATCGTGGCTGATGTGGAGTCGCGCCAGCTGCAGTCAAAATACGTGGCAACCTATGAAAACAACTATCGCGAGGATCCGGCGCCAAGGCGATCTATTCTACCGCGACAGAGTTTTTTGACGACCAGCAGTCTGATTGCTACGCGCGGTTGTCACAATCGGTGTGGGTTCTGCTACCTGGCAACTGATGGCTTGCGCATGCCGTATCGAATGCGAGATCCCCAGCAAATAGCCGGGGAGTTTGAAGCCGATGACCAGCCGTACGGCGTCTTCATCGACAATAACCTGGGCTCGAACAGGGAGTATCTCCGCAAGCTGTGTCATGCGCTGAGACCGCTGAACAAGATCTGGAGTGCCGCCGTCTCGATCGATGTCACCGACGATCCCGGTCTAATCCGAACCATGGCGCTTGCAGGCTGTACGGGCGTATTCGTCGGCTTCGAGTCACTGACGGATGAAAACCTCACCGATGCACGGAAGAAAACGCCGAGGACGGCCGATTACGCGCGCCGCGTGAGCATGCTCCACGAGAATGGAATCCAAGTGAACGGTTCGTTCGTGCTGGGATTTGATCACGACCGCAAGGATGTTTTCGCTAGCACGGCCGGATGGGTCGAGGAGAACCGCCTGGAATGCTCAACGTTTCACATTCTCACGCCGTATCCGGCGACTCCGCTGTTCAAGCAAATGGAGGCGGAAGGGCGATTGCTGCACCGCGACTGGACTCTTTACGATACGGCGCATGCCGTGTTCCGTCCAAAGCACATGTCACCGGAGGAACTGGAGCAAGGTTACGCGTGGATCTACGAGCGGCTCTTCTCCCACGCCTCGATTTGGCGACGTCGGCCCGAGGATTGGCGCGCGGCTGCACCGTATTTGGCGATGTCCTACCTGTACAAGCGTTCCAACAGGTTCTGGCACCTGCTCATCAAGCATCACTTGGTACACGCCGTGTGGCGACCTCTGGTCGAATTGACGCGCATGCGGCACTTGCGGTTCCGAGAGGGGCTCGCCGAGCCCGAAGCGCGGAGTGCGCCTCCAGGTAGCGTGGTGGCAGCAGGCGTGTAGCACCGTCGATCTCGGCGGACGGCTGAAAACCAACGAAGCCTTTTCAACATCAGTTTTCACAAGAGCAGCACTTGGAGTGCGCCAAAGTTCTGCAGAGGCCACACAAGCTTCGGGGCGCTGGTAAGCTTTGAAATCAACTTAATCACCATGTGGCGGAGCCGCGTCGAGGGAAATCAGCAAGTCCTGATCAAATCGGGCTACCTTAAATTCACCTTCTCTTTTGAGCTTTCATTGTCATTTGCCGCCACTCTTTACAATTCGCATAACGCTGGTATGACGCCGTTCCCTGCTTGCCGGCATGTGGCAGGTACACGGGAAACGCCCGCTCCTGTAGCCTGAATTGTTGACGGTAGATTCGAGACATCATTTCTTCGCTGGCTCTCCGGTTAACAGCGCTTTGCAGCGATCTCGCTAACCTCTCGTCGTTGCCAGGTTCTTGACTCTCCTTCTAACCCAACCGCGAGATCTTGGACGCCGCGCCGGATTTCACGCGCGTCCACCGCGGCAAAGCCCATCTGCAGTCCTTCTCGTGCCACCCGTCCTCGGTTGTACCGGCTTAGTGGAATCACTTCCACGTCTCGTTTGGCCGCGGCGCTCGCGGCCGATTCCCCATGGATGCCAGCACACAAAAACCCGGCTGTCTGCAGCCCCGCCTCAACGCCTGATATCCAACCGCGGCTGGGAAAAACTCCTC